>NZ_JAXCWG010000003.1:0-366097 GCF_034045195.1 Frigoribacterium sp. CFBP9030
GGCTCGGGGGGCTCCGCGTCGCGGGGGGCGCGCCAGCCCTCCCCCCCCGCCGATGACAGGAACCCGCCGAACCGGATCGTGCCCTCGGAAAACGCACGCGAGCACCGAGTGACGGCGACCCGCCGAAACGGAACGGGCCGTCAGGAGGCGCGGGCGAGCACCGAGTGCCGGCGCCCGTACCCGAGGTACACCGCCGCGCCGACGAGCATCCAGACGCCGAACGCGAGCCAGGTGATCCAGCCGAGCGTCACCATCAGCAGCACGCAGAAGGCGCAGCCGAGCACCGGCACGACCGGGTAGAGCGGCACACGGAAGGTCCGGTCGAGCTCGGGCCGGTTGCGGCGCAGCCAGATCACCGAGACGTTGACGAGGGCGAAGGCGAACAGTGTGCCGATGCTCGTGGCGTCGGCGAGGGCGCCGAGGGGCACCAGCGCCGCCGCGAGGGCGACCGCGCCGCCGACGATCAGCGTGCCGGCGACGGGCGTCTGCGTGCGGGGCGAGATGCGACCGAGCACCCTCGGCACGAGTCCGTCGCGCGACATCGACACGAAGATGCGGGTCTGGCCGTAGAGCACGGTGAGGACGACGCTCGCGATGGCCAGCACGGCGGCGACGGCGAACACGAACGCGACCCACGGCTGACCGGTGATCTCGGCCACGATCGCGACGAGCGACGCCTCGCCGTCGGTGAAGGTCTCCCACGGGCGGGCGCCGATGGCGGCCACCGCGACGAGGATGTACAGCACGGTGATGATCACGATCGAGGCGATGATCGCCCGCGGGAGGTCCCTCTTCGGGTCGCGCGCCTCCTCGCCGGCCGTCGACGCCGCGTCGAAGCCGATGTACGAGAAGAACAACCGCGACGCCGCGGCCGAGACGCCTGCGGCGCCCATCGGGGCGAGGGGTTCGAAGTTGCCCGCGCTGAAGGCCGTGAAGGCGACCGCCACGAAGAACACCAGCAGCCCGATCTTGACGACCACGAGCACGGTGTTGACCCAGGCCCCCTCGCGGGCGCCCGGCACGAGCACGAGCATCGCGACGATGACGAGCAGGGCCGCGGGCAGGTTGACGACCCCGCCGGCGCCCGGGGGCTCGGCGATCGCGTCGGGGAGTGCGAGGCCGAACACGCCGAGGGCCTCGTTCACGTACTGACCGGCACCGACCGCCACCGCGGCGACCGACACCGCGTACTCGAGCACGAGGCACCAGCCGCAGACCCAGGCGAGGCCCTCGCCGAGCGTCGCGTAGGCGTAGCTGTAGCTCGACCCCGAGACGGGCACGCTGCCGGCCATCTCGGCGTACGACAGCGCCGACAGCAGGGCCGCGACGCCCGCGAGCACGAAGGCGATCCAGACGGCGGGCCCGGCGAGGGGCACGGCCGTGCCGAGCACGACGAGGATCCCGGTGCCGAGCGTCGCCCCGATGCTGATCGCGGTCAGGTGCCACACGCCGAGCGACCTCCGCAGACGCGGACGACCCGCGGAGTCCGTGGCCGCCGCGGCGCTCGCGTCGCTCTCGGCGGCGAACGCCTCGATGGGCTTGCGCTGCCGCAGCTGGGCGGCGAGCGAGAGGCGGGCGGAGGGCGAGGCGGTGTCTCTGGGCACCGCGAGAGGCTACCAGGCACCCGCAGCGCCCTCGGCGTCGCAGCACGCCCTCCGCGCCCTCCGAGGGGGAAGGTCAGTCGTCGATGTGCAGACCGAGCTCGCGGACCCTCGTCATCGCCTCGCGACGGGACGACGCCTGGAGCTTCCGGTAGATGCTCCGCACATGGCTCTTGACGGTGTTGACCGAGATGAACAGCTGACTGCCGATCTGGCCGAGCGTCTGCCCGGTGGCCAGGTGGCGCACGATCACGAGCTCGCGGTCGCTGAGGGGCTCGTCGAGGCGAGGCGCCGCGTCGACCGACGAGCCGAGGAGGCGCTCCAGGCTCGCCCGGATCGGCTGCGACTGCTCGCGGTGCGACGCCCGCTCGAGCAGGTGCCGCAGCACGTCGTCCCCGAGGGTCGAGAACATCCACACCGACTCGTTGCGCCCGGCGCCCAGGAGCGACCGGTCGAACGCGATGTCGGCCCGGGCCGTCTCGCCGAGGGCCAGGTGCGCGGCGGCGACGATGGCGTGCACGTGCGGCATCGTGCGGTCGCTGTGGAGGTCGCCGAGCACCAGACAGGGCTCGAGGGCGTCGAGCGCGGCCTCCGGTTCGCCGGCCGCGAGGTGCACGAGCGCGAGCACGCGGGCCGGGCACTGGATGTGTCTCGGGGTCGGGACGAGCGGGGCCGCGAGACGCCGCGCCTCCTGCGGCTGACCGAGGCAGCGCATCGTCTCGGACCGCAGCGACGCGATGGCGGCCGGCAGCGTCGACGTGCCGGTGAAGGCGTCGACCAGCCGGGTGATCCGGGCCAGCAGGTCCAGCACCTCGATGTAGCGGCGTTCGACGAGGCAGGCGTGGGCCTCGGCGAACCAGCCGTGCGCCTCCCAGTCGCTGCCGCGGGTGGCGAGCCGGACGGACTCGACGGGGGCGGCGACGCCGGGCTCGCCGCGTTCGAGCGCGAGCTGCAGCCGGGTGATCTGCGCGAGCGCGGCGAAGACGCTAGACATCAGCTCGGTACCCTCGGCCAGCGCCTCGGCCGCCTCGAGGTGCTCGTCGGCGAGGCGGAAGTCGCCCAGCAGCATCGCGACGTACGCCAGGGCCGAGAGGCACTCGACGCGTTCGGCGAGGCTCAGGTGCTCGACGGCGAGGCCGCCGGCGAGGCCGAGGGCGAACTGGGCCTGGTCGTACTCGCCGTAGTGGACGCGGATCAGTCCGAGCTGCAGCGAGAACGAGGCGCTGAGCGAGATGCGCGTGCTGATGGACTCGGTCGTGTCGTTCTCGATCAGGGTGCGAGCCACCTCGAGGTGCTCGTGGGCGACGACGAGGTTGCCGAGCGACCGCAGCGCGGCGGCGAGATGGATGTGGTAGCCGGCCCGCACCTCCAGCGACATCGTCGGATCGGCGTCGATGGCCTTGGCGACCCCTCGGAACCAGGGCAGCGCGGCGCTGCGCGAGCGCGAGCCGACGGAGCGGTGGCTGGCGGCGAGGGCCAGCAGGATGCGCGGGCGGCCCCGCCACTCGTCCTCGGGCGTCGAACGGATGGCTTCGCGCAGTCGGGCCCCCTGCAGGGGCGCGATGCTCGTCCAGGCGCGTTCGATCGCGTCGAGGGCAGCCCGGTGGTCGGCGGGCTGCATCTCGGCGCTCGGGTAGTCGGCGGCCGTATCGTCAGGCGTGTTCACGGGTCCTAACCTCTGCCGTATCGGGGTTCCTCGGTCGGGTACGAGGACTACGGCGTCGGGATGGTGGTCGTCCATCCGTCGCGCTCATACTAAGGTGACATCTCCGCTCCATCGATCAATTGGTCGTAAGCGCCCTGAAATGGGGGCCGAACGTGTACCCCGATGGTCTTCGGCGTACCGTTGGCGGATGAGCAGGATGGACTCCGTCGCCTCGGGCGGCGGGATGCGCGGCGGCGGGACGCGCCCCGGTCGCGTCTCGAGCGGCGACGTCCGGGCGCAGAAGGCGGCCAACGCCGAGGCCCCCCGGGTGCCGCATCTGCTGCGACGCATCCGCGGGCTGTTCGGGCCGCACAAGCGGGCTCTGGTCGTCACCGTCGTGCTCGTGTTCATCGGGGCCGCGATCAGCGTGCTGCCGCCCTTGCTCACGAAGCAGGCCTTCGACCGCGGGCTGTTCCCGAGCGGTGGCCCGGACGTGCCGGTGCTGCTCGAGCTCGTCGGGGCGATGATCGGACTCTGGGTGCTGTCGGCGGGCATCGGCGTCTGGCAGACCTTCCTGACCGCGACGGTCGGCAACAAGGTGATGGGGGCGCTGCGGATCCGGCTGTTCGGTCACCTGCAGAACATGGAGCTGGCGTTCTTCACCCGCACCAAGACCGGTGTCATCCAGTCGCGGCTGCAGAACGACGTCGGCGGAGTCGCGAACGTCCTCAGCAACACGATCTCGAGCGTGCTCGGCAACACCGTCACCGTCATCGCGGCCTTCGTCTCGATGCTCGTGCTCAGCTGGCAGATGACCGTCGTGACGGTGATCCTGCTCCCTCTGCTGGTGGTCGCCCAGCGCCGGGTCGGCCAGGTGCGGGCGCGCATCGCCACGCAGACGCAGGAGTCGCTGAGCGACATGACCGCCATCACGCAGGAGGCGCTCAGCGTCAGCGGGATCCTGCTGGCGAAGAGCTTCAACCAGCAGAGGGCCGAGATCGAGCGCTACTCGGCCGAGAACCGGACCCAGATCGGTCTGCAGGTGCGCCAGCAGATGAGCGGGCAGTGGTTCTTCGCGGTCGTGCAGATCTTCCTGTCGGTGATCCCCGCGGTCATCTACCTCGTGGCGGCCTGGCTGATCCTCCGCGACGTGCCGGTGACGGCGGGCACGATCGTCGCCTTCACGACGGTGCAGGCGCGGTTGACGTTCCCCCTCATGGGGCTGCTGCGGGTCGCCCTCGACCTGCAGACGTCCGGCGCGCTCTTCGCGCGCATCTTCGAGTACCTCGACCTGCACCCGGCGATCGACGACGACCCCTCGGCGCGCACCGTCGACGAGTCGCGTCTCGGCCGGGTCGAGTTCGACGACGTGTCGTTCTCGTACCCCGACGCCGAGCCCGGCCAGCGGACCCTCGACGGGGTCTCGTTCGACATCGCGCCGGGTCAGTTCGCCGCGTTCGTCGGACCGAGCGGGGCCGGCAAGACGACGGTGTCGTATCTGATCCCGCGGTTCTACGAGGTCTCCGGAGGCGCGGTGCGGTTCGCCGGGACGGACGTCCGCGAGCTGCGCCAGGAGTCCCTCGTCGAGCACATCGGCATCGTCAGCCAGGAGACGTACCTCTTCCACGCGACGATCGCCGACAACCTCCGGTACGCCCGGCCCGACGCCACCGACGAGCAGATCGTCGACGCGGCCCGGCGGGCGAACATCCACGACACCGTGGCGTCGTTCCCCGAGGGCTACGACACGGTCGTCGGCGAGCGCGGCTATCGGCTGTCGGGCGGCGAGAAGCAGCGCATCGCAATCGCCCGGGTGCTCTTGAAGGACCCTGCGGTGCTCGTGCTCGACGAGGCCACCAGCGCGCTCGACACGGTCTCGGAGCGCGTCGTGCAGGAGGCGCTCGACACCGCCGCCCGCGGCCGCACCACGATCGCCATCGCGCATCGGCTCTCGACCGTGCGGGCCGCCGACGTGATCTTCGTCGTCGACGCCGGGCGCGTGGTCGAGCGGGGCACGCACGACGAACTGGTCGCCCTGGGCGGCGTGTACGCGGAGCTCTACGGGCAGCAGGTCACGACCGGCTGAGCTCTGCGGCGGCCCCGTCGCGGAGCGCCCCTCGGCTGGGCGCCGGCCTACTCGCGTTCGGCGAGCATGTCCTCCATCGCGTCGATCTCGCTCTCCTGGCTCTGCACCATGCCGGTGGCGAAGACCCGCACCTGACGGTTCTCACTGCGGGCGAGCACGGCGTCGGCCATCTCGACCCCGCCGCGGTGGTGGGCGATCATCAGGGTCAGGAACATGCGCTCGGCCTCGACGCCGCTGGCCGCCTCGAGCGCGGCGAGCTGCTCGTCGGTGGCGAGCCCCGGCATCGGACCGCCGGGTTCGTGGGTGGCGACCGGCGTGGCCGAGCCGCCCGCGCCTCCGGACGGGGTGTGCTGGTGGTCGCCGTACGAGCCGTCGAGGGTCGGCCGCGACATCCAGGTCATGGTCGGTTCGGAGGGGGCCTGCGGCACCCCCCAGAGCTCGAGCCAGGCGAACATCTGCCCGGCCTGCTGCGACTGGGTCAGCGCCATGTCGTAGGCCATCGACCGCGTCGCCGGGTCGTCGGTGCGGTCGCGGACGATCATGGCCATCCGCACGGCCTGCTCGTGGTGCACCTGCATGTCGCGCGAGAAGCCCGCTTCGACGCTCTCGGTGCCGGGCGTGACCGGGTTCGGCGAGCTCAGCCGACCGACGGCGATGCCGATCAGCAGCACGAGGGCGATGCTGAGGGCCGCGGCGACCACGAGCCGGACGCGGCGACCCCGGGAGGCACGGGTCGGGTCGACGACGCCCGCCCCGGTACCGCCACGGTCGGCGTCGGTCACGCGATCTTGCCTGCTCCGTCGACACCGCCGGTGCAGGGGGCGCCGGGCTCGGGGGCGTCGCCGGACTTCCAGTACTTGGTGACGAAGTCGGAGACGGCCTCCTCGTCGTCGGTCACGTTGGCGAACGGCAGCTGCGCGCCCCATGCGGAGACGTACATGGGGGAGTCGAGGCCCTCGTAGGGCGAGACGACGGCGTAGGTGCTGGGGGCGAAGTCGCGGAGCTCCTCGATCTCGGCCTCGCTCACCTGAGCGGGGTCGTAGGTGAACCAGACGGCGCCGTGCTCGAGGTCGTGGACGGCGTTCTCGTTGGGCACCGGCTCGGTGTAGACGCCGCAGTTCAGCCAGATCTGGTTGTGGTCGCCGCCCGCCGGAGGGGTCTGGGCGTAGTCGACCGGGCCGGTGACGTGGTTCGCGGTGAGGTCGGAGAAGGTCTGGGCCCCCTCGACGACGATGTCGCGCGGGTTCTCGCGCGGCTGCCCGCTGGTGACGACGAAGGCGACGACGATGCCGATCACGGCCAGACCGGCGACGGAGCCGGTCACGATGCCGATCAGGCGGTTGCGCTTCGCCCTCTCCTGCTGCTTCTTGAGCGCGGCGACCTTCTCCTGACGCCGTGCGTCGCGCTGCTGCTTGACCGAGGGCTTGTCGTTGTTGCCGTTGGCCATGTGAGGTCCTGTCGTGAGAAGGGGCCGACGTGACATCGGCGTAGCCGTCCCATTCTCGGTCACACGACGCTGAAAGGAAGGTCACAGCGTGCAGTGTCTGCACCGTCCGTGCGTCCGACACCCGTCGCCCGAGACCCCGCGGGTCTCGCCTCGTAACAGTCGCAGGGCGCCTCGATAGACTCGACGCCTGGTCGCCACCGGCGCGACCCGAGCCCGTCACCTCGAGTCCGCACCCCACGACGGAGGCGGAGAACCGGAGCCTTCGTGAAGTACGCCGAGACCGTCCTCGACCTGGTGGGCGACACCCCGCTCGTCAAGCTCAACAAGGTGACCGAGGGCATCACGGCGACCGTGCTGGTCAAGGTCGAGTACCTGAACCCCGGCGGCTCGTCGAAGGACCGCATCGCCACGCGCATCATCGACGCCGCCGAGCGCGACGGCCTGCTGAAGCCCGGCGGCACCATCGTCGAGCCCACCAGCGGCAACACGGGCGTCGGGCTCGCCCTCGTCGCGCAGCAGCGGGGCTACCGCTGCGTCTTCGTGCTGCCCGACAAGGTCGGCGAAGACAAGCGGAACGTGCTGAAGGCCTACGGCGCCGAGATCGTCGTCACCCCGACCGCCGTCGAGCCCACCAGCCCCGAGTCGTACTACAGCGTCTCCGACCGCCTCGCCCGGGAGATCCCCGGGGCCTTCAAGCCGAACCAGTACGCCAACCCGAACGGCCCGCTCAGCCACTACGAGACGACCGGGCCCGAGATCTGGCGCGACACCGACGGGCGCATCACGCACTTCGTCGCCGGCGTCGGCACCGGCGGCACCATCAGCGGCACCGGTCGCTACCTCAAGGAGATCTCAGGAGGCGCGGTGCAGATCGTCGGGGCCGATCCCGAGGGCAGCGTCTACAGCGGCGGCACCGGGCGGCCCTACCTGCTCGAGGGCGTCGGCGAGGACTTCTGGCCGAGCGCCTACGACCCGAGCGTCGTCGACCGCATCATCGCCGCCTCCGACGCCCGGTCGTTCGAGCTGACCCGGCGCCTCGCCCGCGAGGAGGGGCTGCTCGTCGGCGGTTCGTCCGGGTTGGCCGTGGCCGCCGCCCTCGACGTCGCCCGCGAGCTCGGACCGGACGACGTCGTCGTCGTGCTGCTGCCCGACAGCGGCCGCGGCTACCTGGGCAAGATCTTCAACGACGCGTGGATGCGCTCGTACGGCTTCTCGGACAGCACCGACGAGCGCACGGTGCGCGACCTGCTCGCGTCGAAGACCGGTTCGCTGCCCGAGCTGGTCCACGCCCACCCGAGCGACACCGTCCACGACGTGATCGGCATCATGACCACCTACGGCGTCTCGCAGATGCCGGTGCTCTCGGCCGAGCCCCCCGTCGTGATCGGCGAGGTGGTGGGCGCCATAGAAGAGAAGTCCCTGCTCGAGGCGCTTTTCGCCGGGGGAGCGACGATGGGCGACGCCCTCGCGCCGTTCGTCGGCGAGCCCCTGCCGCTGATCGGCATCAACGAGTCGGTCACCGCCGCGCGCACCGCCCTCGAGTCGACCGACGCGCTGCTCGTCACCGACGACGGCAAGCCGGTGGGCGTCATCACCCGCCACGACGTGCTCGCCTTCGTCTCCGCCTGATCCAGGCACCTCCGCATCGCAGTCCCCTTCGAAAGGACACCCGCATGACCCACGGCTTCTCCACCCGCGCCATCCACAGCGGTCAGGACTTCGACCCCACCACCGGTGCCGTCGTCCCGCCCATCTACCAGTCGTCGACGTTCGTGCAAGACGGCATCGGCGGGTTCCGGGGCGGGTACGAGTACGCCCGGTCGGCCAACCCGACCCGCGACTCGCTGCAGACCCTGCTCGCCGACCTCGAGGGCGGCAGCCACGCGTTCAGCTTCGCCTCGGGTCTCGCGGCTGAAGACGCGCTGCTGCGGTCGGTCCTGCGCCCCGGTTCGCGCATCGTCATGGGCAACGACGTCTACGGCGGCACCCACCGCCTGGTGAACCGGCTGCACGTGCCGTGGGGCGTCGTGCTCGAGACCGTCGAGATGACCGACCTCGACGCCGTGCGCGCCGCGGTGCGCCCCGGCGAGACCGCCGTGCTCTGGGTCGAGACCCCCAGCAACCCGCTGATGAAGATCAGCGACGTCACGGCGCTCGCCGAGATCGGCCACGCGGCGGGCGCCCTCGTCGTCGTCGACAACACCTTCGCGTCGCCCTACCTGCAGCAGCCCCTGTCGCTCGGGGCCGACGCCGTCGTGCACTCGACGACGAAGTACATCGGCGGTCACTCCGACGTCGTCGGGGGAGCGGTCGTCGTCGACGACGAGGCGCTCGCCGACAAGATCGGTTTCCTGC
Source organism: Frigoribacterium sp. CFBP9030 (assembly GCF_034045195.1). Taxonomy (NCBI): domain Bacteria; kingdom Bacillati; phylum Actinomycetota; class Actinomycetes; order Micrococcales; family Microbacteriaceae; genus Frigoribacterium; species Frigoribacterium sp. CFBP9030. The sequence continues at coordinate 9,135 of NZ_JAXCWG010000003.1, forward strand.
AGTTCGGCGCGGGCGCGGTGTCGGCTCCGATGGAGGCCTGGCTGACCGTCCGCGGCATCAAGACCCTCGGAGTCCGCGTCGACCGTCACTCGTCGAACGCCGCGACCATCGCGGACGCGCTCGAGGGGCACGCCGCCGTCGACCGCGTCTACTACCCGGGTCTCGCCTCGCACCCCGGGCACGACATCGCGGCACGCCAGATGAGGGCCTTCGGCGGCATGATCTCCGTCTCGCTGGCCGCCGGGCCGTCCGTCGCACGTCGCTTCGCCGAGTCGACCGAGCTCTTCCAGCTGGCGGAGTCCCTCGGCGGCGTCGAGTCGCTGATCGGCTACCCGACCGAGATGACGCACGCGTCGGTGCGCGGCACCGAGCTCGAGGTCCCCGAGACCGTCGTCCGTCTCTCGGTCGGCATCGAGGACGTCGACGACCTGCTCGCCGACGTGCTGCAGGCGCTCGACCGGGCCACGTCCGACTAGTCGACCTGCGCCTCCTCGACGCGGAGGGGCGGAGAGCGAGGGAGGCGCGGCCTAGGGTGGGGGGATGTCCGACGGCGCACTGAGCACCCGCCCCGAGGGGGTCCTCAGCCGGCGGTATCTCCTGGCGACGCTCGGCATGTGCGCGCTGATCGGCATCGCCGCGTTCGAGTCGCTCGCCGTCACGACGATCATGCCGATCGTCAGCGCCGACCTCGACGGCGAGAGCCTGTACTCGCTCAGCTTCGCGGCACCGCTCGCGACCGGTCTGGTCGGCATGGTGGTCGCCGGCAACTGGGCCGACCGGAGCGGCCCCCGGGTCGTCGTCATCGCGTCGATGCTGCTCTTCGCGGTCGGTCTGCTCGTCGTGGGCGCGGCCCCCGACATGACGGTCTTCCTGTTCGGGCGACTCGTGCAGGGGCTCGGGTCGGGCGCGGTGATCGTCGGCCTCTACGTCATGGTCGCGCGGCTCTACCCGCCGGCGCTGCATCCGTCGATCTTCGCGGGGTTCGCCGCCGCCTGGGTCGTCCCGGCGCTCGTGGGCCCGCTGATCGCCGGTCTCGTCGCCGAGAGCCTCAGCTGGCACTGGGTCTTCGTCGGGGCGGTCGTGCTGGCCGTGCCCGCCTTCGTGATGATCCTGCCGAGCCTCCGACGGGTCCCGCCGCCCGACCGCGCCGACGGCAGGAGCGCCGTGCCCTGGAGTCCGCGGCGGATCCTCTGGGCGGCGGGCGCCGCACTCGGGGTCCTGGCGCTGAACCTCGTCGACGAGTTCGAGCCGGCCGTCGCGGTGGCCGTGGTCGTCGCCGCCGTGGCCGCCCTCGCGATCGCCCTGCGTCCGCTGCTGCCGCCCGGCACCCTGCGTGCTCGCGCCGGTCTCCCGACCCTGGTGCTCCTCCGCGGTCTCGTCGGGGCGGCGTTCCTCGCCAGCGAGGTCTACATCCCCTACCTCCTCCAGGATCGCTACGGCTTCAGCTCGTCCGCGTCGGGCACCGCTCTGACGGCGGGGGCGCTCGGCTGGGCCCTCGCGAGCTGGAGTCAGGGGCGCCTCGGCGAGCGGGTCCCGCAGCGGACGGGCATCCGCATCGGCATCGTGCTCGTGCTCGGCGGACTCGTGGTCGCCACGCTCACCCCGCTCCTCGGTCTCGCGCCGGGTGCGCTCATCGCCACCTGGACCCTCGCCGGGTTCGGCATGGGCTTCATGTACCCGCGGTTCTCGGTGCTGACGCTGGCGCTGTCGACCGGGTCCGACCGGGGCTTCAACAGCTCCGCCCTGACGATCTCCGACTCGGCGGGCTCGGCCGTGGCGCTCGCCGTGGCCGGCGGCGCTTTCGGCCTGCTCGGCGGGGCGTCGAGCCCGTACGCGTTCGCCGCCTGCTTCGCGATCGGCTCGACCGTGGCGCTGCTGGCGCTGGTGCTCAGCGGGCGCGCGGTGCCTCGACGGACGTGAACCGCGCCTCCTGCCGTCGTCGTCCCGTGGTCGAGACGCGGCCCGCAGAACTGCATAATGGTCTGCAGACAGCGATGTGTACGGTCACACCGCTCGTGACAGAGCGACGGAGCCACGGTGAAGCCTGACATCGACAAGGTGCGTGCTCCCAACATCCGCGACGTCGCCGCTCTGGCCGGCGTCTCGTATCAGACCGTCTCCCGAGTCCTCAACGACAGTCCGAGCATCCGGCCGGCGACACGGCAGCGCGTCCTCGACGTGATCGAGCAGGTCGGCTACCGCCCTAACCAGGCGGCCCGGGCCCTCGTGACCAGCCGTTCGCGCGCGATCGGCGTGCTCACCCTGCAGAACGTCCACTTCGGCCCGCAGACGATGGTCAACGCGATCGAGGCGGAGGCGAGGGCGGCCGGCTACCGGCTGAGCATCGCCAGCACGACGCGAGCCGACGACGACGTCCGCGCGAGCCTCGACCTGCTGACCAGTCAGGCGGTCGAGGCGATCATCGTCATCGCGCCGCAGCGCAAGTTCTTCGACGTCATCGACGAGCTCGACCTCGACGTGCCGATCGTCGCCCTCGACTCGACGCAGCGCAATCGGGCGCACAGCCTGTCGGTCGACCAGTTCGCCGGCGCCCGCCTGGCCACCCGGCACCTCATCGACCTCGGTCACCGCCACATCGTCCACGTCGCCGGCCCGCAGGACTGGATCGAGGCGGACGAGCGCATGCAGGGGTTCCTGTTCGAGATGGGCGAGGCGGAGCTCTCGATCGAGCCGCCCATCCTCGGCGACCTGACGGCGGACTTCGGCTACCTCGCCGGCAAGGAGCTGCTGCGCCGCCGCGACTTCACGGCCGTGTTCGCGGCGAACGACCTGATGGCCGTCGGGCTGCTGCACGCCTTCCGCGAGGCGGACGTGGACGTCCCCCGCGAGGTCAGCGTCGTCGGCTTCGACGACGCGCCCACGGCGGCGCACCTGTGGCCCCCGCTCACGACCGTCCGGCAGGACTTCGACCTGATCGGGCGTCGCGCGGTCGAGCTCGTCATCGGCGAGCTCGAGGGGCACGAGGTGATCGACCGCACCCTGCTGGCCGCCGAGCTGATCGTCCGCGCCTCGACCGACCGGCCGTGGTTCCTGTGACGGGAGGGGTGCGGGGAGCGTCGTCGCGCCTCCTCGGCGGCCTCTCCGCGGCCCGACCGTCGACCGGCTCGGCACCGCTTCATAACAGATCGGCCACGGCGTTTGACACGGGGCTTTCTCAGGATTAGCTTTGCTCCAGTCGCGGTGTGAACGGTCACATTCAGTCACCGCAACGATCCGGAGCCTCTGGTGCGGATCGCCGCCCGACGCCGAACAGACAGTGCCCGCCACGCCCTCAGGGAGCGGCGGACCGACAGAGAAGTCGAAACGTGGAGGTCAGCGTGCCCGGTGCACACATCACGACGAGCGGAACCCGCGGGGGTGGCGCGCGTGGCTGAGTCCCCGATCATCCTCGAGATGCGCGGCATCACGAAGGAGTTCCCCGGCGTCAAGGCCCTCGACGCCGTGTCGATGCAGGTCCGGGCCGGCGAGGTCCATGCGATCTGCGGCGAGAACGGCGCTGGCAAGTCGACCCTGATGAAGGTCCTCTCGGGCGTCTACCCGTACGGCACCTACACCGGCGACATCGTCTACCAGGGCGACGAGATGCGCTTCCGCGACATCAAGTCGAGCGAGTCGGCCGGCATCGTGATCATCCATCAAGAGCTCGCCCTGATCCCCGAGCTCTCGATCACCGAGAACATCTTCCTCGGCAACGAGCCCACGCGCTTCGGCGCCATCGACTGGTCGACCGCCAAGCTGCGCGCCATCGACCTGCTCGCCCGGGTCGGCCTGAAGGACGACCCCGACACCGCCATCAAGAACCTCGGCGTCGGCAAGCAGCAGCTCGTCGAGATCGCCAAGGCGCTGAACAAGAACGTCAAGCTGCTCATCCTCGACGAGCCGACGGCCGCGCTGAACGAGGCGGACTCCCAGCACCTGCTCGACCTCATCCGCGGGCTCAAGGGCCGCGGCATCGCGTCGATCATGATCAGCCACAAGCTCAACGAGATCGAGGCCATCGCCGACTCGATCACGATCATCCGAGACGGCAAGACGATCGAGACCCTCGACGTCAAGGCCGACGGAGTCAACGAGGACCGCATCATCCGCGGCATGGTCGGCCGCAACCTGGCGAGCCGGTTCCCCGACCGCACCCCCAAGATCGGCGACGTGCTCTTCGAGGTCAAGGACTGGTGGGTGCGTCACCCGCAGACCGCCGAGCGCTTCGTCTGCAAGGGGTCGAACATCACGGTGCGTCGCGGCGAGATCGTCGGTCTCGCCGGGCTGATGGGCGCCGGTCGCACCGAGCTCGCGATGAGCGTCTTCGGACGCTCGTACGGGCAGTTCGTCTCGGGCACGATCGTGAAAGACGGTCGCGAGATCGAGATCAAGAACGTGCGCGACGCGATCGACAACGGGCTCGCCTACGTCTCCGAAGACCGCAAGGTGCTCGGGCTCAACCTGCTCGACGACATCAAGCGCTCGACGGTGTCGGCGAAGCTGTCGAAGATCTCGCGGGGCTCGGTCGTCGACCGCTACCAGGAGCACACGATCGCCGAGGACTACCGCAAGAGCCTGCGCGTGAAGACGCCGACCGTCGACGAGGGCGTCGCGAAGCTCTCCGGCGGCAACCAGCAGAAGGTCGTGCTGGCGAAGTGGATGTTCACCGACCCCGACATCCTCATCCTCGACGAACCGACCCGCGGCATCGACGTGGGCGCGAAGTTCGAGATCTACAACATCATCAACCAGCTCGCGGCCCAGGGTAAGGGCGTCATCGTGATCTCGTCCGAGCTGCCCGAGCTGCTCGGTCTCTCGGATCGGATCTACACGATCTTCGAGGGCACCGTCACGAACGAGATCGACGCGTCCGAGGCCGACGCCGAGACGCTGATGAGAACAATGACGTCCAAGAAGAAGGAGAACGCCGCATGAGTGGCATCAAAGACCTGAAGAAGGTGTTCGGCGGCAACCAGTCGAACGCCCGCCAGTTCGGGATGATCGCGACCCTGGTGGTCGCCATCCTGATCTTCCAGGTCCTCACGGGCGGACTCACCCTCGACCCGCCCAACCTGATCGCCCTGGTCAGCCAGTACTCGTACATCCTGATCCTCGCGATCGGCATGGTCATGGTCATCGTCGCCGGCCACATCGACCTCTCGGTCGGCTCGGTCGCCGCGTTCGTCGGAATCATGGTCGCGACCTCGATGACCACCTGGAACTTCCCGTGGCCCGTCGCCATCGTCTTCGGCCTGGTGGTCGGTGCGGCGATCGGCGCCTGGCAGGGCTTCTGGGTCGCCTACGTCGGGGTGCCCGCGTTCATCGTGACGCTGGCGGGCATGCTGCTCTTCCGCGGTGCGAACCAGTTCGTCGGCAACGCGGTCACGCTGCCCGTCCCCGAGGGCTACACGGTCATCGGCGCCGGCTACCTGCCCGAGTTCGGCCCGAACACCGGGTACAACAACGCGACCCTGCTGCTCGGTCTCGTCCTCGCAGCCGTCGTCGTCTGGCGCGAGTTCCGCCTGCGTCGCAAGCAGCAGGCCATGGGCTCCGACATGGCGCCGATGTGGGTCAGCCTCGTCAAGGTCGCCGTGCTCGTCGCGATCATCCTGTACGCGGCCACGCTCTTCGGCGGCGGCCGGGTCGGAACGTCCTTCCCGATCTCGGGCATCATCCTCGGCGTGCTCGTGCTGGTCTACGGCTTCATCACCCAGAACACGATCTTCGGTCGTCACATCTACGCGGTCGGCGGCAACTCGCACGCCGCCGAGCTGTCGGGCGTCAACGCCCGCCGGGTGAACTTCCTGGTCATGATGAACATGTCGGTGCTCGCCGCCGTGGCGGGCATGATCTACGTCGCCCGTGCCGGGGCCTCCGGCCCGCAGGACGGCCTGAACTGGGAGCTCGACGCCATCGCGTCGGTCTTCATCGGCGGCGCGGCCGTCGCCGGCGGGATCGGCACCGTGACCGGATCGATCGTCGGTGGCTTCGTCATCGCCGTGCTGAACAACGGTCTCCAGCTGCTCGGCGTCGGCTCCGACAAGGTGCAGATGATCAAGGGCCTCGTGCTGCTGATCGCCGTGGCCGTCGACGTCTACAACAAGAGCCAGGGCCGCCCGTCCATCACGGGCTTCCTGACCCGGGGGCTGAACCGCGACAAGAACGGCGTCGCGGCACCGGCCGCCACCCAGTCCGCGGCCGGCACGCAGAACGGCGTCGGACCCTCGACGGACTCCGCGAGCCCCGTCCTCACCCCCAACGGCGACGTGACCGACGTGCAGCGTCCGAACTCGACGACCCCCAACTAGACCCGCTTCCCAGCGCGACCGTCCATCGACGGCCGGTCGCGCCTCCCTCGGACCGCCGCTCGGCGGCCCACCGCACCACCTCACTCACGAGAAAGAGACACAGCATGCGCAAAATCGCGCTGGCGACCATGGCGGTCGCCGCAGCAACGACGCTGATCCTGAGCGGCTGCTCGAACTCCGCCCGCACCGACGCCGGTTCCGGCGACGCCGCCTCCGGCTTCGAGCAGGGCTCGATCGTCGGCGTCGCCCTGCCTGCCAAGACCAGTGAGAACTGGGTCCTGGCCGGCGACCTCTTCAACGAGGACCTCGAGGCGGCGGGCTTCGAGCCCGACGTGCAGTACGCAGCGGCCAGCGGCACCGTGGCGAACCAGCAGGAGCAGATCCAGTCGATGGTCACCAAGGGTGCGAAGGTCATCGTCATCGGCGCGGCCGACGGCGGTCAGCTCGGCACGCAGGTCAAGGCGGCGCACGACGCCGGCGCGATCGTGATCGCCTACGACCGTCTGATCCTCAACACCGAAGACGTCGACTACTACGTCGCGTACGACAACTTCAAGGTCGGCGAGCTCCAGGGCCAGGCCCTGCTCGACGGCATGGCCGCCAAGAAGGCCGAGGGCCCGTACAACATCGAGCTGTTCTCCGGCTCGTCCGACGACGCCAACTCGGCCGTGTTCTTCGACGGCGCCATGAGCGTGCTGCAGCCGGCCATCGACGACGGCACCGTCGTCGTCGGCTCGGGTCAGACCGAGATCAAGCAGACCGCGACCGACGGCTGGAAGGCCGAGAACGCCCAGCGCCGCATGGACTCGCTGCTGACCAGCACCTACACCGACACCGAGCTCGACGGCGTGCTGAGCCCGAACGACACCCTCGCCCGCGCCATCATCACCTCGGTGAAGCAGGCCGGCAAGGACGTCCCCGTCGTCACCGGTCAGGACTCCGAGGTCGAGTCCGTCAAGTCGATCATGGCCGGCGAGCAGTACTCGACGATCAACAAGGACACCCGCAACCTGGTCAAGCAGGCCGTCGCCATGGTCACCTCGGTCTCCGAGGGCGACACCGCCGAGACGAACGACGACGAGTCGTACGACAACGGCTCGAAGGTCGTCCCCGCGTACCTCCTGCCCCCGCAGATCGTCACCAAGGACAACGCCGCCGAGGCCTACGCCAACGACCCCACGCTGGGCCCGTTGACCAAGTAGTCGCAGCACCGCACCACCGCACCACCGCACCACCCGAGAGCCGATCGTCCGTCAGGGCGGTCGGCTCTCGCCGTACCCGGACTCGCTATCGTGATCGGATGCACGAGGAGGCGCGGGTCGGCACGGTCACGAGCGTGACGGTCGAGCTGCTGCTCGCGTCGCCCCGCTCCCGCTACGTCGGGCGACCGTCCGACGGACCCGAGCCGGCGACCGGGGTCGAGACGCACGACCGGCTCGAGCTGCGGGCCGGCCTCGGCGTGGTCGGCGACCGCTACTTCGCGAGACCCGCCCATCGGGCGGCGTCGGTGACCGTGTTCGCGGCGGAGTCCCTCGAGACCGTCGCGCGCCTCCTCGGCTCCGGACCCTTGGACGCCGCGGCGACACGGCGGAACATCGTGCTGCGCGGCGTCGACGTCGATGCGCTGACCGGTCTCACGTTCTCGCTCGACTCGGGGGATGGGCCGGTGCTGCTGCGGGCGAACCGCCCCGCCAACCCCTGCGCATGGATGGACGTCGTGCTGGCGCCGGGGGCGTTCCGGGCCCTGCGCGGTCGGGGCGGCATCCGCTGCGAGCCTCTGACGAGCGGGGCGCTGCGTCTCGGGCCGGCGACGCTCGCCGTGCTGGGGGAAGGCGACGGGGCGGTCAGTGCCACCAGGCCGGGATCATCGACGTGATGGTGTCGAGCAGTGTCCGGCGGCTCGTGCGGCGGCCGCCGAGCCACGCCTCGATGGCGCCGACGAGGGCGTGCGCGAAGAAGCCCGAGGCGATGTGCGGCGCGATGCCGTCGGGCGCCGTGCCCGCGGGCAGGGCCTCGATGTGGGCGAGCGACGTCGTGGCGAAGTGCTCGGCGAGGGTCTGGTGGATCGACGCGTCGAGCCGGTCGGGCAGCGCGAGACGGTACACGTCGCGGTAGCGCACGACGTGGTCGACGACCCTCTCGACGGCGAGCCTCGTCACGGCCTCGGGGTCGGCGCCCGGACGCGCGCGCAGCTCGGCGTCGTCGCGGCGGATGGCGTCGAGCTCGGGGGTCAGCACGGAGGCGAGAAGACTGCCCGGCGAGGTGGCGTGGCTGTAGAAGGTGGCCCGGTTGATGCCTGCGGCCCGGGTCACGTCGGCGACGGTGATGCCCGAGACGGGCTGGTTCGACGCGAGCTCGACGATCGCCGTGTGCAGCGATCGGGTCGTCTGGACGATTCGGGCGTCGACCATGGGGGCCTCCTGTGGCGCGGTGCGGGGCCCGGCCGCGCCGGACTGACCCGAGCCTAGACCTTGGCGTCCTCCCGGCGGACCCGGTGGCGGGCGCCGTGGCGGCACCGCTCGCGCATCGTCCCGCCCCGGGGTCGTCGCGGTACGCTTGTCAGCGACGGCGTCCGTGGATCGGCATCGACCGTCACCCTCCCGTGATCTCCCGCCCCTGCCGTCGCGCGGTGCGCTCGAAACGATTCGATGCACCGTGGCGCGGCCGGGCACCGGGCTCGCCCGCCCCTCCTCGTCCTCATGTTTCGGAGCCCCGTGACCACCGTCGTCCACCCCGGTGACTCGCTCACCCGCCGTCAGCGCCTCGTCTACGTCATCGTGCTCGGCGCGCTGACCGCCCTCGGTCCGTTCACGATCGACCTGTACCTGCCGGCCTTCCCGCAGCTGCGCGAGGAGTTCGCGGTCGACAGCGGCGTGATCCAGCTGACCCTCACGGCGACCACCATCGGCTTCGGAGTCGGTCAGCTGCTGGTCGGCCCGTGGAGCGACAAGGTCGGTCGCCGCCTGCCCCTGATCGTCGCGACGGCCGTGCACATCCTGGCGAGCATCGGGGTCGCCGCGGCCCCGTCGATCGAGCTGCTCGGGCTGTTCCGCGTGCTGCAGGGCATGGGGGCCGCGGCCGGCGGGGTCGTGGCGATGGCCACCGTCCGCGACCTGTTCGGCGGACTGCCGCTCATCAGGATGCTGTCGCGTCTCGCGCTGGTCAACGGGCTCGCCCCGATCGTCGCCCCCGTGCTCGGGTCGCAGCTGCTGCGGTTCACCAGCTGGCGCGGCATCTTCGTGTTCCTCGTGGCGTACGGCGCGTTCGTCATCATCGCCGCGATCTTCCTCATCGTCGAGACGCTGCCGCCGGCCCGCCGGCTCGAGGCCGGGCACACGACGCTGGGGCAGCGGTACAAGGCGCTGTTCAGCGATCGCATCTTCGTAGGGGTGGCCCTGATCGGGGCGATGACGTTCTCGGGCCTGTTCTCGTATCTGTCGGCCTCGTCGTTCCTCTTCCAGAACGTCTACGGGCTCGACCCGCAGCAGTACGGCTATCTCTTCGCGGTCAACTCGCTCGGCATCGTCGCCGGGGTGCAGATCAGCTCGCGGCTCGCCCGCCGCGTCGGGCCGCAGTGGATCCTCGCCTGCTCGACGATCGTGCTGCTGGTGTCGGCCACCGCCATCGTCGTGCTCGACTCGGCGGGGGCCGGGCTCGTCGGGATCCTCGTGCCGCTCTGGTTCTTCATCGCGGCCTGCGGGTTCTCGTTCCCGCAGGTCCAGGTGCTCGGTCTGGCCAACCACGGCAAGGAGGCGGGCACGGCGGCGTCGCTGCTCGGCGCCTTGAACTTCGGCCTGGCCGGTCTCATCTCGCCGGTGGTCGGGTTCCTCGGGATCGGCTCGGCGGTGCCGATGGGCAGCGTGATGATCGCGACGTCGTGCGTCGCCATCGCGAGCCTCTGGCTGCTGGTGCGGCCGCGGACGGTGCCGGCGCTCGGCCACTGACCCCCGCGGTGCGGGTGCCTCCTCGGCCACCGACCCCCGCGGTGCGGGTACCTTCTGGGGATGCGCACCGACCCCCTGGCCCCGAGACCCGCGTCACCGTCCGAAGAACGTGTGGCCCGGCGCGTCCAGCGACGCTGGTGGGTCTTCAGCGCGTTGGGCGCCATCGGCGTCGTGCTGCTGCTCGGAGTCGTCATCACGGCTCGCTCGGGCGCCATCGCGATCGACGAGGAGTTCATGGGCGAGCTCGTCGAGCACCGCCACCCGTTCTGGGACGTCCCCTCGCTCGTCTTCAACGTGATCGGCGCCGGGGTGATCGGCGTCTTCGTCGTGCCCCTGGGCGTCATGGCCGTGCTGCTGCTGCGTCGACGCCCCTGGGCGGCCGTCTACTGGATCGCGGCGTGCGCGCTCAGCGCCGGCGTCGTGCAGATCGTCAAGCACGCCTTCGGTCGGGCGCGGCCGGCCGAGATCATGGTCGTCAGCGACTACGGCTCGTTCCCCTCGGGGCACACCGCGAACGCCGCGACGCTCGCCGTCGTGCTCGGCGTGGTCCTCCGCCGCGTGTGGGTCTGGGTGGCCGGCGTGCTGTACACGATCGCGATGCTGCTGAGCCGCACGTACCTCGGCGCGCACTGGCTGACCGACACCATCGGCGGGCTGCTGATCGGGGCGGGGGTGGCAGTCGTCCTCTGGGCGCCCGTCGCGCACCGGCTGCTCGACGAGCAGGAGCGCGTGCGGGGGCTGGGCTGGGTCTGGCAGCACCGCGCCTGAGCCCGTTCCGGGCGGGTCCGGCCGAGGCGGGCGTGCAGGTGCGACCGCGGTTGACGCACTCACCCGGACTCCGCGCCTCCGCGTGCCTAGGCTGACGCCATGACGGACGCACTCGAGCAGGCCAGGGCGGAGGCCGCCGCCGCGGTCGCCGCCGCCGAGAAGGCGAAGCAGGACGCGGAGGCGGCGCTCGCGCGGGCGGAACGGCTGGCGGCCGACGCCGAGGCCCAGGCGGTCGAGGAGGAGCGGGTCGAGTCGACGGCGCAGGCGACGGCCGGCGAGGCGGCCGAGACGTCGGCCTCGACGTCGGCCTCGGCGACGACGCCGACCGGCCCGCTGTCGACGGCCCCGCTGTCGACCGGGCCCCTGTCCCCGTCGGCGGTCGACGCCGTCCGTGCCGGGTACGCCTTCGACGGCCCCGCGCTCGAGCTCGGCGCCCTGGTGAACGGCGACGCCCTGCCCGACGTGCCCGTGCGCATCCCGCTCGGCATGCTCGCCCGGCACGGACTCGTCGCCGGGGCGACCGGCACCGGCAAGACCAAGACGCTGCAGGTGATGGCCGAGCAGCTCTCGGCTGCGGGCGTGCCGGTCTTCGCCGCCGACGTCAAGGGCGACCTCTCGGGGATCGCGACCCCGGGCGAGCCCTCCGAGAAGCTCTCGGCGCGCACCCGGGGCATCGGTCAGGACTGGTCGCCCGAGGGCACGCCGACCGAGTACTTCGCGCTCGGCGGCATCGGCACGGGCGTCCCCGTCCGTGCCACGGTCAGCGGGTTCGGCTCGCTGCTGCTCGGCAAGGTGCTCGGCCTCAACGACACGCAGGAGTCCAGCCTCGGGCTCGTCTTCCACTACGCCGAGCAGGAGGGGCTGCCGCTGCTCGACCTCGCCGATCTGCGGGCGGTGCTCACCTGGTTGACCAGCGACGAGGGCGAGGGAGAGCTCGAGGGCCTCGGCGGTCTGAGCAAGCAGACCGTCGGGGTGATCCTCCGCGAGCTGATCACGTTCGCCGACCGCGGGGCCGACGCGTTCTTCGGCGAGCCCGAGATCGACACGGCGGAGTTCCTGCGGACGACCGCCGACGGCCGAGGCGTGGTGAGCCTGCTCGAGCTGCCCGGGGTGCACGACCGGCCGGCCCTGTTCTCGACCTTCCTGATGTGGCTGCTGGCCGACCTGTACAACGACCTGCCCGAGGTCGGCGACCTCGACGTGCCCAAGCTCGTCTTCTTCTTCGACGAGGCCCACCTGCTCTTCGCCGACGCGTCGAAGGACTTCACGGCGCAGATCGTCCAGACCGTCCGGCTGATCCGGTCGAAGGGCGTCGGCATCGTCTTCGTCACCCAGACCCCGAAGGACGTCCCCGCCGACGTGCTCGCCCAGCTCGGCTCGCGGGTGCAGCACCAGCTGCGCGCGTTCACGCCCGACGACGCGAAGGCCCTCCGCGCTACGGTCTCGACCTACCCGACGAGCGAGTACGACCTCGCCGAGGTGCTGACGACCCTGGCCACCGGGGAGGCGGTGGTCACCGTGATGAACGAGCGCGGGGCACCCAGCCCGGTCGCCTGGACCCGCCTCCGGGCGCCGCGCGGATCGATGTCGCCCACACCGGCCGACACGATGCGGGCGTCGGTGGCGGCCTCGCCGCTGCAGCCGGTCTACGGCGCCGGGATCGACCGCGACTCGGCCCGCGAGATGCTGGCCCGCCGGCTCGAGGCCGCCGTGCTCGACGCCCGCGAACGCACCGACGCCGCGGCTCGTCAGACGACGATCGACGCCCAGCTGAAGGAGGCCGCCGCGCGCGAGCGCTCCGACGCGAAGGCCGCGGCCTCCGCCGAACGGGAGCGGAAGGCGGCCCAGGCCGAGTACGAACGTCAGCAGAAGGAGTTCGAGCGGGCCGAGCGCGCGGCGGCCGGGCGACGGGCGGGGCGCGGGGCGGCGACCCGCACCTCCTCGGGGACCCGGTCGTCGTCGCGGGAGGGCGGCGGGGGAGTGCTCGGCGACGTGCTGGGATCGAGCGCCGGGAGGGCCATCGTGCGCGAGGTCGTCAAGGGGATATTCGGCACCCTGCGGCGCCGCTGAGCAGAGGTGGCGCGGCGGTGCCTCAGGTGAGAGTGCCGTAGACGAGCACGAGCGCGCCCGAGGCCAGCGCGAAGAGGCCGACGATCACCGGCACGGTGAGCCCGGGGCGGCCCTCGTACCAGTAGCGGGCGTGCGGGTACCGCCGGAAGAACTGGCGGAGCGACATCGGCTTGTCGATGAGGGTGGAGGCGACGTCGAGCGCGTCGCGCACGGCGACGATCGCCTCGTCGGGCCAGTAGTGGCCGCGCATGCGGAACAGCCGGACCCCGACGGCGTCGAAGGCCACCAGCTGCAGCACCGTGTCGGTGCTGTTGGGGAGGTAGGTGCTGACCACCACGACCTCGGAGACCCGATCGCGGCGGACCCGCACCGAGCCGGGGAGCCATCCGCGCTTGACGAAGTGCTCGGCGTCGAGGGCGGCGAACGACAGGCGGTAGCGCCGGTAGGCGGCGAGACCGAGGGCGATCACGACGACGCCGAGAGCCACGACCACCGGCCAGAGACCGGACGGCCAGGTGAGCCAGAGGAGGGCGGCCCCGACGGGGACGATCGCCGCGAGGCCCGTGAGCGTGGCGCTGACGGCCACCGAGCGTCGAGGCTCGACGAACAGGGCGTAGTCGTCTCTCGCGACGATCGGCATCAGCTCACCCCTCGGTCGACGACGCCGTTCCGTGCGACCGCGAGGGCCTCACAGCGACTTCTGCCCGCCCCCAAGCGGGCGTCGTCGGAATCTCGATCATAGAGGGAGATGCCCGGCCGTACCGACCGATCCGTGCGGATCCGAGCCGATCACCGCCGATCGGCAGGAGGCGGTCAGCGGTCGCGCAGCTTCTCCAGCTCGCGTCGCTCGCGTTTCGTCGGTCGACCGGCGCCGCGATCGCGCACGGCGACCGTGGCGACCTCCTCGCGAGGGGGCGGCGGGGGAGTCAGATCGTCGAGCGCCAGGGCCGCGACCGGCGCGCCGACCCGCTTCACGAGGCACTGGCGCACGACGAGGATGCGCTCGAACCCGCCGAGACGCACCCGCACCTCGTCGCCCGGTCGCACCGTCTGGGCGGCCTTGACGCGTTCGCCGCCCACCCGGACGTGACCGGCGCGGCAGGCCGCCGTCGCCGCGGATCGCGTCTTGACGATGCGGACGGCCCACAGCCACGCGTCGACGCGGCACGAGGCGAGGGAGTCCATGCGTCGATGCTACGTCGGCGCGGGCGTGCGGGCGCCCCGGGCGACGGCTCGCGGGCGTCGCAGCCGCCCCGTCGTCACGGAGTCGGGCGCGCATCCGGTAGAGTGATCGAGGTCGCGCGCCGGTATCCGCCGCGCCTCCTGGAGGATTCGCCTAGTGGCCTATGGCGCACGCTTGGAAAGCGTGTTGGGTGCAAGCCCTCAGGGGTTCGAATCCCCTATCCTCCGCCGCACGACCACGAGAGCCCCCGGCATCCGTCTCAGGATGCCGGGGGTTCTCGTCGTCGCCCCGACGAGGAGGCGCGCTACGGTTGTCGCACGAGCGTCACCGATCCGGGGGGAACACCATGACCGACGAGCAGCCGCAGCCGTACCAGCCGAAGCCCTACGAGCCGCAGCCCGACCAGCCGCCGGCCTATCAGGCCCCTCAGCCCGGTGAGCACGAGTCGGCGATGCAGGGTCCGCCGCCGCTCTGGGCCCCCTACTACGACGCCCCGCTCACCGCGGCCGTGTCGCGGTTCTTCCGCAAGTTCTTCGACTACTCGGGTCGGGCCAGTCGCAGCGAGTACTGGTGGTTCGCGCTCGTCCAGGGTGTCGTGTCGTTCGTCCTCATCATGATCACCGGTCTCGTCGCCTCGATCGGCAGCACGGTCGACGCCTCGGGCCAGGCGGTCTCCGACCCGCCGCTGGCGATCTTCGTCCCGCTCGTCATCCTCAACTTCGTGCTGTGGCTGGTGCTGCTCGTCGGCACGCTCTCGCTGACCGCACGGCGGCTGCACGACGTCGGGCTCAGCGGCTTCTTCCAGTTCCTGTACCTCGTGCCGTTCGGCTCGATCGCCGTCTTCGTCATGACGCTGCTCGCGCCGAAGCCCGAGGGTGCCCGGTTCGACAAGCCCCGCGACTGATGCCGCGCCGGAGGCCCTCCGTCGCCCTCGCAGCTCAGGAGGCGCGGGTCAGCTGAGCGCGCGGGTCATGTAGCGCAGATCGAGCCAGCGGCCGAACTTCGTGCCCACCTCGCGCAGCACGCCGGCGTCGACGAAGCCGAGTGAGCGGTGCAGCCCGACCGACGCCTCGTTCTCGGCCTCGATCAGGGCGACCATGACGTGCAGGTCGTCTGCGGTCGCCTCGATGATGAGCGTCTCGAGCAGGCTGCGCCCGATGCCCGACCCCTGATGGCCCGGGCGGACGTACACGCTGTTCTCGCAGGTGTGCCGGTAGCCCTCCTTCGCGTGGAACGGGCCGTAGCTGCCGTAGCCCACGACGAGGTCGCCGTCGACGGCGACGAGCGCGGCGCGGCCCGCCTCGGAGTGGTTCGTCAGCCACTCGCGTCGCCCCTCGAGGGTCGGGGGCTCGTCCGTCCAGATGGCGGTCGAGTTCGCCACGGCGTCCGCGTGGATCTCGAGCACGCCGGGCAGGTCGGATTCGGTCGCAGGTCGTATCTCCATGGCGAGAGCCTAGGGGTGCGGCCGGCGGGCGTTCACCCCCGTTCACCGCGGCCTCCGAGCCGACCGCCCTAGTGTGGTCGTCGTGTCGACTCGCATCTACATCACGTCCGCAGAAGGCCACACCGGCAAGTCCACCATCGCGCTGGGGGTGCTCGACACCCTCAGTCACGAGCTGGGTCGCGTGGGGGTGTTCCGACCGGTCGCGCGGTCGACGGCCGAGCGCGACTACGTGCTCGAACTGCTGCTCGCGCACGACGGGGTCGACCTCGACTACGACGAGTGCGTCGGCGTCACCTACGACGACGTGCACGCCGACCCCGATGCCGCGCTCGCGACCATCGTCAGCCGGTTCGCCGCCGTCGAGCGCCAGTGCGATGCCGTCGTCGTGATCGGCTCCGACTACACCGACGTCGGCAGCCCGACCGAGCTGTCGTTCAACGCCCGGGTGGCCGCGAACCTCGGTGCGCCGGTGCTGCTCGTGCTCGGCGGGCGCAGCTCCGACGGGGGCACCGCTCGCAACGGCGCCGAGATGCGTCAGGTCGCGGAGGTCACGACGGCCGAGCTGCGCAGCGAGCACGCGAGTCTGCTCGGGGTCGTGGCGAACCGCGTCGGGCCCGATCGCCTCGACGAGGTCGTGGCGGGCGTGGGCGAGGCCCTTGCGGGTACGCCGTCCGCCGACGTGCCCGTCTGGGCCCTGCCGGAGGACCGCCTCCTCGTGGCCCCGACCGTCCGCGCCGTCCTCGCCGCGACGGGCGCGACGATGATCCGCGGCGACGAGGCCCTTCTCGACCGTGAGGCGGTCGGCGTCGTCGTGGCCGCCATGTCGATGGAGAACGTGCTGCCGCGGCTCACCGAGGGCGCCATCGTCGTCGTGCCCGGCGACCGGTCCGACGTGCTCGTCGCGACGGTGCTCGCCCACGCCTCCGAGACGTTCCCCTCGCTCGCCGGCATCGTGCTGAACGGCGGATTCGAGATGGCCCCGCAGGTCGACCGGCTCATCGCCGGTCTCGACAGCCCCCTCCCCATCGCCCACAACGACATGGGCACCTACGACACCGCGCTCGCGATCACGCAGACCCGAGGCCGGCTCGCGGCCGACTCGTCGGGCAAGTACGACCTCGCGCTCGCCCTCTTCGAGAAGCACGTCGACGGGGCGCAGCTGCTGCGCCTCCTGCAGGTCAGCCCCTCGGGCGTGGTCACGCCGCTGATGTTCGAGTACCAGCTGCTCGAGCGGGCGCGCGGCGCCGCGAAGCACATCGTCATGCCCGAGGGCGACGACGACCGCATCCTCCGCGCCGCGTCGACGCTGCTGCAGCGGGGTGTGGCGCGGATCACGCTGCTCGGCGACGAGACGGCCATCAGGGCGCGCGGTGCCGAGCTGGGGCTCGACCTCGCCGACGCCCGGGTGCTCGATCCCTTCGACCCGAGCCTGCAGGTGCGCTTCGCCGCCGAGTACGCCAAGCTGCGCGCCCACAAGGGCATCTCCGCCTCGATGGCGATGGACACCGTCACCGACGTCTCGTACTTCGGCACGATGATGGTCAAGCTCGGACTCGCCGACGGGATGGTCTCGGGCGCGAAGCACACCACGGCTCACACGATCCGACCCGCGTTCGAGGTCATCAAGACCCTGCCCGACGTGGGCGTCGTCTCGAGCGTGTTCCTCATGGCGCTCGCCGACCGGGTGCTGGTCTACGGCGACTGCGCCGTCATCCCCGACCCCACGGCGGAGCAGCTGGCCGACATCGCCATCTCGTCGGCGCAGACCGCCGAGCAGTTCGGCATCGAACCGCGGGTCGCGATGCTCAGCTACAGCACCGGCGACAGCGGCTCCGGCGCCGACGTCGAGAAGGTGCGGGCGGCCACGGCGCTCGTGCGCGAACGCCGACCCGACCTGCTGGTCGAGGGGCCCATCCAGTACGACGCGGCCGCCGATCCGACCGTCGCGGCGGCGAAGATGCCCGACTCCGAGGTGGCGGGCCGCGCGACGGTGTTCATCTTCCCCGACCTGAACACCGGCAACAACACCTACAAGGCGGTGCAGCGCAGCGCCGGGGCCGTCGCCATCGGGCCGATCCTGCAGGGCCTCCGCAAGCCGATCAACGACCTCTCCCGCGGCGCGCTGGTCGGCGACATCGTCAACACCGTCGCCATCACGGCCATCCAGGCCGGGACGCAGAGCGCCCAGGCCGCAGCCCCCACCCCCGCATCCACCCCCGAAGGGAACCCCTCGTGAGCGCAGTCCTCGTCGTCAACTCCGGTTCGTCGTCGTTCAAGTACCAGCTGATCGAGCTCGACGGCGAGCGGACCCTCGCGAGCGGTCTCGTCGAGCGGATCGGCGACAGCGTCGGGTCGACGAGGCACCGCAACGAGGTCACGGGCGACGAGACGCGCAACGACTCGCAGCCGATCGCCGACCACGCCGCGGGCTTCGCCGCGATGCTCAGCGCGTTCGAGGCCGACGGGCCGTCGTTCGACGAGTACCCGCCGGTGGTCGTCGGGCACCGCGTCGTCCACGGCGGCGAGGAGTTCGACCGGGCGACCATCGTGACCGACGACGTCGAGAAGGCGATCGATCGGCTCTCCACCCTCGCGCCCCTCCACAACCCCGCCAACCTGCAGGGCATCCGGGCGGCGAAGAAGGCCTTCGCCGACGTACCGCACGTCGCCGTCTTCGACACCGCGTTCCACCAGACGCTGGCCCCCGCGGCGTACACCTACGCCATCGACGCCGACCTGGCCAAGCGACACCACGTGCGCCGGTTCGGGTTCCACGGCACGTCGCACAAGTACGTCAGCGAGAAGACGGCCGAGTTCCTCGGGCGGCCCCTCGCCGAGCTGAAGACCATCGTGCTGCACCTCGGCAACGGGGCGTCGGCGGCCGCCATCGACGGCGGGCGCTCGATCGACACGAGCATGGGCATGACCCCGCTCGAGGGTCTCGTGATGGGCACGCGTTCGGGCGACATCGACCCCGCCGCCGTCTTCCACCTGCACCGCGAGGCCGGCCTCGACGTCGCCGAGCTCGACACGCTGCTCAACAAGAGGTCCGGGCTGCTGGGTCTCACCGGCAGCGGCGACATGCGCGACGTGCAAGACAGCGCCTCTCGCGGCGACGCCGTGGCCGAGGCCGCGCTCGCCGTGTACCGCCACCGCCTGCGGCACTACATCGGCGCGTACGTCGCCCAGCTGGGCGGGCTCGACGCGGTGGTCTTCACCGCCGGAGTGGGCGAGAACAACGCTCTGCTGCGCCGACGCACCCTGGCGGGGCTCGAGTTCTTCGGCATCCACGTCGACGACGACCGCAACGAGCTGGCGTCCCGCGAGGCGCGCCTCATCTCGCCCGACGGGTCGGCCGTGAAGGTGCTCGTCGTGCCGACGAACGAGGAGCTCGAGATAGCACGGCAGTCCGCGGCGCTCGTCTGAACCATCTGAGACGCGAGAGGGCCCCGGGAGCGCGAACTGCGCCTCCGGGGCCCTTCGTGGTCTCCCCGACGACCGAGGAGGCGCGGGTCAGTACTTGATGGTCGCCAGAGCGTCCGACACGGTCGCGTCACCCGAGACGACCTCGAACTGGGTCTTCACGGCCGTGCCCTCGATCAGCGCCGTGGCGATGATCTCCGCCACGTCGGCACGGGGGATGGTGCCGCGGTCGACGGTGGTGCCCAGGGTGACGAGACCGGTGCCGGCGTCGTCGGTGAGACCGCCGGGGCGGACGATCGTCCAGTCGAGGTCGCGACCGCGGAGGTCCGCGTCGGCCTCGCTCTTGGCGCGCATGTACACCTGGTACACGTCGTCGTCGTTCTCGGCGGGCAGTTCGGCGCGGGCCGGGTCGAAGTCGTCGGTGCCGATGGCCGAGACCATGACGTAGCGACCGACTCCGGCCTTCTCGGCGGCGTCGGCCAGCAGCACGGCGCCGTCGCGATCGATGGTGAGCTTGCGCTCGGCACCGCTGCCGCCCCCGCCACCGGCGGCGAACACGACTGCGTCGGCCCCGTCGAGGTGGCCGGCGAGCGTGTCGACGTCGGTCTTCTCCAGATCGAGCACGAGCGCACGGGCACCGGCTGTCTCGAGGTCGGCGGTGTGGTCTGCGTTGCGGACGATGCCCACGGGGTCGTGCCCGGCGTCGGCGAGTCGGCGTTCGAGGAGCAGGGCGATCTTGCCGTGTCCTCCGGCGATGACGATTCTCATGCCACCAGGCAACACCCCGGGTCGCGGCGGGCACTCAGATGCCGCTAAACTTCTCGAGGCTCCTCACGTGGCGCCATCCAGGCCAACTCCCCCAGGGCAGAAATGCAGCAAGGGTAACCGGGCTCTGGCGGGTGCGTGAGGGGTCTTTTCTCGTCTCGGGGCGCCGTCCGTCGAGGTCCCCCCTGTTCGCGGGGTGCGGATCGGCGGCTCCTCCGCATAGGATGACGGCACGTCGACGCCAACCACGTCGACCACGCGCCGCTCACCACGACGCGATCCGGCCCCTCACCAAGGCCGGTTGTCCCGCCCCTCACCACGGCGGAACGAGATCGATCGACCCGAGAGGACCGCGACCGTGACGTCGCACAGGAT
The DNA here is from genome assembly GCF_034045195.1 of Frigoribacterium sp. CFBP9030. NCBI lineage: Bacteria > Bacillati > Actinomycetota > Actinomycetes > Micrococcales > Microbacteriaceae > Frigoribacterium > Frigoribacterium sp. CFBP9030. Next base: position 29,415 of record NZ_JAXCWG010000003.1, read on the forward strand.
CAGAAACGCCTCGTCGACCCCTACCCCGGGCGACCCCGCGCCGACCATCGTCGTCGGCTCACCGTCTCCGCTCTCGGGCGGGTCCGACTCGTCCACCCGCGGGGGAGCGCGCCGCAGCAGGCGGAGAGACAGTCGTCGCCCCGTGGCGCCGCGGATCGCCCTCGGTCTCGTGGTCGTGCTGCTCGTCGGCCACCTGGGGGCGACGCTGCTGTGGTCGTCGGCCGCGAACCCGGTCCGGGCGGCCGTCGGGGAGGAGACCCTGCGCGGGTACATGCTGCCGTTCTTCCAGCAGAGCTGGTCCGTCTTCGCCCCCGATCCGGTCTCGAGCGACATCTCGCTCGACGTCCGCGCCGTCCCGACCGGCGAGAGCGCGGCCACCGAGTGGTTCACGATCACCGATCGCGACATCGCCAACGGGGTGACGCACCACCTCGTGCCGTCGCGCACCTACCTGACCAACTTCTCGCTGGCCCGCGGGTACTTCCGGGCCTATCAGGCGCTCGGCGACGAGGCCGGCCCCGCGGTGGGGCAGACCCTCACCGACGGCGACTGGCGGCAGGAGCTCGTCGACGACCTCGCCGCGACGTCCTCCGCCGGCGACGGCGCCGTCCGGTCGTACGTCGACTACGAGGACGCCCTGAACCGCATCGCCTCCGCGGTGGCCACGGCCCAGTGGGGCGAGGTCGACGACGTCCAGGTCCGGGTCCGCATCACTCCCGTCACCCCGTTCGAGCAGCGCGCCGACCCCGCCCCGAACCCCGAGTTCCGTTTCGTGACGGGCGGATGGCGCTCGCCGCTGCCCGACTCGACGCTCGACCAGGGCGCCATCGACGTGCTGTACGGCCCCGGGGGTCGGTCGTGAGCGCCGTGGTGGACGTCGCCCGCGCCTCCTGGGCCCGGCTCGCCGGGCGTCTCGAGTGGTGGTTCCTCGACGGCCGGAAGGCGCTCTACGGCGTCGCCGCCGCGCGGATCGTCACCGGCCTGGGCATCCTCCTCTTCGTGCTCGCGAACGCGAGCACGGCGTCGTACACCTGGGGAGGCGCGTCAGGCTGGTCCGAGCCGCTCAACCGGTCGTCGACCTGGGGGTTCCCGTTCGTGATCTTCGACGCGGCGCAGGTGGGCGGCCCGGCGTTCTGGATCGGCTACGTCGCGCTGGGGCTGTCGGCCCTCGCGCTCCTCCTCGGCTGGCACGCCCGCGTCGCCGCGATCGCGACGCTCTGGCTGTACGCCAGCCTCGCGGCCTCGAACGTGCTCGCCGTCGACCAGACGGACAACGCCGTCCGGCTGTTCCTCTTCTACTTCTGCTTCACCGACCTCTCGCGCGTCTGGTCGCTCGACGCGCGTCGGAGGAGCCGTCAGGAGGCGCGGGGTCGTGCCGCGGTCGCCTCGCGTCCCCGATGGGTCGCCCGGGCCCGTGAGGAGGCGGGCTGGGTGTCGACGCTGCTGCACAACGGGGCTCTCGTGGCCGTTGCGGGTCAGCTCTTCGTCGTCTACGTCGTGGCGGGCCTGTCGAAGGTGCAGGGCGAGCTCTGGCGAGACGGCACGGCGATCTACTACCCGCTGCACGTCGACCGATTCGCGCCGTGGCCGGCTCTCAGCGGTCTGCTGACCGCCAGCGGCGTGCTCGTCGCGTTCGCGACCTGGTTCGCCGTCGCGGTGCAGCTGTTCTTCCCGTTCCTGCTGCTACGGCGCTGGACCAGGGTCGTCGGCCTGCTCGGCGTGACCGGCATGCACATCGGGATCGGCCTCTTCATGGGCCTGCCGTTGTTCTCGCTCGCGATGCTCGCGGCGGACATGATCTTCATCCGGACGGTCACCTTCCAGCGCGCCGCGGTGTTCGTCGCGGAACGCGCCCGGACCGCCCGGGCCAGGATCTCGAGATCGAGGGGAGGGATCGGCGAGCTGCCCGAAGGCGCGCCGAGCGATCGGACGTCGCCCGCCGTCACCTAGCGAGGCGACCACGCGACACCACCACCTGCACCACAGCACACCCTCGGCCAACCACCGGGGGAGTCGGATCAGCCGGCGGGCCCGAGGCCCGCCAGAAAGAGGCACCCGTGCGACAACTCACTCACCGCGGCCCCCTGGGCACGCTAGGACTCTGGGGGGCGGCCGTCGCCGTGGGGACGCTCGTCGTCACCGCGACGGTGGTCCCCGCCCAGGCGGCACCACCGGACGTCTCCGAGGCGGAAGGGCTCTTCCTCAGCGGGAGCGGCATCGTCGACGTCGACGAGGTCGCCGAGCTCGGGGGCGCCTACTCGTCGTACTCGGGCACGACGTCCGCCCCGGTCGTCGACCCGCTCGACCTGACCGCGCTCCAGACGCTCCGCATCCAGGGCGGCGTGCAGCTGCTCGGCGACAACGGCATCCTCGACCTGGGCGCCGTGTCGCAGTACGGCTCGGCGACACCGAGCGGGTCGGTGGCGGCCTCGGGGCTCATCACCGAGGGCGGTCTCGTGCAGGCCGGTGACGGCACGCCGGCCCAGCAGGCGTCCCTCGACCTCACCGGGTTCCTGACCCAGGCCCAGATCGCCGGTCTCGCCGACGAGCTCGCGCTCGAGATCGGCGCGATCTCGTCTCGCGCCGAGGCCACCCGCACGAGCACCGGATACACCGTCGACAGCGAGTACCAGGTCGACGGAGCGACGATCGCCCTGCACAGCCCGGCGGTGGAGGCGCTCACCGGCGATCTGACGACCACCATCGACGACCTGAACGACTCGGCGAACGGCGCGACCGCAGATCTCCCCGACACGATCGAGACGGGTGTCCTCGCACCTGTCCGCGGTGCGCTGTCGGTGCTGGGGAGCACCCTCACCCTGGCCGACACGCAGGCGGCCGTCACGGCGAGCGTCGATCTGCCCGCCGCGACCGCTCCCGTCCTCTCGGCGCCGTTGACCAGCGGGCCCGTCACCGTCGACCTGTCGACCGGTGACGTCACGGTCGACGTCGCCGAGCTGCAGTCGCTGAACGATCTGCCGGCGAACACGGAGCTGCTCACGGGAGCCGCCGTCGAGGCGGAGCTCCAGACGGCGCTGTCGACCATCTTCGACACGACCCTGCCCGACTCGCTGAGCACCGCGATCACCGGAGCGATCGACACCACTCGGGTCCAGGCCGTCGTCACGACGACTCCGACCGTGTCGGTGACTCCTCTGCTCGGGTCCGCCACCAGGGCGCCCCTCGGCACGCTCACCATCAGGGTCGACACGACGCTCGGCGCTCTGCTCGGGACGGACCCCACCCGGCCCGTCGCGACGTCGACGCTGACGCCGCTCCCGAACGCCACTCCCGCGATCGAGCTGCTGCTGGTGCCGGTCCGGGCGCTCCTGAACGACGTCGTGCTCACAGGCGTCTCCGACGCCGTCGAGGTCGCGTTGCCCGGCATCACGCGGCCGGTGCTCGCGCCCGTGCTCGACGGGACCGCGCTCGACGCGGTCGGGGACGTCCTCTCCGCGGCGACGAGCGGGGTCGGCGACGTCCTCAGCCCGGTGCTCGACGTCGTGAACAGCCTCGTCTCGGTGACGGTGAACTCGCAGTCAGGTCCCGGTTTCCGCGACCCGGACGGCACCGACACCGGCGCCTCCACGGTCCGTGCACTGCGTCTGGCGATCCTGCCCGATGGTGCGGGCTCCGGCGCGGTGGTCGACCTGGCCAGCGCCACGGTCAACGCGCAGGCGCTCGACGTCCTGACGATCAACACCCCCGACGCCGGTGACGAGTTCGTCGTCCTCGGCCCCGCCACGCAGACCGCGGTGACGGTGGGCGGTCTGTCCGCACCGGAGGCCGTCGTGAACGTGACGATCGGCTCCGCGATCGCTCGGACGACGGCCACCGCCACGGGAACGTGGAGCGTCGTCGTCCCGGGCGTCGCCGTCGGACCGGACCAGACCGTCTCGGCCACCCAGACCGTCGGCGCCGGGGCTCCTTCGGCCGCCGTCACCACCGTGATCGACGTGCGGCTCGCCGCACCGGTCGTCATCACGAGCCCCGACGGCTCGGCACCCGTCGTCGTGGCCACGTCCACGAGCACGACGGACGTCACCGTCACCGGGACCGCGGAGCCCGGCGCGACCGTGCGGGTCTCGCTCGGAGCAGGGGCCCCTCAGGCCGCGGTGAACACGGACGGACGGTGGACGACGACCTTCACCGGCGTCGGCGTCGGGACGTACGACATCACGCCCGAGCAGTCGCTCAATGGGACGGTGTTCGTCGAAGGCGAAGCGGTCACGATCGAGGTCGAGACCGCCGATGTCGGCACGGACGTCCTCGGCACCGACGTCCTCGGCACCGACGTCCTCGGCACCGATGCGACCGGTACCGTCGCGACGGACAGCGCCGGCACGGACGCCGTCGGGACGATCGCCACGGACAGCGCGGGGACGGATGTGATCGGAACCATCGCGACGGACACCGCTGGTGCGGACGTGATCGGCACGGTCGCGACGGACAGCGCGGGGACGGATGCGATCGGCACCATCGCGACGGACAGTGCGGGGACGGATGTGATCGGCACCATCGCGACGGACAGCGCCGGCACGGACATCGTCGGCACGGTCGCGACGGATTCGGCCGGATCGGACATCGTCGGCACGGCGACCGATTCGATCGGTACGGACATCGCCGGCACGGCGACGGATTCGACGGGCACGGACGTGCTCGGCACGGATGTCGTGGGCACCGACGTGACGGGCACGGACGTGCTCGGTACGGCGGTCGACACGCTCGGCACGGACTCGGTGGCCACGATCGGCACCGACGTCGTGGCCTCGATCGGCACCGATGTGGCCGGCACGGTCGCGACGGACACCGCCGGCACGGACGTGATCGGCACCATCGCGACGGACAGTGCGGGTTCCGACGTGATCGGCACCATCGCGACGGACAGCGCGGGGACGGATGTGATCGGCACGGTCGCGACGGACAGCGCCGGGACGGACGTCGTCGGCACCATCGCGACGGACTCGGCCGGGTCGGACATCGTCGGGACGGCGACCGACTCGATCGGCACCGACGTGATCGGCACCGCCACGGACACGGCGGGGACGGACGTGCTCGGCACCGATGTGCTGGGTACTGATGTCATCGGCACGGACGTGCTCGGTACGGCGGTCGACACGCTCGGCACGGACGCGGTGGCCACGATCGGCACCGACGTGGTCGGCACGGTCGCGACGGACACCGCCGGGACGGACGTGATCGGCACGGTCGCGACGGACAGTGCGGGTTCCGACGTGATCGGCACCATCGCGACGGACAGCGCCGGAACGGACGTCGTCGGCACCATCGCGACGGACAGCGCCGGAACGGACGTCGTCGGCACCATCGCGACGGACAGCGCAGGTACGGACGTCGTCGGCACCATCGCGACGGACTCGGCCGGATCGGACATCGTCGGGACGGCGACCGACTCGATCGGCACCGACGTGATCGGCACCGCCACGGACACGGCGGGGACGGACGTGCTCGGCACCGATGTGCTGGGTACTGACGTCATCGGCACGGACGTGCTCGGTACGGCCGTCGACACGCTCGGCACGGATGTGCTGGCGACCGACGTGACCGGCACGCTCGGCACGGACGTGGTGGCCTCGGTCGGCACCGACGTGGTCGGCACGGTCGCGACGGACACCGCCGGCACGGATGTGGTGGCTTCGGCCGGCACCGACGTGGTCGGCACGATCGGCACGGATGTCGTCGGCACCATCGCGACGGACACCGCCGGCACGGATGTCGTCGGCACGGACGTGGTGGCCTCGGTCGGCACCGACGTGACCGGCACGCTCGGCACGGACGTGGTGGCGTCGACCGGCACAGACGTGACCGGCACGGATGTGGTGGCTTCGACCGGCACAGACGTGACCGGCACGGTCGGCACCGACACCGCCGGCACCGACACCGCCGGCACGGACACCGCCGGAACCGACACCGTCGGCACCGACACCGCCGGCACCGACACCACTGGCACCGACACCGCCGGTACCGACACCGCCGGCACGGACACCGCCGGCACCGGCACCACGCCCGACGCGCTCCCTGGCGACCACTCCTCCACGGTCCAGATCAAGCGCATCGTCCGCGGCACCGGAGTCGTCCAGACCGTCTACGGCACCGACTTCGTCCCCGGTGAGACGGTGAGCGCGGTCGTCCGATCGACGCCGATCCCCCTCGGTTCGCAGGTCGCCGACGAGAACGGGACGGTCACGTTCCGGTTCGCCGTCGGCGCCGACTTCGAGCTGGGGCTGCACCGCGTCGAACTGACCGGCAGCGACTCATCGCTGGTCGAGCCGGAGAACGACAGCACGCAGTTCGTGGTCGTCGACGCGGCCGTCGGAGCGGGTGCGGTCGGAACAGAAGGAGGCGCGGGCATCGTCGTCGGGGCGGGCGGACGCCCTAGCACCGGAGGCAGCACCCTCGCCTACACGGGACTGGACGCCCTGCCCTGGGCGGCCACCGGCACGGGCATCCTCGTGCTCGGCCTCGGGATGCTGCTGGCCTCCCGTCGCCGCAGCAGGATCGGGACGACGATGCGCTAGAGCCGGGGTCGGTGACGACGGGGGACTCACCCACCTCGTCGTCGCCGCCCATCGAGAGAGGGCCTCGTCCGCAGTCGCGGGCGAGGCCCTCTCGCGAGTAGTCCGCTGTCGGTGGCCCCGGCTACTCTGGTCCCGTGGTCACCGCCTTGTATCGCCGTTACCGGCCAGAGAACTTCTCCGAGCTCATCGGGCAGACGCAGGTGACCGATCCTCTGCGCACGGCCCTCCGCACCAACCGCGTCAACCACGCCTATCTCTTCAGCGGTCCCCGCGGGTGCGGCAAGACCACGTCGGCCCGCATCCTCGCCCGCTGCCTCAACTGCGCCGAGGGGCCCACCGACACCCCGTGCGGCGTCTGCCCGTCCTGCGTCGAGCTGGCCCGAGACGGCGGCGGCTCGCTCGACGTCATCGAGATCGACGCGGCCAGTCACAACGGCGTCGACGACGCCCGAGACATCCGAGACCGCGCCATCTTCGCGCCGGCTCGCGACCGCTTCAAGATCTTCATCCTCGACGAGGCCCACATGGTCACGCCGCAGGGCTTCAACGCCCTGCTCAAGGTGGTCGAAGAGCCGCCGGAGCACGTCAAGTTCATCTTCGCGACCACCGAGCCCGACAAGGTCATCGGCACGATCAGGTCGCGCACGCACCACTACCCCTTCCGTCTCGTCCCCCCGGCGCAGATGCTCGACTACGTGCAGCAGCTCAGCGCGACCGAGAAGGTCGACGCCGCACCCGGCGTGCTGCCCCTCGTGGTCCGCGCCGGCGGCGGCTCCGTCCGCGACACCCTGTCGCTGCTCGACCAGCTCATGGCGGGCAGCGAAGACAGCGGCATCGAATACGAACGTGCCGTGGCCCTCCTCGGCTACACGCACGCCTCCCTCCTCGACGAGGTCGTCGAGGCCCTGGGCGCGCACGACGGTGCGGCCGCCTTCGCGGCCGTCGACCGGGTCGTGCAGACCGGGCAAGACCCCCGTCGCTTCGTCGAAGACCTCCTCGAGAGACTGCGCGACCTGATCGTCGTCGGCGCGACGGCCGACGGGGCCTCCGCCGTGCTCCGTGGCATCACCGCAGACGAGCTCGACCGCCTGCTGCACCAGGCCCGGTCCTTCGGCGCCGCCGAGCTCTCCCGCTCCGCCGACGTCGTCAACCGCGCCCTCACCGACATGACGGGGGCGACGTCGCCGCGTCTGCACCTCGAGCTCATGATCGCCCGGGTGCTCGTCCCCGAGGCCGACGAGACCGAACGCGGGGCACTGGCCAGGGTCGAGCGCCTCGAGCGTCGCGTCGGCGTCGAGGGCGTCGAGGCGTCGGTCGCGGGTGCGCCTCCCACCGCTCGCACCTCGTCGCCGGCCGCCGCCGCACGCACCGAGTCCCGTGCGACTCAGCCCCCCGCGGCGGCTCGCACGCCGGCACCCGCGGTCGAGTCGACCCCGGTCGCCGGGTCGGCACCCGGTGCCGTCGCCGCCACGGCTTCGGCCGCCTGGGGTGCCAAGACCCCAGACCCGAACCCAGACACACAGCCGGCGCAGGCGGCACAGCCCAGGCAGGCAGAACAGTCGACGCCGTCGGCTCCGGCCGCGCCGACGGCGGCCCACTCGGCGGCGTGGGCACAGACGCCGCCCGTGGTCGACGGCGTCCCCGCCGACCCGGCCGAGCGCGCATCGTCGACGGCCCCGGTCACACTGCAGCAGATGCGCGACAGCTGGCCCGAGATCGTCGAGGTCGTCGAGAAGGCCAAGCGCACCGCGTGGATGGTCGTCGTCACCGCGACGGTGCAGGCCTACGCCGACGACGTCCTCACCCTGACCTTCCCGAGCGCCAGTGACGTCGAGAACTTCAAGAAGCCGCAAGGCGCGGGCGAAGGCGTCAGCGAGCACCTCCGACGCGCCATCCAGAGCGTCCTCGGCGTGACCGTCAAGTACATCGCGCGGGTCGAGGGTGCGCCGTCACGCCCAGCCCCGGCCCCGGCTCCGACGGAGACCCCGGCGACGTCGAACCCCGTGTCGCCGGCCGACGCACCGGCGCCCTCGGCCGCCGAGCCGTCCGCCGCCGAGCCCCCTGCAGACGAACCCGCGGTCACGGAGCCCCCGGCGCCGAGCCGAGCGCCTGCAGCGCCGGCGCCCGTGGCCGCACGACCGGCCGCCCGTCAGGCCGCCTCGCCCGTCACCGGGTGGGACGTCGCGGCGATCCCGCAGACGGCGCCGCCCGAACCCGACGAGCCCGAGCACATCACCGAAGAACCCGACGGCGGAGCCCCGCGGATCGACGCCGATCCGGCACCCGTCGCGGCACCACCCGCGACCGGTCGTCCGTCGGATGGTCCGTCGTCGTCGTCGGCATCGAGCAGGGTCTCGACGTCCGGTGCGGGCGCACCGAGCGAACCGTCACGGTCCGGCGCCTCCGCGCCCGAGCGCCGGGCGGCCGCCGGCGACCCCCGACGGGGCATCCCCGCCAACTCGAGGTACGGCGAGGCCGTCGTCCGTGAGATCCTCAACGCCCAGTTCATCGAAGAAGAGACGATCGCTCCCCGCGTCACGCCTCAGAGAAGCGAGTAGTCGTGTACGAGGGCATCGTCCAAGAGCTCATCGACGAGTTCGGCAGACTGCCGGGCATCGGTCCGAAGTCGGCGCAGCGCATCGCCTTCCACATCCTCCAGAGCGAGAACTTCGACACCACCCGGCTCTCCGAGCTGCTCGTCGACGTCAAGACCAAGGTGCGCTTCTGCGAGATCTGCGGCAACGTCACCGAACAGGAGACGTGCGGCATCTGCCGCGACCCCCGACGCTCGCCGGCCACCATCTGCGTGGTCGAAGAGGCCAAAGACGTCCAGGCGATCGAGAGGACGCGCGAGTTCCGTGGGCTGTACCACGTGCTCGGCGGGGCCATCAGCCCCATCGACGGCATCGGACCGGACGATCTGCGCATCCGGCAGCTCGTCCAGCGTCTCGCCGACGACACCGTCCAGGAGGTCATCATCGCCACCGACCCGAACCTCGAAGGAGAGGCCACCGCCACGTACCTGTCGCGAATGCTCTCGCCGTTCGGTCTCCGGGTGACCCGACTCGCGTCCGGCCTGCCGGTGGGCGGCGACCTCGAGTACGCCGACGAGGTCACCCTCGGCCGGGCCTTCGAAGGGCGCCGGCTCGTCACCGAGTGAGGCCCGATCAGAGTCGTGCGCGACGCGCCCGCACGAAGCTGTACAGACCGAAGGCGATGAGTCCGAACGCCACGGCAGTCAGCACGATCGTCCCGAACGGCAGCTCGGCGAGGGCCTTCAGGGCACCGTCGAGACCGGACGCCTCGTCGGGATCCGCCTGCACGGCAGCCACCCCGAAGAGGACGCCGACGACGACGAGCGCGATCCCCTTGGCGACGTAGCCCACGATGCCGAGGGCGATCGTGACCCGACCCGACGGGCCCGACGGCACGACGAGGTCCTCCCGGAACTTCTGCCGGATCCCCTTCACGACCATGTACCCGCCGATGCCGACCACGATCAGGGCCACCACGACGAGCAGCACGACGCCGCCCGGAGTCGCCAGCAGTCGGGCGCTCAGCGACTCCGTCTGATCCGAGCTGTCGCTCGATCCGCCCCGGGCGAACGTGAACGCCGTGAAGCCGACCGCGAGGTAGGCGACGCCCTTGCCGCCCTCCTTGACCCGAGCGGCCCAGTCCTCCTTGTCCGTCCCCCGGACGAGAGCGGCCTCCAGGACCTGGAAGAGACCCAGAGCCCACAGCCCGACGACGATCACCCAGAGCAGGGCCATGCCCGCCGGGCGCGATGCGAGCTCCCCGAGCGCGCCTCCCTGGTCGGCCTCGCCACCGCCCCCGAAGGCGATCCGCAGGGCGATCACCCCGATGAGGATGTGCAGCACGCCGTTCATGCCGAAGCCGACCCGCGCGAGGGTCTTCAGGGGGCGGCTGTTCTGCACCCTGCTGGTGGTCTGGCGGGCTTCTGCTGAGGCGTCGGGCATGCGTCAACCGTAGGGGAGCGGAGGTCGGCCCGCCCGGTCCGTTCCGACCCCGGGTCGACCGTGCGTCACACGCCCGCTGCACCGAATAGAATCGGCGGACGCAGGCGCGACGTCGATGCGACGCGCCGTTCCCTCTTCTGGAGTCACCGTGAGCTTGATCGTGCAGAAATTCGGCGGGTCGTCCGTCGCCGACGCCGAGAGCATCAAGCGCGTCGCGAAACGCATCGTCGAGACCCGCAAGGCCGGTAACGACGTCGTCGTGGCGGTCAGCGCGATGGGCGACACGACCGACGAGCTGCTCGACCTGGCCAACGAGGTCAGCCCGATCCCCGGGGGGCGCGAACTCGACATGCTGCTCACCGCGGGCGAGCGCATCAGCATGGCGCTGCTCGCCATGGCGATCCGCAGCCTCGGCGTCGAGGCGCGCTCGTACACGGGCAGCCAGGCCGGCATGATCACCGACGCCCAGCACGGCAAGGCCCGCATCGTCGACGTGACCCCGAAGCGGATCCGCGACGCCCTCGACGCCGGCTACATCGCCATCGTGGCCGGGTTCCAGGGCTTCAACCGCACCACGGGCGACATCACCACCCTCGGCCGCGGCGGGTCCGACACCACCGCGGTGGCGCTGGCCGCCGCCCTCGACGCCGACGTCTGCGAGATCTACACCGACGTCGACGGCATCTTCACGGCCGACCCCCGTGTCGTCCCCAAGGCGCGCAAGCTCGACCGGGTCACGAGCGAGGAGATGCTCGAACTCGCCGCGGCGGGGTCGAAGGTGCTCTACATCCGTGCCGTCGAGTACGCCAGGCGCCACGGCGTCACCCTGCACGTCCGCTCGTCGTTCAACAACAACGAGGGAACCCTGGTCGTCAACCCGAAAGAGGGAGAGAACGTGGAAGAGCCCATCATCAGCGGTGTCGCCGGTGACCTCAGCGAGGGCAAGATCACCGTCGTCGGAGTCCCCGACGTGCCCGGCAAGGCGGCGCAGATCTTCCGCACCGTCGCCAAGACCGGTGCGAACATCGACATGATCGTGCAGAACATCTCGGCCGCCTCGACGAGTCGCACCGACATCTCCTTCACGCTCCCGAAGTCCGAGGGCGCCGTCGTGCTCCAGGCGCTCGAGTCCGAGCGCGCCGAGAGCGGCTTCGAGTCGCTGCAGTACGACGATCAGATCGGCAAGCTCGCCCTCGTCGGCGCCGGCATGCGCACCAACGCCGGTGTCTCGGCGCAGCTGTTCACCGCGCTGTTCGAGGCGGGCATCAACATCGAGATGATCTCGACCAGCGAGATCCGCATCTCGGTGGTCACCCGGGCCGACACCCTCAACGACGCCCTCCGCGTCGTGCACACGGCGTTCGGACTCGACGGCGACGTCGAGGCCGTGGTCCACGCCGGCACCGGCCGCTGACGCGACCAGCAGAACACCGAGGAGGCGCGGCGCGGCCCGCACCGCGCCTCCTGCCCCGTGAACACCCACCGCACCACCGAGACACCCCAGGAGAAGACGATGGCTGAAGGTCTGCGCGTCGGCGTGGTCGGCGCGACCGGTCAGGTCGGCAAGGTCATGCGACGACTGCTCGACGAGCGCGACTTCCCGCTCGCCGAGATCCGGTTCTTCGCGACGGCGCGCTCCGCCGGCACCACACTGCCGTTCCGCGGTGCCGACATCGTCGTCGAGGACATCGAGACCGCCGACCCGACCGGTCTCGACATCGCCCTCTTCTCGGCCGGCGCCACCGGCTCGCGGGCGCACGCACCGCGTTTCGCCGCGGCCGGCGCGCTGGTCATCGACAACTCGAGCGCCTGGCGGATGGACCCCGAGGTGCCGCTCGTCGTCAGCGAGGTCAACCCGCACGCGATCGGCCAGGCCGTCAAGGGCATCGTCGCGAACCCGAACTGCACCACCATGGCCGCCATGCCCGTGCTCAAGGTGCTCGACACCGAGGCCGGTCTCGAGCGACTGATCGTCAGCACCTACCAGGCGGTCTCGGGCAGTGGGCTCAAGGGCGCCGACGAGCTCCTCGGTCAGGCGCGGGCCGCTCTCGAGCAGGACGCCGCGGGGCTCGTGCACGACGGCTCGGCCGTGACGATGCCCGCCCCCGAGGTGTACGTCCGACCGATCGCCTTCGACGTGATCCCCCTCGCGGGCAGCATCGTCGACGACGGTCTCGACGAGACCGACGAGGAGAAGAAGCTGCGCAACGAGAGCCGCAAGATCCTCGAGCGACCCGATCTGCGAGTCAGCGGCACCTGCGTGCGCGTGCCCGTCCTGACCGGGCACTCGCTGTCGATCAACGCCGAGTTCTCGTCCGCGCTGACCGCCGCCCGCGCCAAGGAGCTGCTCGCCGACGCGCCCGGGGTCGTGCTGACCGACGTCCCGACGCCGCTCGAGGCGGCCGGCACCGACCCGAGCTACGTCGGGCGGATCCGTCAGGACGAGGGCGTGCCCGGCGACCGCGGGCTGGCGCTCTTCATCAGCAACGACAACCTGCGCAAGGGCGCGGCGCTCAACGCGGTTCAGATCGCCGAGATCGTCGCGGCCGAGCGCACCACCACCGTCGGAGTCTGACCGGGCGGGTCGCTGTCTCGACATCGAGACACCCCGCCCGGGCGCCCGGCGGGCCCGCGAGGCCCGGGGCCTAGACTGGCGCTCGTGAACGATGCGAAGAAGCCCGTCGACGTAGCCCTCATCGGTGGGGGCGTCATGAGCGCCACCCTCGGCGCCATGATCAAGCAGCTCGAGCCCGACTGGTCCATCCATATCATCGAGGCACTCGACGACGTCGCCCTCGAATCGAGCAACCCCTGGAACAACGCGGGCACAGGGCACTCCGCCCTGTGCGAGCTGAACTACACGCCCGAGCGGGCCGACGGGTCCATCGAGACCAGCAGCGCCGTCAAGGTCAACGAGCAGTTCCAGGTCTCGCGGCAGTTCTGGTCGTTCCTCGTCGCCGAGGGCGCCCTGCCCGAGCCCGAGGCGTTCATCAACTCGAGTCCGCACATGAGCTTCGTCTGGGGCGAGAAGAACGTCGAGTACCTCCGCAAGCGCTTCGAGGCTCTCCGCGACCACCCGCTGTTCCAGGGGCTCGAGTTCAGCACCGACCGCGAGCGCATCGCCGAGTGGGCGCCGCTGCTCGCCTCCGGGCGGCCCCTCGGGCAGCCGATCGCAGCGACCCGGATCGCCGCGGGGACGGACGTCGACTTCGGGAGCCTCACGCGCCTCCTCGTCTCCGACCTGCAGTCCTCCGGTGCCCGGCTCCGCCTGGGGCACCGGGTGACCGGTCTGAAGCGCCGCGCCGGCGGCGGGTGGACGATCTCGGTCCGCCCGAAGTCGGGTGCCGCGTTCGAGATCGAGGCGGCGTTCGTCTTCGTCGGAGCCGGCGGGGGAGCCCTCAACCTCCTGCAGAAGTCGGGCATCCGCGAGATCGAGGGGTTCGGCGGGTTCCCGGTCAGCGGGGAGTTCCTGCGCACGGACGACCCGGCGATCGTGGCCAGGCATCAGGCGAAGGTCTACGGCAAGGCCGCCGTGGGCTCGCCGCCGATGTCCGTCCCGCACCTCGACACCCGGGTCGTCGACGGGCAGGCCAGCCTCATGTTCGGCCCGTACGCCGGGTTCAGCCCCAAGTTCTTGAAGAGCGGGTCGTGGTTCGATCTCTTCGCCTCGATCCGGCCGCACAATCTCTACCCGATGATCCGTGCCGGGCTCGCGAACCTCTCGCTGGTGAAGTACCTGGTCGGTCAGCTGGCCGCGAGCAAGAGCACGAAGTTCGAGGCGCTCCGCGAGTTCGTGCCCGATGCCGACCCGAAGGACTGGTACCGCATCACCGCCGGTCAGCGCGTCCAGGTCATCAAGAAGGATGCGAAGAAGGGCGGGGTGCTCCAGTTCGGCACCGAGGTCGTCTCGGCGGCCGACGGCTCGATCGCGGGGCTGCTCGGCGCCTCGCCCGGCGCCTCGACGGCCGTGCCCATCATGCTCGACGTCCTCGAACGCTGCTTCCCGTCGCGGATGTCGGCGTGGCAGCCGACCCTCCGTCGCATGGTACCCACCTACGGCACGCCGCTCGCGACCGACGAGGCGAAGGCGGCGGCGACCCTGGGGGCCACCGCCGAGGCGTTGAACATCCACGCCTGATCGGGTCGACGGGGTCGGCTTGACTCCTGTTCGAACATGTGTTCGACTGATCGCATGCGGTGGAGCGGTCAGGGTGTCGACGTCGAGAGAGACGACGCGTCGCCGCCGCTCGTGCGACTGTCGTCGGTCGTCCGTTCGGTCACGACGCCCGAGTTCGACGGCATCACGTTCCACGAGATCCTGGCGAAGAGCGCGCTGAACCGGGTGCCGGGCGGCGATTCGACTCTGCCCTTCGGCTGGACGATCAACCCCTACCGCGGGTGCAGTCACGCCTGCGTCTACTGCTTCGCCCGACCGACGCACGAGTACCTCGATCTCGACGGCGGCGACGACTTCGACCGCCAGATCGTGGTGAAGGTCAACATCGCCGAGGTGCTGTCCAGAGAGCTCAGGCGGCCGTCGTGGCAGCACGCCCCCGTCGCCCTGGGCACGAACACCGATCCGTACCAGCGAGCCGAGGGTCGGTACCGCCTGATGCCCGGCATCATCGCGGCCCTGGCCGAGTCGGGCACGCCGTTCAGCATCCTGACGAAGGGCACGCTCCTGCGTCGCGACCTCCCGTTGCTGGCCGAGGCGGCGCAGCAGGTGCCCGTCGACATCTCGATGTCCATCGCGATCTACGACGACGAGCTCCAGCAGTCCCTCGAACCCGGCACCCCCACGACGGCCGCACGGCTCGCCACCGTCCGCGCGGCACGCGACCTCGGCCTCGACGTGTCGGTCTTCATGATGCCCGTGCTGCCGCATCTGACCGACGGCGTCGACCATCTGCGCGCAGCGCTGTCGGCGGTCCGCGACTCGGGGGCCACCAGCGTCATGTACAGCGCCCTCCACCTGAAGCCCGGTGTCAAAGAGTGGTTCTTCGCCTGGCTCGGCCGCGAGCATCCCGAGGTGCTCGACCGGTACACCGACCTCTACTCGCGGGGCACCTATGCGCCGACGGGGTACCGCAAGTGGCTGGCCGCACGGCTGCGGCCCCTGCTGGCCGAGTACGGCCTCGAACGCGGGCGCACCGACCCGTCGACCGGGTCGACCCGCTCCCGCGTGCACGACGCCCTGGGCGACCGGGCGGAGGCGATCGCAGGGTCGCGCGCCCTCCTCGCGGCCGAGCTGCCGGGCGGAGCTCGCACCGCGCATCCTCGGCTGTTCTGACATCCGTGCCCGGTCGGGGCACAAAACAGGCGTGTTCCGGGCGATACCCGGGGACACCCCTCGATAACGGGGTACAGAAGAAGTCCATGTTCAGGCATACTTCTTCAGTCAGCCCGTCGACGAGAAGGAGGCCGCATGCTGCTCGGCCTCCCGGCTCACCTGGCTCCGCAGAGCACCGGTCGCGCAGTCGCCCGAGCCTGCTACGTCATGGCCTGCGTGGTGCTCGCCAGCGCGTCGCTCGTGCTCGTCATCAGTCAGGCGACCGGCCCCGGGTACATCCTCTGGCCCGCCCTGGTCGCGATCTGCACCCTCATCGCGATGAGCGTCGTCCTCCAGCGTCGACGCACGGCGTCGGCCATGGCCGCCTTCCTCGCCATCGGCTCGGCGGCGACGTACTGGTACGCCGTCACGATCCTGGCCCAGATACCGGCCGTGCGGACGTCCGACGCCTTCTCGCTCTCGCTGCCCAAGATCGCCCTCATCCTGGTGGCGGGCAGCGGCCGCCAGCCGCGGCTCGGTCTCGTCTGGGCCACGATCGCGGTCGTCCTCGGCGAGGTGGCGACCCTGGCCGCCACGTGGCAGACGGGTGAGACCTCGCAGTTCGACGTCGCGACGGCCCTGACCTATCTGCTGGTCGTCGTCACCGTCGGCTGGGGTGTGATCGCCCGAGACCGTGCCCGGCGCGCGCAGCCCAGTCTGCACCGGGCCGCTCTCGACCAGCAGCTGCAGGGCATCCGCCACGACATCGAGCAGCAGGCCGCCGCCCTGCTGCACGACACCGTCCTGAGTCATCTCGCGGCCGTCGCCTCCGCCCCTCCCGGGCCGCTCGCTCCGCGGATCGCGAAATCGATGTCCGCCGACATCGAGACGCTCGTCGGGCAGGAGTGGCTGGCCGGTCGGGCGTCCGACGGCATGCCCCGGGACTGGCACCGGAGCGAGCTCGCCTTCGCCGTCGAGTCCGCCCGCGAGGCCGGGCTCGAGATCGGCGTGACCGGCGACGTGACCGCCGTGGCCCGGCTGAGCGCCGATCAGGCGCAGGCCCTCGGGCTCGCCGTCGCGCAGTGCCTGGCGAACGTCGAGAAGCACAGCGGGACGACCCGGGCCGAGGTCGTGGTCTACGGCGACGCGGACGACGTCTCCGTCATGGTGATCGACGACGGGGTCGGCTTCGACGTCGAGGGCACCGGCGCCGACCGTCTCGGGCTCAAGAACTCCGTGCAGGCGCGGATGGAGCGGGTCGGCGGCGAGGTGCAGATCTGGTCGTCCGTGGGCAGCGGCACGAGCGTCGTCATCCGGGTGCCGACAGGCACGTCCGCCGACACCGGTGCCGTGTCGGGAACCGACGCGCGCGATCATGCCGGTGATGGCCGTGCCGGTGACGACACTGCCGGTGACGGCCCGGTCGATGGCGGCACTGCCGATGGCGGCCCGGTCGACGGCGCTCCCGGCGCCGGGCGGACCATCGCCGGAGGGGCGGCGTGAGCCGCCGCGAGCGGACGCCGCAGCAGGTCGACCCGCTCGGTGCGCTCAGCGCCGGCCCCCTGACCGTCATCGCGGGGCTGGCCGCCGTCCTCTACGCCGTCGTGGTGACGGTCGTCGTCCGTGCCGACGTCGCCTCGTGGCCCGCAGCCATCGCCGCGCTCGGCGCTCTGGCGGCGGCCGCGACGGTGCTGGTGCACGGGTCCCGGCCCGCGCGTGCGCCGTTCCGGAGACCTCACGTCGTGGTGATGGTCGTGCTGCTCGCGGCGGTGGTCGTGCTCTCGGTCGTCTCGACGGCGGGCCACAACGAGATGGTCCGAGACGACTGGACATCAGTCTCGGTCGGCGTGCTGATCCTCGGCCTGGCGCCGTACCGGCCCGGACGCGAGATCGGGATCGCGGGCCTGATCCTGGCGTCGGTGATCGGCATCGTGGTGGTCGTCGAGAGCCCCTCGTTCGCCGCGGGTCTCCCGGCGGTCCTCTACGTCGTCGTGGCGGTGACGCCCGTGCTCGCGCTCACGTCGGCCGGGGCGACGTTCTCGGCCACCTTCGTGACGCTGGTCGACCACTGGGTCGAGCGCGCCTCCTCGTATCGTCGGGCTGGCACCGCCGATCTGCGGGCCGGCATCGCCCGGTCGGTGCAGCAGGACCGCGTGACCATCCTCAACCGCGACGTCGTGCCGTTCTTCACGGGGTTGATCGAGGCCGGCGAGGTGACCGCTGACGACAGCCGGCGCGCTCGCGCCATCGCCGAGACGCTGCGCGGGACGATGGTGGCCGAAGCGGACCGCAGCTGGCTCGAGCAGCTCCTCACGGCGCCGGCGGTCGCGGTGGGGGGAGTCGTCGACGACCCCGAGCACCTGGCCGGCGAGATGGCCGACGACCACCGGACCGCCCTCCGCGCCCTCCTCGTGGCGTTCGCCGACACCGGTGTCGTCGACGCGTCCGATGTGCGCATCGCGGTGCGAGCCGAGGAGGCGCGGGTCGACATCCGTCTGACCGTCGCCACCCGGGCGCCCGACCTCGCCGTCCGCAACCGGCTCGCCCCCTACTTCGCCGTCGTCCGCGTCGTCTACGACGACCTCGTGGTCGATCTGAGCCCTCCCCTCCTGACACTAAGGTTTTCTTATGACCAGCACTGAGTCGAGCGACCGCTCGTCGCACCGCCCCGGCTACTCGCGACCCGCGGCGGCCCCGTCGTGGAACACCGTCGGCCCCGCGGGCGGCGACCCGTCGACGCGGCGGGTCCGCCTCGCGATCCTCGACGACCACGAGGTGCTGCTCGACAGCCTCTCGAGCTGGATCAACGTCAACGCATTCGACTTCGACCTCGTGCTGACGGCGCACACCTGGCTGCAGCTGGTCCACAGCGACAACTTCCCCACCGATCTCGTCTTCCTCGACTTCCAGCTGAAAGAGCCCGTGTCGATCGAGGCCCGGGTGCGCACCTGCCGTGCCGCGGGTGCGAAGGTCATCGTGCTGTCGAGTCTCGACACCCGCGAATCGCGTGAGCGCGCGCTCGAGGCAGGGGCCTCGGCGTTCCTCTCGAAGTCGTTGCCGATGCGCGAGGTGATGGACGCCGCTCGGCAGGTCATGGGCGTCGCCCGCGACGCCTCGCCGCAGCGCGACTGGCGGCCGCTGCCCGTCGGGGCCACGAACCAGAGTCGACCGAAGCTCAGCGCCGGCGAGTCCGAGGCGTTCCGCCTCTACGTGTCGGGGTTCAGCACGAACGAGGTCGCGCAGCAGATGAACGTCCAGTACGAGACGGCGAAGACCTATCTGCGCCGGGTCCGCGAGAAGTACGCGAAGGCGAACCGACCGGCGAGCAAGAAGTCCGAGCTGATCCGCCGCGCCGCCGAAGACGGCTACCTGCAGTAGTGGCGAAGCTCTACTTCCGCTACGGGGCGATGAACAGCGGCAAGAGCACCGCCCTGCTGCAGGCCGCGTACAACTACGAAGAGCGCGGGCAGCGGGTCGTGCTCGCCAAACCGCGCGTCGACACCAAGGGCGACGATCAGATCGTCTCGCGACTCGGGGTCAGCCGCACGGCGGACGTCGCGTTCGCGCCCGGCGACGACGTCCTCGACGTCTTCTGCGCCGAGCGGGCGCGGGTCCGCGAGGCGACCGGCAGCGACATCGCCTGTCTGCTGGTCGACGAGGTCCAGTTCCTGGAGCCGGCTCAGGTCGACGACCTGCTCCGCATCGCCATCCTCGAGGGCGTGCCGGTGCTGGCCTACGGCATCCGGACGGACTTCCGCACGACGGCGTTCCCGGGCAGTCGTCGTCTGCTCGAGGTGGCGCACTCGCTCGAAGAGCTGAAGACCATCTGCCGGTGCGGTCGCAAGGCGGTCTTCAACGCCCGGACGATCGACGGGCGCTTCGTCTTCGACGGTGACCAGGTGGCCATCGACGGCCACGAGGTCACCTACGAGTCGCTCTGCGGCGCGTGCTACCTCGCCGAGAGCGGCGGCCGACTGAGCGCCTGAGCGGCTCTCAGCGGCTCTGAGCGGCTCTCAGCGGCGCAGAGGGCGGCGGGTGAGGCGGCGCCACCATCGGGCTGCGCCCCAGCGTGTCACCTTGGCCATGGCCTCGGTCACGATGTCGCCGTTCATCTTCGAGACACCCGCCTCGCGTTCACGGAAGACAATGGGCACCTCGGCGATGGGGTGACCGGCGTCGATGGTGCGGAGGGTCATGTCCACCTGGAAGAAGTAGCCCCGTGACTCGACCTCTTCGAGCCGCATGCCGGCCAGCACGGGAGTGCTGTACGCCCGGAATCCCGCCGTGGCGTCGTGGACCCGGATTCCGAGCGCGATGCGCGAGTAGAGGTTGCCGCCGCGGCTCAGCAGCTCGCGACGCAGCGGCCAGTTGACGACCGACCCGCCCTTGATCCATCGTGAGCCGATGACGAGCCCGGGGGCCGGCAGCCGTCGCAGCGCGTCGAGCATCTCCGGCAGGGTCTCGGCGGGGTGGCTTCCGTCGGCGTCGAACTCGACGAGGACGTCGTACCCGCGGGCCATGCCCCAACCGAACGCCTCGATGTAGGCGGCCCCGAGGCCGTCCTTCGACCGACGGTGGAGGACGTGCACGTTGCCGTCGGACGCGGCGATGCCGTCGGCGATGTCGCCCGTCCCGTCAGGGCTGGCATCGTCGGCGATCAGGATGTGCGCAGCGGGCACCGCCTCGCGCAGCTTCGCGACCGCGCGACCGATGTTCTCGGCCTCGTCGTACGTCGGGATGATGACCAGGACGGAGGGAGCGGCCCCGGTTCCGTCGGCGGCGGTCATCGTCGACCTGCCGTCGACACGACCGCCGTAGGCGACGTGGGGGAGATCACGTCCGCCAGCTCGGCGCCCTTCGGGAACACCCACTTGTTCATGGCCCAGTAGCGGAACACCATGGCGATGAGCGTGCCGATGATCGGGCCGCTGATGAAGTCCGCCACCTCCTGCGTGGCGAACGACACGTTGGGGACCTCGAGACCGAGGCCGTAGCGGGAGAGGTAGAGCGGGGCCGAGTTGAGGCCGACGCCGATGACGCTGACGACGACGAACAGCAGCATCTCGTGCGCGGTGTGGCGGTCGCCGCGGTCGTCGAACGACCACTTCTTGTTCATCCAGTACGACACGACGGTCGCGACGATGATGCCCAGTGCGAGGGCCGTCACGGGGTGCTGGGGGA
This sequence comes from Frigoribacterium sp. CFBP9030, assembly GCF_034045195.1. Taxonomy (NCBI): domain Bacteria; kingdom Bacillati; phylum Actinomycetota; class Actinomycetes; order Micrococcales; family Microbacteriaceae; genus Frigoribacterium; species Frigoribacterium sp. CFBP9030. Next base: position 50,378 of record NZ_JAXCWG010000003.1, read on the forward strand.
TGACGAAGAGCTTCAGGCCGTAGTTGATCACCATGGTGATGACGAACCCGATGCCGCCGACCACGAGGAATCGAAGGGCTGAGGGGTTGGCTCGGGCCAACCGGATCACTGCATTCACCGGATCACCCTAGCGCCCGTCGTCGGCGAGATCGTCGAGCGGCACGGCACGGCACGGCACGTGGCCGGGTCGACGGCCCGCGCCACTGGGGAGACGAGAAGACGCCCGCCTCTCTGTCGTGACAGAGCGGCGGGCGTCTTCGAGGTGGAACTGATCACATCGTCGGGGTAGCGGGATTCGAACCCACGACCTCCTCGTCCCGAACGAGGCGCGCTACCAAGCTGCGCCACACCCCGATATGACTGGCCGCGATGTTCTGCGACCGGAGCAACCTGACCATGGTAGCAAACGAATCGCGTGGGTCATGACCGACGATGCCGTCGACACCGGCGGCCCGCATGTCAGGCCGTGAGGGTGACGACGACAGCCTCCGGACGGCAGTCGAACCGGACGGGGGCGTAGATAGAGGTCCCGAGACCGGCGGAGATCTCGAGGTGAGCCGTCCGTCGTGCGTGGCTCCACGTGCTGAGGCCGCTGACCTTGCTGCGGGGGATGTCGCAATTCGTGACGAGCGCACCGTAGCCGGGCACACGGACCTGGCCGCCGTGGGTGTGCCCGCCGAAGACGACGTCGGCCCCGTTGGTGACGAACGAGTTCAGCACCCGCTGATAGGGCGCATGGGTCAGCGCGATGCTCACCGGCTCGGGCCCGCCGCGGTCGTCCTGCCAGCCGACGTTCTCTCGCAGATCGTCCAGGGCGCCAGGGAGGCGATCGAGACGATCCCACCCTCGGTGCGCGTCGTTGACGCCGAAGAACTCGAGTCTTGACCCACGGACCTCGATCGCTCTGGCCGTGTTGTTGAGGTCGAGCCAGCCGAGACCGGTGAAGAACGACTCCATGCGGGCGATGTCGAGCGGCGTGGGGGTGCGGTGGGCCTTGCTGGGTCCGCCGAAGTACGCGAGGGGGTTCTTCGGTGTGGGGGCGAAGTAGTCGTTCGACCCGTGGACGAAGACGCCCGCGACGTCCCGGAACGGCTCGAGCGTGTACTCGAGGGCCTCGTGGGCGTCCACATGCCCGATGTTGTCGCCTGTGTTGACGATGAGATCGGGCTCGTAGACCGAGAGACCCCGCACCCACTCCTGCTTCTCGGTCTGCCAGGGCGCGAGGTGGAGATCGCTGAGGTGCAGGATCGTGAGACTGCGCGAACCGGCCTCGAGGATGGGCAGCACCTCGTGCCGCACCGTGAACCGGTTGCGTTCGACGAGCGAACCCCAGGCGAAGGCGCCCAGGCCGACGGCCGCGCCCACCATCGCGGTCGCGGCCGTCGTCCGTGCAGGACTCAGTGGACTCATGTGCAGTTCCCGGGGTCCTTGCCCTCGGCATCGCCGTAGAGCTGCAGACGCACCGGGCCGGTCCGGTCGACGGTGGAGCCGGCGGCCGGGTCGGAGGCGACCACCTGGCAGACGTTGTCGGCCGAGCCCTTCACGTACCCGGCCACCGAGACGTTGGCCGCCTCGAAGCCCGTGCCCGCGAGCGCGGACACCGCGTCGTCGAACGAGTCGCCGACCACGTCGGGGACCGTGACCGCGTTGCCGCCGTCGCTCGTGTAGACCGTCACGGAGGTGCCGGACGAGACGCGCGAACCGGCGCTGGGGCTGGTCGTCGTCACGGTGCCCAGGGGCTGTTCGGACTTCTGGCGACCACCGTCGACGTACGAGAGTCCGAGAGCCCGCAGGCTGGTGGCGGCCTCTTCGGCCGTCTTCCCCGTCACGTCGGGGACGCTGAGGGAGGAGGTGCCGCGGACGACCGACGGATCCGCCACCGGGAACGCGGTGCCGGGGTAGACGGTGTTGTTGACCGTCTGCACGTCACGGAAGAAACCGGCACGCGCGTTGGCGTAGGTCGTCCCGGTCGCAGGCGAGTAGGCCGACCGGAGACTGACCTTGCCCTTGACGTTGCCCATCCACACGGCCGTGGCGAGCTTGCTCGTCGAGCCGATCAACCAGATCTGGTCCTTCTCGGTCGTGGTGCCCGTCTTGCCGATCTCGGGGTAGCCGTCGTAGGGGAGTCCTCCGACGCCGGTGCCGCCGTTCGACCAGAGCTGCGACATGCCCTGGATGGTGGCCGCGGCGATCTCGGGGTCGAGCGCCTGGTTGCACTCCTGCGGCTGACCGCCGATCTTCTGGCCGTCGGCGTCGACGATCTGGTCGACGATGATCGGCTTGCAGTACTTGCCGCCGGCGGCGATGCCGGCGTAGGCGGCCGCCATCGTGAGCGGAGCGATCTCGTTTGTCCCGAGGAACGACGAGGGGTTCTGGTACTGGAGCTCCGTGCCATCGGCACGGTGCACACCGAGCGAGGTGGCCACGTCCCGGATGTCGCGCAGGTCGAGCTTCTGGGCCATCGCGGCGTACGCGGTGTTGATCGACAGCGCGGTGGCGCGCTGTGCGGTCACGTAGCCCGGATTGCGCCCGTCGTCGTTCTTCGGTGCGAACCCCTGCGGGAAGTCCGAGCTGACAGTGCTGAGCGATTCTCCCCCGAAGGTCATGGGGGTGAACGGACGCGGCCTGCCGTTGACCGACTCGCTCAGGCCGTGGCCGTTCTGCAGCCAGTCGATGAGCGTGAACGGCTTGTAGGTCGAACCGGTCTGGAACCCGCCCGAACCGCCGTACGGCTTGTCGGTGCTGTAGTTGATGGCCGTGACGTTCGGGTCGGTCACCTCGGGGTCCTCGTTGAGGTTGCGGTTCTGGGCCATGACGATGACCCGACCGGTGCCGGCCTCGACCGAGTTGACGGCGCTGCCGAGGATGAGCGCGGACTCGGTCGGAGGTGCGTAGCGGTCGATCTGGGCGCGGGCGCTCGCGGTCAGGTCGAGATTGATGGTCGTGTAGACCTTGTAGCCGCCGGTGCTCCAGTTGGCCTCGCGCTCTTCCGCGTCGGCACCGAGGGAGGGGATGTCCTTGATGCTCTTCTTGACGTAGTCGCAGAACTGCTGCGCACCTGCTGCGGTGACCGCGGTGCAGCCCTGCGACGGGGTGGTCAGCTTGACGTAGTCGGCGGGGTTCGCCACGACAGCTGCGTCGTAGGTCTCCTGATCGATGTACTTCTCGCCGAGCATGCTGGCGAGGATGACGTTGCGGCGATCGACGTTGCCCTGGTAGTTGTCGGGCGTGCCGAGGTTGCGCTTCTCGGGGTACTGCACCATGGCGATGAGGCTGGCCGCCTCGGTCGCCGTCAGGTCGGACGCCGCCTTGTTGTAGTAGTGCTGCGAGGCCGCCTGGACGCCGTACGCCTGGTCGCCGAAGTACGCGATGTTCAGGTACGCGAGGAGGATGTCGTCCTTGCTGTACTTCTTCTCGAGCCCGATGGCGAACTTCATCTCCTGCAGCTTGCGGTCGATGCTGACCTCTTTGGCCTCCTTGATGGCCTTGGCCTGCTCGTCGCCGGTGAGACCCTGCGCCTCGGCCAGGCGGATGTTCCGCACCAGCTGCATCGTCAGGGTCGAGCCGCCACCGCTCTCTCCGAGCCCGCCGGCGAGTGAGCCGACTCCGGCTCGGACCAACGACGTCAGGTCGACACCGCCGTGCTCGTAGAAGCGGCGGTCCTCACCGGCGACGACGGCGTTCTTGAGATTGGGGGAGACCTCTTCCCACTTCAGAGCGACGCGGTTCTGCGCGTAGAGCGTCGCGAAGGGGACGTCTTGACCGTTCTGCTTGCCGTACAGCACGTTGCGCTGCTGCAGCTTTCCGATCTCGATGTACTCGGGGATCGACTCGAAGACGCCGATGGAGCTGGATGCGGTCATGCCGGCGACGGCGATGGCGGGTGTCACACCGATGGTGACGAGCAGACCGGCCAGGACGCTGAAGCCGACGAAGCCGAAGAGCGCGCCGACGACGGACGTCGGCTTCGATTTTGGGTCAGACATAAGATCAGGGTAAGTGACAACCCGGAAAACCAAGCTGAACGGAACGACAAATGGTCCTTTGGGAGTACATGACGACGCCGCTGATGGTGCACAACAGCACCGCGATCCTGAACAACTGGGGGAGTGACGGCTGGGAGCTCGTGCAGGTGACGCAGGGGCCCGAGGGCGGCCCGGTCGCCTGGTTCAAGCGTCAGAAGCAGGACGACTGATGGCCGACGTCGCCGCCCGTCTGGCCGAGTTGGGGCTCGCTCTCCCCGCGGTCGCGACGCCCGCAGGCGCCTACGTCCCCGCCGTGCGCACCGGCTCGTACGTCTACACGGCGGGTCAGCTGCCCTTCGTCGACGGCGCTCTGCCCGCGACGGGCAAGGTCGGTGAGGGCGATGGTCTGGTCGACCCCGCCGCGGCCAAGGAGTACGCGGCCACGTCCGCACTGAACGCCCTCGCGGCGGCCGCCTCCGTGCTCGATTCGCTCGACGACGTCGTGCGCGTCGTCAAGGTGACGGGCTTCGTCGCCTCCGACCCGGCGTTCAGCGGTCAGCCCGGTGTGATCAACGGCGCGTCCGAGCTCCTCGGCCGGGTGTTCGGCGACGCGGGCATCCACGCCCGCAGCGCGGTCGGCGTGGCCGTCCTCCCTCTCGACTCGCCCGTCGAGGTCGAGATCGTCCTCGAGGTCCGCCCCCTGGCCTGACCCTGCGGCTCAGCGCATCTCGGCGGTGATGACCCCCATCACCGCCGAGTCCGCGAGCGTCGTGGTGTCGCCGACCTCGCGTCCTTCGGCGACGTCGCGCAGGAGTCGTCGCATGATCTTGCCCGAGCGGGTCTTCGGCAGTTCGTCGACCAGCACGATCGTGCGCGGGCGGGCGATGGCGCCGATGCGGTCGGCGACGTGCGCTCGCAACCGGGCCACCGCCTCCTCGGGGGTCACGCTCCGCCTCTTCTTGTCGCGGAGAACTACGAACGCGACGACGGCCTGGCCCGTGGTCTCGTCGGCGGCTCCGACGACGGCGGATTCGGCGACGAGCGGATTCGACACCAGCGCCGACTCGATCTCGGCGGTCGACAGGCGATGCCCCGAGACGTTCATGACATCGTCGACGCGGCCGAGCAGCCAGATGTCGCCGTCGTCGTCGCGTCGGGCGCCGTCTCCGGCGAAGTAGCGGTCGCCGAAGCGGCCCCAGTAGGTCTCGACGTATCGGTCGCGGTCGCCCCAGATGCCGCGGAGCATCGACGGCCAGGGCTCCGTGACCACGAGGAGGCCGCTCTCGCCGTTCGCCACCGGCACGCCCTGGTCGTCGACGACGTCGACGACGATGCCGGGCACGGGGGTCTGGGCGGCGCCGGGCTTCGTCGTCGTCACTCCGGGCAGGGGCGAGATCATCATCGCGCCCGTCTCGGTCTGCCACCAGGTGTCGACGATGGGCGTCGTCCCCGACCCGATCACCTCGCGGTACCAGAGCCACGCCTCGGGGTTGATGGGCTCGCCGACGGATCCGAGGAGGCGCAGCGACGTCAGATCGCGAGCCTGTGGGATCTCGCGCCCCGCCTTCATGAACCCGCGGATGGCCGTGGGCGCCGTGTAGAGGATGGTCACCCCGTACTTCTCGACGAGATCCCACCAGCGCCCGGGGCCGGGGGAGTCGGGTGTGCCCTCGTAGAGCACCTGTGTCGCCCCGTTGGCGAGCGGCCCGTAGACGACGTAGCTGTGCCCGGTGATCCAGCCCACGTCGGCGGTGCACCAGTAGACGTCGGTCTCGGGGCGGAGGTCGAACACGTTCCTGTGCGTGTAGGCGACCTGGGTCAGGTAACCGCCCGACGTGTGGAGGATGCCCTTCGGTCTGCCCGTCGTGCCGCTGGTGTGGAGGATGAACAGCGGATGCTCCGCCTCGAACATCTCGGCGGTGTGCTCCGCTTCGACGCCCTCGAGGGCCTCATGCCACCAGAGGTCACGCCCCTCCACCCAGTCGACGGCGTTCTCGCCCCGCCTGATCACCAGCACGTTCTCGACCGTCGACCGCCCGCCGAGCGCCAGTGCCGCGTCGACCGCTGGTTTGAGGGGCGAGACGCTGCCCTTCCGCCACCCGCCGTCGGCGGTGATCACCAGCGTGGCCTCGGCGTCGTCGATCCGTGCGCGGAGGCTCTCGGCGCTGAAGCCGCCGAACACGACCGAGTGCACCGCGCCCAACCGGGCGACCGCGAGCATGGCGACCACCGCCTCCGGGATCTGCGGCAGGTAGACGACCACCCGGTCGCCCGGCCCGACGCCCAGCGACGACAGCAGGTTGGCGGCCCGCTTCACGTCGGCCGTCAGCTCGGCGTAGGTGACCGCGCGTGCGTCACCGGGCTCGCCTTCCCAGAGGAGGGCGACGCGCTCACCGTGGCCGGCCTCGACGTGGCGGTCGAGGCAGTTGTAGGCGACGTTCAGCGTGCCGTCGGCGAACCACCGTGCGAACGGGGGATCGGACCAGTCGAGGGTCTCGGTCGGTCGGCGACCCCACGTCACGCACGCGTCGGCCTGCTCGGCCCAGAAGGCCGACCGGTCCGCGTGCGCGCGATCGGCCAGATCGCGGGTGGCGACGGCGTTCGAGGCGAACACCGGGTCGGGGGCGAACGTGGACGCCTCTCTCGGAGGGGTCGGGGTTCCGTCGGCCATGTCGGACCTTTCGCGTCGTTGCGGGAGGCGCGGGCTGACCCGCACAGGAAGCGAGACTACCCCCGGGGTCTTTCCGGGTCGGCCTGTCCGATCACGGAAGATCGACGTGTCGCGCGTGGCGAGGCGGGCCCATCCTGGGGTACAGTTAACGCAGTCGGATTCAGTTCCGACTCGCAATGCGTTGATTCCCCCCAATCGCGTGTTGCGGTGGCGGCGCCGGTTCCCCCCAATCGGCGCCGCCCCTCTTCGTTTAACCCGGAGATCACCCTCCGCGGGTGAGGGCGATCACCCCTCCACATCGTCGGCATGGCGTCGTCGTCCCCAGGCGATGCACCGAACCGTCTGCTCCGGTGGCGTGTCCTCTAGCGTCCGGCTATGACTCCGATCCAGACCTCGAACACCCTCTCGGCCGCCCCTGCCGCCCCCTCGCCGCGTCCCGTCGATCACCCGTCGGTCACCCGCGGAGTCGACCTGGGGCGCTTCGTCCCCGCGGCGTCGCGCGGCCGTCTCGATCATCGGGGTACAACGGGCGCGAACGGGGTACAGAGCCTGCCCGGCTCGTCTCGCGGGGCTCCCTTCGGCCCGTTGCGCGAGATCATCGACGAACCGGGCGTGACCGACGTCTTCGTGAACGGCGGAGGGGGCACCTGGGTGGATCGCGGCCACGGCCTCCTGCCCGACGGTCGCATCCACCTGTCCGACGACATCGCACGGCATCTCGCGGTACGACTCGTGGCGGCGGGCGGTCGACACGTCGACGAGGCCAGCCCCTGCGTCGACGTGCGCCTCGACGCCGGCATCAGGGTCCATGTCGTCCTGCCGCCCGTGTCGACGGCGGGCACCCTCCTCTCCATCCGCCTGCCGCGCCGGACGCCCCTCACGCTCGACGGGCTCTCCGCGCAGGGGTTCTTCGACGACGTCGACGAGAGCGAGGTCAGGAGGTGCGTGGGCCGGCGCGCGAACATCCTCATCACAGGGGCGGGCGGGGCGGGGAAGACCACTTTCCTGTCGAGTCTCCTCGCCGAAGCGGATCCGACCGATCGGATCGTGACCATCGAGGACGTGGCCGAGCTCCGGATCGATCATCCGCACGTCGTCTCACTCGAGACGCGTCAGCCCAACCTCGAGGGCGTCGGTGGAGTCGATCTCGCCCGTCTGCTGCGCGAGGCGCTGCGCATGCGCCCGGACCGACTCGTGGTGGGGGAGTGCCGTGGAGTGGAGGTGCGCGATCTGCTGTCTGCCCTGAACACCGGGCACGACGGAGGCGCGGGCACTCTGCACGCGAACGGTCTGGCCGACGTCCCCGCCCGTCTCGAGGCGCTGGGCGCGGTCGCCGGGCTCAGCCCCGCGGCGCTGGCGCGACAGGCCGTCAGCGCGTTCGACGCCGTGTTCCATCTGGAGCGGACCGCCGAGGGTCGGCGTCTCGCCCAGATTGGGCACCTCGTGCTCGATGCGGACGGCGCCTTGACGGCTCGGGCGGGGCTCGCGCGTCGTGCCGCCTGAGCGGCGGCGCCGTCTCGTCACCGTCACCCCCGCCTCGACGGTCGTCGAGCGCGTCGCCGTGTTGCTGTCCGCCGGCGTCGTCCCGGCCTCGGCCTGGCGGCATATCGCCGAGTCGGAGCCTCCGGGGCCCGTCCGCGAGGTGACGTTCGCCGTCGCGACCGAGGCCGTGACCGGCATGCCGATCTCGGAGGCGCTCGCGGCCGCTCTGGGCGGACGACCCTTCGCACGCGCGCCCGACGGCCCGCGTCACGAGCTCGACTGGCGGCAGGTCGCCTGTGCGTGGTTCGTCGCGGAGCGCAGCGGTGCGCCCCTGGCCGACTGCCTGCGGACGTTCGTGGCGGGCCTTCGCGCAGCCGAGGCGGCGCGGCGCGACGTCGAGGTCGCCTTGAGCGGGCCTCGCTCGACGGGGCGCATCGTGCTGGCGCTGCCGCCGGTGGGTCTGCTGTTCTCCATGGGCATGGGCTTCGACACGGCGGGCGTGCTGGTCGGCACGCCCGTCGGCTGGGGCTGCCTCGCGGTCGGCGCGGGCCTCGTGGCCCTCGCTCGGGCCTGGAACGCACGACTCGTCCGCGGTGCCACGCCCGAGGGGCCCGTCCCCGGTCTGCGCCTGGAACTGCTGGCCGTCGCGGTCTCGGGCGGTGCGTCGTGGGACTCGGGGCTCGCGCTCGTGCGGTCCGCCCTCGAGATGCTCCCGTCGGCTGATGCGGACGGGTCCGGGGTCGCAGCGGAGGACGGCGCCGAGCGCGACTGCCTCGAGGTGCTCGATCTCTCGCGCCGGGCCGGTGCCCCCGCCGGTGAGCTGCTCCGGGCGACCGCCCGTGAACGGCGACTCCGCAGTGCCGCGGACTCCCAGTCGGCCGCCGCACGACTCGGGTCGACCCTCATGCTGCCGCTCGGCCTCTGCGTCCTGCCGGCGTTCCTGGTCGTCGCCGTCGTGCCGCTCGTCGTCTCGCTCGTCTCCTCCACAACGGCGAGCTGGTGAGACCGTTCCCCAGCGTCGCCGGTGCCGACGCCGGTCGGTCGCGGCGACGCCGGAGACTCGGACCACGCCACACCGAGTGGTCCTGCAGAGAGTAAGGAACCCCATGACACCGCATCCCGCCCTCGACACCCGGAACACGACCGTCCTCACCGGCCGGGACGGCAGTCGCCGCGCCGGCCCGCTCCGTCGCCTGCTCGCGGCCGACGACGGCGCGGCGACCGCCGAATACGCGATCGTCATCATGGCCGCGGTGGGGTTCGCCGGTCTCCTGGTCGTCATCATGCGTTCGGACGAGGTGCGGGGCACCCTGTCCGATCTCGTCCGGTCCGCCCTGACGGTGGGCTGACATGGCCTGCGTCGCACCGGGGCGCAGCCGGTTCCCGTCCGACGTCGGCAGCGTCACGGCCGAGTTCGCCGTGGTGGTGCCAGCGCTCCTGTCCGTCGTCGGTCTCGCCCTCGTGGGCGCCGGCGCGGGGATGCAGGCCATCCGCCTGTCGGACGCCGCGGCTGTGGTCGCGCGGCAGACGGCCCGAGGCGGCGGCGACGCCGTGCCGGCGACGCTCGCGGCTCTCGCACCGGGCGCGAGCGTCTCCACGTCGTCGGAGGGCGAGCTGGTCTGCATCCGGCTCACGCGGGTGGTGGCACTCGGGCCCGTCGAGGGTCTCGAGCTGACCGGTCGGAGCTGCGCCCCGAGGGCCGGCGGATGACCTCGACACCGCACCCGCGCCTCCTGCCCGGCGACGACGGGGGAGCGGCGTCCGTCGTCGCCGTGGGACTGCTGCTGATGATCGTCGCGCTGGTGCTCGCCGTGACGGGCACGGCGCGGGTCCTGGTCGAGCGCAGTCGGGTGGCGGGGGCCGCCGACGCCTCGGCCCTGGCGGGCGCCGACGTGGCCTCAGGGTTGACGGCCGGGGTCGTCTGCGATGCCGCGAGCCGGGCGGCCGAGGCCAACCGGGCCGCCCTCGTGGCCTGCGAGACGGACGGATCCATCGTCACCGTCAGGGTGTCGAGCACACTCGGTCTCCTGCCCGTGGCGGCGTCCGCGACGGCGGGTCCGCCACCCGCCGAGGCGGTCGGGTCACCGGCGACGCCGTGAGCGAGTCGCGCGTGCGGTGTGTGTATGGTGTGCCTGTCGGCAGCCACCACGTCGCCCTCGCCGGAGGGGACGTCGTCCCCGACGGCCTCGCCGATCGGTCTCGATCGGCCGTCTACGTTCCACAATCCAAGGAGTCCCGTGCCAGGCACGAAGAAACTGGTCATCGTCGAGTCGCCCGCGAAGGCCAAGACGATCGCCCAGTACCTCGGCAGCGGATACGAGGTCCTCGCATCCGTCGGCCACATCCGCGACCTCATCGAGCCGAAGAACCTGCCGCCCGAGCTGAAGAAGGGCTCGCTGGGCAAGTTCTCCGTCGACGTCGAGAACGGCTTCGAGCCCTACTACGTCGTGTCCGACGCCAAGAAGAAGACCGTCTCCGATCTGAAACGCGCCTTGAAGACGGCCGACGAGCTCTACCTCGCGACTGATGAGGACCGCGAGGGCGAGGCCATCGCGTGGCACCTGCTGCAGGAGCTCAAGCCCAAGGTCCCCGTCAAGCGGATGGTCTTCCACGAGATCACGAAGGACGCCATCCAGAAGGCGCAGGAGAACACCCGTGAGCTCGACACGGCGCTCGTCGACGCCCAGGAGACCCGCCGCATCCTCGACCGTCTCTACGGGTTCGAGGTGTCGCCCGTCCTCTGGCGGAAGGTCGGCCCCGGTCTCTCCGCCGGTCGCGTCCAGTCGGCTGCGACACGACTCGTGGTCGATCGCGAACGAGAGCGTCTCGCCTTCGTCTCCGCCACCTACTGGGACCTCACCGCGACCTTCGAGCCCTCGACCGAGTCGGTCCCGTTCTCGTCGAAGCTGGTGCGGATCAACGGCTCACGCGTCGCGAGCGGTCGCGACTACGACGACCGCGGGCAGCTGAAGAACGAGTCCGTCTCACTCGACGAGTCGACCGCGCTCGCCCTCTCACGGGCCCTCGAGTCCGCCGGCGTCACGATCGAGGTCACCTCCGTCGAGTCGAAGCCCTACACGCGTCGTCCGGCAGCGCCGTTCACGACGTCGACCCTGCAGCAGGAGGCGGCGCGGAAACTGCGTTTCTCGGCTCGTCAGACCATGAGCGTCGCGCAGTCGCTCTACGAGAACGGCCACATCACCTACATGCGCACCGACTCGCCGTCGCTCTCGCAGCAGGCGATCGATGCGGCCCGCAACCAGGCGTCGAAGCTCTACGGTGCCGAGACCGTTCCGGCCAAACCCCGCCTCTACACGGGCAAGAGCAAGAACGCCCAGGAGGCGCACGAGGCGATCCGCCCGTCGGGCGACACCTTCCGCACGCCGTCCGAGATGTCGACCACCCTCCGCGGCAACGACTGGAAGCTCTACGACCTCATCTGGAAGCGCACGGTCGCGTCGCAGATGGCCGATGCCAAGGGATCCACGGCGTCCGTCGTCGTGGCGGCCACGACCCCCGATGCGGTCGAGGGGATCACCCCGCGCAGCGGCGCGGGCACCCTGGCGGAGTTCACCGCATCGGGAACCGTCATCACGTTCCGCGGGTTCCTCAACGCGTATGAAGAGGGACGCGACGAGGACCGCCACGGCTCGGCCGAGCCAGCCGACGCCAAGCTCCCGCCCCTGACGGTCGGGCAGAACCTCGCCCTCGACGCGGTCGAGGCCAAGGGCCACGACACGAGCGCCCCTCCCCGCTACACGGAGGCGAGCCTCGTCAAGACGCTCGAAGAGCTGGGCATCGGTCGCCCGTCGACCTACGCCGCGATCATGTCGACCATCGTCGACCGCGGTTACGTGACCCCTCGGGGCACGGCGCTCGTGCCGAACTGGATCGCCTTCTCGGTCGTGAGACTGCTCGAGGACTACTTCGGCGACCTCGTCCAGTACGACTTCACCGCGAGCATGGAAGACGACCTGGACCTGATCGCCGGGGGCGGCGCCGATCGGGTCGACTGGCTCAACGGCTTCTACTTCGGCAACGAGCAGCACCGTGGTCTCCGCAAGGTGGTCGACAACCTCGGCGACATCGACGCACGGGACATCAACTCCATACCGCTCGGCGAGGGGCTCACCCTCCGCATCGGGCGGTACGGCCCCTACCTCGAGGCGCCGGGCTCGGACCCCGAGACTCCGCGTCGGGTGAACGTGCCGCAGGACCTCGCTCCCGACGAGTTGACCGCCGCGAAGGCTCGCGAGCTGATCGACGCGCCCGTCATCGGCGATCGCGTGCTCGGCGTCAATCCCGAGAGCGGCAAGGAGGTCATCGCGAAAGACGGCCGTTTCGGCCCCTACGTGACCGAGCGGACTCCCGAGGAGGTCGATGCGGATCCCGCCACCGGCGAGGTCGTCGAGGCCCCCGCGCCCGCTGCGACGGAAGGCACCGGGGCGAAGCCGAAGAAGGCGCCGGCGAAGAAGGCCGCTCCGAAGGAGCGGACCTCGTCGCTGTTCAAGAGCATGGACGTCGACACCGTCGATCTCGAGACCGCCCTCCGGCTTCTCGACCTGCCCCGTGTCGTGGGTGTCGACCCGGAGAGCGGCGAGGAGATCCAGGCGCAGAACGGCCGCTACGGCCCGTACCTGAAGAAGGGCGCCGACACGCGGTCGCTCACCAGCGAGGATCAGATCTTCGACATCGACCTGGCCGGTGCGATCGAGCTCTACGCTCAGCCGAAGTACGGTGCCAAGCGCGCCAGCAGCGCCCTGAAGGAGTTCGAGGCTGATCCGATCAGCGGCAAGCCCATCAAGGTCAAAGACGGTCGCTTCGGGCCCTATGTCACCGACGGCGAGACCAATGCGACCATCCCCCGCGGCGAGACCGTCGAGGAGGTCGACTTCGAGCGCGCCGTGCAGCTGATCGCCGACAAACGCGCCAAGGGGCCTGCGAAGAAGCCGGCGGCCAAGAAGCCCGCCGCCAAGAAGCCGGCTGCCAAGAAGCCGGCCGCGAAGAAGCCCGCGGCCGCCACCAAGGCGACCACGACCAAGGCCGCCACGACCAAGGCGACCGCGACCAAGGCCGCTGCTGCGAAGAAGCCCTCTGCGGCGAAGCCCGCTGCGGCCGAGAAGCCGGCAGCTGCGAAGAAGCCCGAGTAGTGGCGGGCCTCTTCATCACGCTCGAGGGCGGCGACGGATCGGGGAAGACCACGCAGGCCGGTCTGCTCGAGGCCTGGCTCGTCGAGAGCGGCAGGTCCGTCGTGCGGACGCGCGAGCCCGGGGGGACCGACCTCGGGCTCGAGCTCCGCGAGATCGTCCTGCATCGTCGGGGTCACATCGCCCCTCGTGCCGAGGCCCTGCTGTATGCCGCCGATCGGGCGCACCACGTCGAGACGCTGGTCCGGCCCGCCCTCGACCGGGGCGACGTCGTCTTGCAAGACCGGTACATCGACTCGTCGGTGGCCTACCAGGGTGCCGGCCGGGTCCTCGGCGGAGACGAGATCCGATCGCTGTCCGAATGGGCGGTCGACGGGTTGGCCCCCGACCTCACCGTCCTGCTCGACCTCGACGAGGCCGAGGGGCGACGTCGGCTCGACAGCGCCCGCACCGAGTACGACCGGCTCGAGTCCGAGAAGTCCGACTTCCACGCGCGCGTCCGTGCCGCGTACCTGGCTGTGGCCGAGTCCGAACCCGAGCGGTTCGTGGTCGTCGACGCGTCTCTGCCGCAGGCGGAGATCGCGTCGCTCATCCGCGACCGAGTCGCCGGCCTCCTGGAGTGACCGTGTCGACACCGTCGTTCTGGGACGGCCTGACCGGTCAGGCCGACGCCATCGAGTCGCTGCGTGCGGCGGCCTCGACCGAACCGGGCAACTCGTCGATGACCCACTCCTGGCTGATCACGGGCCCGCCCGGCTCGGGGCGGTCGAATCTCGCCTACGCGTTCGCTGCGGCGCTCCTGGCCCGCAGCGACGAGGATGCCGAGGCGACCATCCGTCAGGTCGGGGCCCGCTCGCACCCGGACCTCGCGGTGCTGAGCACCGAGCGCATCATCATCACCATCGACGAGGTCCGCACCCTGGTCGCGGCCTCCCAGTTCTCCCCGTCGGTGGGGCGCTACCGGGTGGTCGTCATCGAGGACGCCGACCGCATGACCGAGCGCACGTCGAACCTCCTGCTGAAGGCGCTGGAGGAGCCGCCGCCTCGCACGGTCTGGATCCTCTGCGCGCCCAGCGAGGCCGATCTCATCCCGACCATCCGGTCGCGGGTCCGTGGCGTGCGGTTGCGCGTCCCCTCGGTGGCCGACGTCGCGGCCCTCATCGAGCGTCGCGACGGAGTCGATCACGAGACGGCCGTCGTCGCGGCCCGCGAGGCTCAGAGTCACATCGGCATGGCGCACCGACTCGCCACCAACCCGGAGGCGCGCGACCGTCGCCGACGGACGCTCGAGACCGCGCTCGCCATCCGCTCGGTGTCCGACGCCGTGCAGGCGGCGGCGACGCTGCTCGCGGTGGCCGGCGACGACGCCAAGGCCATCACGACCGAACGCGACGCCGACGAGCGGGCCAGTGCGCTGCGTTCCCTCGGGGTCGAGCCGGGCGGGACGGTGCCTCCGGCGCTCCGCAGTCAGCTGCGGGCGCTCGACGACGACCAGAAGCGCCGTGCCACGCGCAGCCTCCGCGACGGCATCGACCGCATCATGGTCGACCTGCTCTCGCTCTACCGCGACGTCCTGCTCCTGCACCTCGGCGTCGGTGACGACCCCGTCAACCAGAGCATGCGCGGGCGTCTCGACGAGGCGACCCGCGCCTCCTCGCCGGCCAGCACCCTCGCCGTGATGGACGCGATCGCGGTCGCCCGCCGTCGCATCGAGTCGAACGTGTCGCCGGTCCTCGCACTCGAGGCCATGCTCGTCGCCATCAGCAGACACGCGGTCAGGTGAGGCAAGATGGCCGGATGAGCGACCCGACCGCCGCCCCTGGCCTCCGCGAGCGAAAGCGCCTGGCCACGCGGCGGGCGATCCAGGTCGCGGTGCTCGATCTCATCAACGAGCACGGGCTCGACGCCGTCACGGTCGACATGATCAGCCGACGCGCCGACGTGTCGCCCCGCACGTTCTTCAACTACTTCACCTCCAAGGAGGAGGCCGTGGTCGGAGATCCGCCGCAGCTCTCCGACGGGGCCGAGCTCGAGGCGTTCGTCTCCGATCACGACGGGTCGCTCCTCGACGGTCTGGTGCACCTCCTCGACCACGCCGCGACGACGGCGACCGGCGACCGAGAGCTCGTGCAGCGGCGCCGCGCCGTGCTGCGCGCGTACCCCGAGCTGTTCGCACGGCGGATGGCGTCGGTCCGCGTGTTCGAAGAACGGGTGACCGAGGTCGTCGCCCAGCGGCTCGCAGCCGACGCCGGCCTGGCGTCCACCATCGACGGCTCCGACGGGGTCGACGGTGCGGCGGCCGTAGCGAGCCGCGCCCACCTCGTCGCGCTCGTGGTCATCGCCACGCTGCGGCACGCCTGGGCCGAATGGATCGAAGACGACGACGTCGAGCACCTCGGCGACTACCGGTTCAGCCTCCGCGCCCGGATGGACGACAGCTTCGCCGACCTGCGGCGCCTCGTGTCACGCGAACTCTGAGAATCCGGTACAGTATCTATTCGTGCCGACAGGCACTGGTTGTCGGCCATGGCCGGTATCCGCCGCTTTAGCTCAGTCGGTAGAGCGTCTCACTCGTAATGAGAAGGTCTGGGGTTCGATTCCCCAAAGCGGCTCCACAGAAGCCCCGGTCGTCACCGACCGGGGCTTCCGTCGTCTGAGCCCGTGACGAGCGTCGTCGTCAATGCTCCGCCGGTCGCGTGTTCCGATCGGTCGGGCGAGGCACCGATCCGAGTCCGATCCGCATGAGCCAGCTGTTGACCGCCGGCACCGCCATCACCCGGGTGATCGCTCCCGCGACCGCTGTGGTGGTCGCGGCGAACCCGACGAGCCACCCGTAGAGCGCCGACGACACGGGCAGCCCCAATGCCTCGATGACCAGCGGCAGGACCAGGGCGAAGCTCAGGAAGACGGGTATGCCCACCGCGACGATGGTCCGCAGCACGCGCTGGGTCGTGAACCAGATGGCATGCACGGAGGGCGGCTGCGCCTCGGAGTCGGTCGCCGTCCGCTCGTCGGCCGGGGTCATGATCGGTCCTCCGGCGGCCTCCGAGTCGTGGCCATCCGGAAGACCTTCTGGCGGACGTCGCCCACGGCGACCTTGATCTTGACCACTGCGTCGACGATCACCACCTGGCGGCGTTCGACGCGTCCGACCGCGCTCTTCGTCGTGGTGACCGCGTCCAGGACGGCGGCGAGCTGCTTCTTCTCTTCTGGTGTCATGTCGACCTCCTCGGGATCGATGGGGTTGAGGGAGGCGGGATATCCGCCGGTGAAATGCCAGGATTCGGGCGTCGGTCGGAAGTCCCTTCCCGTATGGCGGATGCCTCGGAGGCGTCCGCGTGCGACGACCCACGCGTGGGCCGCCTCGTCGTCCTCGAGCGCCCGGTTCCGCCCGTCGGGCAGTGTGATGCCGAAGTCGAGGCCGGCGCCCTGCGCCTGGTCGTGCGACGACGTGTAGGGCACCGCCGCGAGCGGGGCCCAGGGGCCGCCGTCGACGAACGCCTCCCATGCGGCCCGCTTGATCTCCTGGTCGCGTCGTGAGCGGAGCCCCTCGTTCACCGACAGGATGCCGCCGTCCGCGAAGACGCCTGCGGACTCGGCGATGAGCGAATTGACCTGCGCTGCGACGGTCTCGTCCGTCACGTACTGGACGACACCCCGGAGCGAGCCGTAGCTCGAGGGGCCGACGGGGTGGAGGGTCACGGCTCCTCCCCGGAGAGGGAGGGGAGGCCCCCGCCGAAGCGGAGGCCTCCCTCGTCGTCGTCCGTCAGGCGCCGACCTTGGTCCGGATCGCTCCGACACCCGACTTCACGGCCTCGAGGTTGCTCGAGACGGTGTACTGGATGTTCGGGGTGGGGGAGTCCGCGTTCAGCGCGAGGCTGATGTTGCGGTAGCGGTCGAAGTCGTTGATCGACACGCTGCCCGAATCGGGGATGCTGTGCAGCGCGAGCACGCGACCCATCTCCGATGTCGTGACCTCGATGCCGTCCGAGAGCGCCAGGCCGACGAGGGCCAGATCGGCGGTCGACACGAGCCGGCTGCGTCCGTTCGAGATGAGGAACTTGCTGCCGGGAGCCCAGCGGCTCGTGGTTCCCTGAGTGATGATGTAGAGCTTGTCCATGTCTTCTTCTTCTTCTTTCGGTTGGTTGGGATAGCGGGGAGGGTTGGGGGCGAGGGCGTCCACTCGGATGAGCGGGGCCGGGTCCTGAGGGACTCCGTTCAGCTCCAGCTGCAGATGCAGGTGGGGGCCGGTCGAGTTGCCTGTCGTGCCGACAGGGCCGACGTACGATCCGGCGCCGACGCTCTGCCCGACCCGGAGGGGCGAGGCCGATGCCATGTGGCCGTAGAGGCTCGTCCAGCCCTCGCCATGAGTGATGACCACGTGGTTGCCGTAGCCGCTGATGAGACCCGATGCCGTGACGGTGCCCGCCGCCACGGCGTAGATCGGCGTGTCCGCACCGGGGGCGTAGTCGATGCCCTGGTGGTTCGTGCTCCCGCCATTGCCGGGGGAGACACGAGGTCCGAAGGGGGACGAGACGTCCGTCTCGGATCGGAATGGATAGAACCAGGAGATTGCGATGGTGTGCTCCGTTTCTTCTCTTTCTTCGGCTCAGCGGTCGCTGAGCCGCTCCCCGTGTGGGGAAGCAGGTGCTCGGTTGTCGTGGCGAGCGTGCACGGGACTCAGCGGTGGCGGAGTCCGAGTGGTGCCGACCCGACCTGATGGCGGGTGGCGAGCAGTCGTTCGACGACGAAGAGCCGGTCGAGCG
This sequence comes from Frigoribacterium sp. CFBP9030, assembly GCF_034045195.1. Classification (NCBI taxonomy): domain Bacteria; kingdom Bacillati; phylum Actinomycetota; class Actinomycetes; order Micrococcales; family Microbacteriaceae; genus Frigoribacterium; species Frigoribacterium sp. CFBP9030. The sequence goes on from NZ_JAXCWG010000003.1 coordinate 68,409, forward strand.
GTGCCGAGGGGAAGAGCAGCTTGGTCCGGGCCATGAAGCCGTTGGACGGCGGACCGCCTGCTGCGACCCGGGCGAGGGTCGTCCGGTCGACGCCGATCATCCGGGCCAGCTCGGCGTCGGACTCGATCTGGTGAGTCCTTCGCAGCTCGTGCAGAGCGACGACGTCCAGAACCAGACGGTCGACCCTGGTCGGTGTTGCATGTGCGGATGGTTTGTTCATACGAGGAACACTACGGCGCATCTCCACATGTGCAACAGCGTCCCGTGGGCGGAACGCGGCGTGTCGCGACAGGATGCCCACAGGGCTGCTGCTCCGTATATGGAAATGCGTTGCACGTATGCAGCGAGACCTGTAGCGTCTCCTCGTGATCACCCAGACCTGGTCGGCCTTCCTCACTGCGATCGCCGGCCCCGAAGCCGGAGTACCCAACCAATCCGAGATCGCCCGTGTCGCGGGCGTCTCGACGGCCACCGTGAGTCGATGGGTCTCGGGCGAGGTGCAGCCCAAGGCGGAACAGGTCATCGGAGTGGCACGGGCCTACGGGGTCAGCCCCTTCCTGGCCCTCGTCGCCGCCGGCTACCTCCGGCCAGGCGACATCGAGGGCACGCTGAGCGTTCCGCGAGCCCTGCAGATCACGGACTTCACCGATCTCGAGATCGCCCGCGAGATGCTCCGCAGGGTCAGCTCGGCGGCGGACGCCTCCGCGACCTCCGCGCCCCCGGTCGATCACCCTGCGTGGGCCGTTGTCAGTGGCTCCAGTCAAGATGACATCGAGTCGCTGCCGAGTGCGGCCAAGAGCGACGCCCACGAAGTCGAGGAGGACGACCACACACCGTGACTCAGTACGTACCGCGGGAGCACGCGGCGGATCTGGGGGTCCCGATCATCGAGTACCCGCTTCGAGCGGACTTCGGCAGGTACGTACCCCAGCTCGGCGCCATCCTCATCAAGCCCCGGATGCGAGGCGCGCTCGAGCGGTCCGTCCTCGCGCACGAGCTCGTCCACGCCGAGCGAGACGAGTACGAGACGGGCGTCCCGCTCATCGACCTGCGGATGGAGCGCAATGCCGACAGGGTCGCCTCCCTCCGACTCATCGACGAGGACGAGCTGCTCGATCTGATGAGGTGGTCGTCCGACCCGGGGCGTTGGGCGGTCGAGCTGGCCGTCACGGCCGACCTGCTGGAGGCGCGCATCGCGCAGCTGAGGGTGTCGGAGTCCGACCGGGCGGCTGGTAGACAGGTGTCATGACGATTCGATGGGGAATACTCGGCGCGGGCGGCATCGCCCAGGCCTTCACCTCCGACCTGCTGGGGGCCGGCCTGGCCGTCTCGGCCGTCGGTTCGCGCGACCAGGCCAAGGCGGACGAGTTCGCCGGCCGGTTCGGCATCGACCACGCGCACGGCAGCTACGAAGACCTCGTGGCCGACCCGACCGTCGACGCCGTCTACGTCGCGACTCCGCACGTCTTCCACGCCGAGCAGGCCCTGCTCGCGATCGCCGCCGGCAAGCACGTGCTCGTCGAGAAGGCCTTCACCGTCAACGCCGCCGAGGCGCAGACGGTCCTCGACGCCGCGTCCGCCGCCGGCGTGGTCGCGATGGAGGCGATGTGGACCCGCTACCTCCCGCAGAGCGCGCGACTGCGGGCGATCGTGCGATCCGGCACCATCGGCGAGGTGCGCCTCCTGACGGCCGTGCACCTGCAGTCCCTGCCGACCGACCCGCGCCACCGCCTCAACGACCCGGCGCTCGGCGGCGGCGCGCTGCTCGACCTCGGCGTCTACCCGGTGTCGTTCGCCCACGATCTGCTCGGCGCCCCGACCGACATCGCGACCGTCGGGGTCCTCAGCGACCAGGGCGTCGACGCCCGCCATTCGGTGACCCTCGGCTATGCGAGCGGCGCTTCGGCGCAGCTGTACTCGGCGCTCGACTCGACGGGGCACAACGTCGCCGTCGTGCACGGCACGGCCGGTCGCGTCGAGATCGACGCGACCTGGTACACCCCCGTCGGCTTCACCGTGTACGACAGCGACGACGCCGTCATCGAGCGCTTCGACTCCGACGAGGGGTCCCTCCGCGGCATGCACCACCAGGCCATCGAACTCGACCGCGTCGTCTCGGCGGGCGAGACCGAGAGCCCCCTGCTCACGGCCGAGGGCATCGTCGACGTCATGCGCACCATGGACGAGATGCGGAAGCAGATCGGGGTCCGCTATCCCGGCGAGTAACAGGCACGGGTAGGAGGCGCGGCGACGGTTTCGTACACTGGCTGCGATGGACGACCACGCACCCCGAGAACGTCCGCGTGACCGACGCGGCGGTCCGCGGAGAACCCTCGCGCGCCTCCTCGACGAGCACCCCCGCGGTGTGCGCCTCACCGCGGTCGTGACCGCGATCGCCCTGCTGGCGGGGGGAGCGGTCGCGGCCGGGGCCATCACGACGCCGGGCGAGCCGACCGTCTCGACCTCGTCGCCGACCGACTCGCCCCGTGCGACACCTGAGCCCACCGCGGACGACACCCCGACGGCGGCACCCGACGTGGCCCCGACGACCCCGACGCCGACGCCGACCGCGACTCCGACGGCGGCCCCGGTGCGCTCCTGCTCGGTCGCCGCCGCGGCCGCCGACCCCCGCCTCGCGCAGTTCGAGGGCACCGTCGTCGACGCCGCGACCGGCGAGGTTCTGTTCGACCGAGACGGATCGACGCCCGCCCGCACGGGCAGCGTCCTCAAGACCCTGACGAGCGCGGTCGCCCTCGCGGTGCTCGGGCCCGACCATCGTCTGACCACCAGGGTGACGGGCGACGTCGGCAGCGGCGCGATCGCCCTCGTCGGCGGTGGCGACGCCACGCTCAGCGCCGTCCCCTCCGGCGGCAGCGTGTACGCCGGGGCGCCGACGCTCGCCGACCTCGCCGCGCAGGTGAAGACCCGGCTGGGCGACGCCCCCGTCTCGCGGATCACTCTCGACGCCACCTACTGGAGTCAGGCCGACGAGTGGGACCCCTCCTGGAAGCGCTCCGAGCAGACCATCGGCTACCACTCCGAGGTGACGGCGCTGATGGTCGACGGCGACCGGGCCGACCCCGCCGCGCAGACCAGCCCGCGCAGCACCGACCCCGTCGCTCGCGCCGGCGACGCCTTCCGGGCCGCGCTGGTCTCCGCGGGGGTCGCGGGGGCCGACACCGCGGCGATGTCGCAGGGCGCCTCGAGCAGCGCCACCGTGCTGGGCGAGGTCGCGTCGCAGCCCGTCTCCACCCTGATCTCGCAGCTGCTGCCCACCTCCGACAACACGCTCGCCGAGATGCTCGCACGGACCTCGTCGCGTGCGTCGGGCGCCGACGGGTCGTCCGCCTCGCTGACGCCCCTCTACCGTTCGGTGCTGTCGTCGACGTACGGGCTCGACACCTCGACCACGACGATCATCGACGGGTCGGGGCTGAGCGAGAACGACGCGGTCCCCTCGACGGTCGTGGCGAGGCTGATGATCGCCGTGGCCGACCGCCGCGACGGCCTCGGCGTCGTCTACGACGCGCTGCCGATCTCGGGGCGCACGGGCACCCTCGCGAGTCGCTTCACCGGCGACAACGCGGTCGCGGCCGGCTCCGTGCACGCGAAGACGGGCTGGATCGACACGGCCTACACGCTGGCGGGCAGCATCGACTCCGCCGACGGCACCCGACTCGCCTTCGCGTTCTACGCGATCGGCGACGTGCGCGACGACGCCCGCGCCGCACTCGACACGCTGACGGCGGCCGTGTACCGCTGCGGCACCGATCTGTCAGGAGAATGAGCGCATGGTCAGAGCACTCCTCGTCATCGACGTCCAGAACGACTTCACCGAAGGAGGCGCGCTCGGCGTGGCAGGTGGCACCCGCGTCGCCGAGGGGGTCGCCGAGCACCTGGCGCTCGCGGCAGGCGACTACGCCCTCGTGCTGGCCAGCCGCGACTGGCACGAGGCCGAGAGCGACAACGGCGGGCACTTCTCCGAGCAGCCCGACTACGTCGACTCGTGGCCGGTGCACTGCGTCCGCGGCACGACCGGCGCCGACTACCATCCGGCGCTCGACGCGTCGTCGATCGACGTGCATCTCACGAAGGGCACGGGCAGCCCGTCGTATTCGGCGTTCGAGGGCGTGACGGCCGACGGCGAGAGCGCCGCCGAGGTGCTCCGGGCTCGGGGCGTCGACTCGCTCGACGTCGTCGGGCTGGCCACCGACCACTGCGTGCGGGCGTCGGTGCTCGACGCCGTGGCCGCCGGGCTCGCCGTCCGGGTCGTGACCGATCTCGTCGCCGGTGTCGCCCCCGTCTCGAGCGAAGCCGCACTGGCCGAGATGTCGGAGGCGGGCGCGACGCTCGTCACCCGCTCCGATCTCGGGGTCGAGTCGTGAGCGGGGCGCCGATCCGGGTCGGCATCGTCGGTTTCGGGCTCGCCGGGCGGGTGTTCCACGGCGCCCTCCTCGCCGCCGACCCCGAGTACGACGTGGCGGCCGTCGTCACGCGAGACGCCGATCGCGCGGCCGACGCTGCGCATCGGCACCCCGCCGCAGCGGTCGTGGCCTCCAGCGCGGACCTCGCGGGCATGGGGCTCGACCTCGTCGTCGTCGCGACCCCGAACGCGACGCACGCCGACGTGGCCGCCGAGGCGCTCCGTGCCGGGTCGGCCGTCGTGGTCGACAAGCCGGTGGCGACCTCCGCCGCCGAGGCTCGCGCGCTGATCGCGCAGGCCGAGAGCTCCGACCGACTGCTCACCGTCTACCAGAACCGCCGATGGGACGGCGACTACCTGACGGCGTCGCGGCTGATCGCCGACGGGGCGCTCGGCGACGTGCACACCTTCGAGTCCCGCTTCGAGCCGTGGAAGACCGCGAACCGCGCGGGCTGGAAGTCCTCCGCCACGGTCGCCGACGGCGGCGGCATCCTCTTCGACCTCGGCCCGCATCTCGTCGACCAGGCGCTGCGGCTCTTCGGCCCGGTCTCCGACGTGCACGCCGAGATCGCGACGCGTCGGCCCACCGCGACGGCCGACGACGACGTCCTGCTGTCGCTGCGCCACGAGAGCGGCGTCCGTTCGCGTCTCTGGATGAGTCACGTGGCCGCGCAGCCCGGCCCGCGCCTCCGGGTGCTCGGATCGGAGGGCGCCTACGTCGTCTCGGGTCTCGACCCGCAGGAGGCGCAGCTCGCGGACGGTCTGTCGCCTGCGGACGACGCCTACGGACTCGTCGACCCGGCACGGCACGGCACGATCGGCGTCGGAGACGACGCCCGGGTGGTGCCCACCGAGCGGGGCCGCTACCCGCTGTTCTACGGCCGACTCGCCGCAGCGCTGCGGGGCGAGGCCGAGGTGCCCGTCGACCCGCGAGACGCGGTCGCAGCGCTCGAGGTCATCGAGGAGGCGCGGCGCGGCACCCGCTGACCCTCGCGCCCCAGCGGCCCCAGCGGCCCCGGCGGCCCCGGCTCGCCGCTAGACGAGCAGCTGGTGCTTCGCGAGGTCGCGGTAGAGCGGCGTGCTGACCACCAGCTCGGAGTGCGTGCCGACCCCGACGACGCGCCCGCCGTCGACGACGACGATCTGGTCGCTGTCGACGACGGTCGATAGTCGGTGGGCGATGACGATCAGCGTGCGGTCCTCCGCCACGGCGTCGATCGCGCCGCGCAGACGCTGCTCGTTGACGCCGTCGAGGCTCGACGTCGACTCGTCGAGCAGGAGGATGGGCGGGGCGGAGAGCAGGGTGCGGGCGATCGCGAGACGCTGGCGCTCGCCGCCCGAGAGCATGACGCCGTCTTCGCCGACCTGCGCGTCGAGGCCCTCGTCGCCGCGATCGAGCACCGCGGTGAGGTTCACGGCCTCGAGCACCCGTCGGCAGTCGTCGTCGGTGGCGCCCGGCGAGCCGAGGGTCAGGTTGTCGCGGATGGTGCCGGCGAGCACGGGGGCGTCCTGTTCGACGTACCCGATGCGCGAGCGCAGCTCGTCGCGGTCGAGGGCGCGCAGGTCGACCCCGTCGATACGCACGACTCCCGACGTCGGGTCGTAGAAGCGCTCGATGAGCGCCAGCATGGTGCTCTTGCCCGCGCCCGACGGCCCGACCAGAGCGGTGCGCCCGCCGGCGGGGACGGAGAAGCTGACCCCGCGGAGCACAGTGAGGTCGTCGTCCGGCACGACGCCGTCGACCCCGCCGGCCGCTGCGTCCGGTGCCGCGGGGTAGCGGAAGTGCACGTCGTCGAAGGTCACGGCGTCGGTGGTCTCGACGCGGGCGACACCGGCGAGGTCCGCGGCCGTGCGGCGGTCGTCGTGGTCCTCCGACGGGAGGTCGAGGATCTCCTGGATGCGACCGAGGGCGCCCAGCGCCTGGTTCACGCTGAGGACGGCGCCGAGCGCCTGGCCGAGCGGCATGATCATCAGGAAGAGGAAGAGCACGAACGACACCAGCGACGCGATCTCGATGGCGCCGCTGGCGACACGGAAGCCCCCGACTCCGAGCACGACCAGGAACGAGGCCTGCAGAGCGATCGACGAGATGGGCACGACGAGCGCCGAGATCCGGGCGACCTGCAGCCCCCGCTCGTAGGCCCCGACGGCGTCGAGCTCGACCGCGGCGACCTCGCGTTCGGTGGCCCCCGACGCCCGGATGGTGCGGACCGAGCTGATGGCCCGTTCGACGGCCGCCGTGAGGTCTCCGACCTTCTCCTGCGCCTGTCGGCTCGCGACCCGGATCCGTCCCGAGAGCAGCACGACGACGAGCACCGAGACGGCGACGACCAGCACGGTGAGTCCGAGCAGCACGGGGTCGATCAGGAACATGCCGACCAGGGCGCCGATGAAGGTGAGGCTGCCGCCGATCGCCTCGACGAGACCCTGCGTCAGGACGGCGCGCAGCAGCGTGGTGTCCGATCCGACCCGCGAGACGAGGTCGCCCGTGCGGCGGGAGTCGAACTCGCTGACCGGCAGTCGCAGCATGCGCCCGACGAGCCGGCGCCGGCTGGAGAGCACGACGCCCTCGCCGGTGCGCTGCAGCAGGTAGTGCTGGAACCCGCTCAGCAGACCGGCCACGACCACGAGCCCCACGAGGGCCCAGACGAGCGAGCCCAGGGCCCCGCCCTGCTCGACGACGGCGATCACCCGTTGTACGAGCAGCGGCTGACCGAGCGAGGCCGCGGCGCCCAGCACGCTGAGCACGATGATCACCGTCATGACCTTCTTGTGCTCGAAGAGGTACGGCAGCAGCTGACGGAACGTGGCACGGGGCCCCTCGGGAGGGCGACGGCGTCCGAGACCGCGACGCGCCCTCGGGGGGTCGACCCGCGCCTCCTCGGCGGGGTTCGTCGGGGTGCGCGCGCTCATGTCGGAGCTCATGGTGCCTCTCGTGCCTGGAGGCCGCGCGGTGCGCGGCAGGTGACCGGGGCGGCCGACGGACCGCCTGAGACGACCGTACTTCGTCGGCGGCCCCGGCACCTGTCAGTCGACGGCCTCGTAGTCGACGTCGCGGGTCTCGCGGCTGAGGATCAACGCGACGAGCGTCAGAGCGGCCATCGACGAGAGGTAGAGCCCGACGAGCCAGGTGCTGCCGCCTGCAGCCGTCCAGAGCCACACGGCGATGAACGGGGCCACGGCCGCGCCGAGGATGCTCGCGACGTTGTAGCTGATCGCCGAGCCGGTGTACCGGACGCTGGTCGGGAACAGCTCGGGCAGCACCGCGCCCATGGGGCCGAAGGTGAGCCCCATCAGCACGAAGCCGATGATCAGCAGTGCCTGCGCGCCGAGCACGCCGCCGGCGAACAGCGGGGCGAACAGGAACCCGAACACCAGGATGCCGGCCGTGACGCAGATGAGCATCGCCCGTCGCCCGTACCTCTCGGCGAGCGGCCCGGAGACGAGGGTGAAGACGCCGAAGAAGACGACCCCGAGGATGAGCATCCACAGGAACTGCGTGCGGGGGATGCCGAGACCCGCCGGGTCGCCGGCGGCATCGGCCGTGCCGAAGGTCAGGGTGAAGGTCGTCATCAGGTAGAACAGCGTGTACGTGGCCAGCATGATGAACGTGCCGAGGATCAGCGGGCGCCAGCTCGTCGTGAAGACGCGGGCCAGGGGCAGCTTCGCGACCGAACCCGAGTCGACGACCTTCTGGAACGCCGGGGTCTCGATCAGCTTGAAGCGGACGTAGAGCCCGATGATCACCAGCAGGGCGCTCGCCAGGAACGGCAGCCGCCAGCCCCAGGCCATGAACTGCTCTTCGGTCAGGGTGGTGTTCAGCAGCACGAACAGCAGGTTGGCGATGATGAAGCCGATCGGCGCGCCCAGCTGGGGGAACGTGCCGTAGATCGCCCGTCGGTTCTTCGGGGCGTTCTCGGTCGCCAGCAGCGCCGCGCCGCTCCACTCGCCGCCGAGGCCGAGACCCTGGCAGAAGCGCAGCACGACGAGGCACGCGGGGCCCGCGACGGCCCAGCCGGGCGTCGTGCCGGCGGGGATGCAGCCGATCAGCACCGTCGCGATGCCCATCGTGAGGAGGGAGGCGACGAGGGTGCCCTTGCGGCCGATGCGGTCGCCGAAGTGGCCGAACACGATCGAGCCGACGGGTCGGGCGATGAAGGCGACGCCGAAGACGGCGAACGAGGCGAGGCGCGCGACGGCGGGGTCGTCGTTCGCGAAGAAGACGGTCGGGAAGACGAGGACGGCGGCCGTCGCGTAGACGTAGAAGTCGTAGAACTCGATGGACGTGCCGACGAGGCTCGCGATGATGACGCGCGAGCGCTTGTTGGCAGGAGGTGCGGGCTGCGTCGACGAGGCGACGGCTGATGACGACATGGGGGGACTCCGGAGCGGCGGGGAGGACGATGCCGGCGACGACGGCGGAGCGGGGCCGGGTGGGGCACGCAGGGGCTCGGTCGTGGACGTGCGTCGGCCGGGGATCAGCAGGGGCGCACGACGCCGGTGGGGTGTGGCCGCTCGTGACAGCCGTCGTTCAGTTTAGCGCCTTCGTGAGTGGTGCTCAGCCGTCGGTGGGGAGGTGCCCGGGCAGCTGGTGGCCCATGCGGTCGCGTTTCGTGTCGAGGTAGCCCTCGTTGAACGTGCCGACGCCGACCACGAGGGGCACGAGCTCGGAGACGGCGATGCCGTGCTCGACGAGCTGGCGGCTCTTCTCCGGGTTGTTGCTGAGCAGCCGGATCTCGTGGATGCCGAGGTCGCGCAGCACATCGGCCGCCGCGCCGTACTGCCGGGAGTCGGCCGGCAGCCCGAGGGCGAGGTTCGCGTCGAGGGTGTCGAGACCGTCTTCCTGCAGCCGGTAGGCGCGGAGCTTGTCGATCAGACCGATGCCGCGGCCCTCGTGGCCCCGCAGATAGACGACCACGCCGCCATGCTCGTGGATCGTGTCGAGGGCGGCGTCGAGCTGCGGACCGCACTCGCACTTCAGCGACCCGAAGGCCTCGCCGGTCAGGCACTCGGAGTGCACCCGCACGAGCGCGCCGTCGCCGGGAGCACGACCGTCGGGGCCGGTCGCGACGACGGCGACGTGGTCGGCCCCCGTGACGAGGTCGCGGTACGCGCGGAAGGCGAACGTGCCGTGCCGGGTCGGCACGGTGGTCTCGACCTCGAAGGTGATCTGGGGCGAGGCGGCGGGCGAGGCGGTCATGGTGTTCTCCGGGGCTGGGCACGGGCGACGATCAGGACGTCGTCGCCGAGGGGGGTCACGCGGGTCGTCACGAGACGGACCTGACCGTCGATGCTCGCCACACCGAGATCGCCGAGGGCCGTGCGCGGTCCGCCGAGGAGCGTCGGGGCGAGGTAGACGAGGTAGTCGTCGACGAGGCCTCGTCGCACGAACTCGCTGGCGACGGTCGGGCCGCCCTCGACGAACACGCTGCGGACGCCGCGCCCGTAGAGGTCGGCGAGCACGGCCTCGAGGTCTCGGCTGCCGGTCTCGACGAGAGCCCTCGGGTGTCTCCGGAGTTCGGCGTCGGCCGGGACGGGCCGGTGGCCGACCACGACGGGCAGCGGCTGGTCGGCGAGCAGCTCGCCGCCGTCGCCGCGCGCGGTGAGCCCGGGGTCGTCGGCCAGGACGGTGCCGGTGCCGACGAGGATGGCGTCGTGCGCGGCCCGCTGCTCGTGCACGTGCTGTCGGGCGGCCGTGCCCGTGATCCACCGGCTGGTGCCGTCGGCCGCGGCGGCGCGTCCGTCGAGACTGGAGGCCCACTTGAGGGTGACGAACGGGCGACCCGCACGGGTCGCCACGAGCCAGGGGCGGATGGTCTCTTCGGCGTCGTCGCGGAGGACGCCCGCCACGACCTCGACCCCGGCCCGCCGGAGGCGCTCGGCACCACCCGAGGACGACTCGCCGGGATCGGAGACGGCGTAGACGACCCTCGACACCCCGGCGCCGATCAGGGCCTCGCTGCAGGGGCCCGTCCGGCCGGTGTGATCGCAGGGCTCGAGACTGACGACGGCCGTGAGGCCGACGGTGGACTCGCCCGGCGCGAGCCTCGAGAGCGCGTCGACCTCGGCGTGCGGTGTCCCGGCGCCGCGGTGCCATCCCTCGGCCGCCACCGTCAGATCGGGGCGGAGGAGGACGCACCCGACCTGGGGGTTGGGGCCGAGGGACGTGCCGCGGAGAGCCAGCTCGAGCGCTCGCCGCATGGCGTCGTCGTACGCGCTCGAGGGGGTGGTCATGGTCTCTCCGGTTCGGTCTCGCCGATCGGTTCGTCGAGGCCACGGGTGTCAACCGCAGGGTCGCGCGAGTATTCCGAGGGGGAGACGCCGACGGGCCACCCGGGCTTCACCGTCCGGTCGTCGCTCGAACGGAGTCGAGCCGTCCGGCAGAGCGGATGGGAGCCGTCCCGTGCCGGATGCAGACCCGGGGCGTCGCCGGTGTACCGGAACCCCGTCGACCGGGCGACGCCGGCGCTGCCGTCGTTGTCGACGAACCCCTCCCAGTAGAGCTCGTCGACCCCACCGTGCGCGAACGCCCAGTCGGCCACGAGAGCGACCGCGGCCGTCATGAGACCGCGACCCCGATGGGCGGGTGACGTCCAGAAGCCGATGTCGTCGTCCGCGAAGCGCAGGCTGATCATGCCGACGAGCAGCGACGAGCCGGGAGACCGGAGCCCCCAGGTGCACTCGCGCCCGGCCGACCAGCCGTGGTCGACGATCCGTCGGAGGAAGAACTCGGCGTCGGACTCGTCGTAGGGCACGGGGACGGTCGTGAACCTCTGCAGCTCGGGGTCGCGGCACGCGTCGACGATGGCGGCGACGTCGGCCCGCTCGGGCACCGCCAGACGCACGGCGTCGGACTCGAGGACGAAGGGCTGCACGATCAGGCCTTGCGGAGGAAGCCGATGCGGTCGTACACCGTGTCGAGGGTGGACTGGGCGAGCTCGTTCGCGCGATCGGCGTTGCCGGCCAGCACGCGGTCGAGCTCGGCGGGGTCGTCGAGCAGCTCGAGCGCGCGCGCCCGGATCGGCGTGAACGTCTCGACGACCACCTCGGCGACGTCCTTCTTGAGGTCGCCGTAGCCGCGGCCGGTGTAGTCGTGCTCGAGATCTGCGATGGCGCGCCCGGTGAACGCCGACTGGATCGTCAGCAGGTTCGACACCCCGGGCTTGGCACCCCGATCGAAGCGGATCTCGCGCTCGGTGTCGGTGACGGCCGACTTGATCTTCTTCGCCGTGCGCGACGGCTCGTCGAGCATCCAGACCACACCCGACTCGGTGGCCGCCGACTTGCTCATCTTCGATTCGGGGTTCTGCAGGTCGTAGACCCGCGCCGACTCCTTTTGGATGGTGGCCTCGGGCACCACGAACGTCGTGCCGAACCGGGAGTTGAAGCGGGTGGCGAGGTCTCGTGTCAGCTCGACGTGCTGACGCTGGTCGTCGCCGACGGGCACCACCTCGGCGCCGTAGAGAAGGATGTCGGCCGCCATGAGCGTGGGGTAGGCAAACAGGCCGAGTGAGGCCGAGTCGGCGCCCTGCTTGGCCGCCTTGTCTTTGAACTGCGTCATGCGGCTGGCCTCGCCGAAGCCGGTGAGGGTGTTCAGCACCCAGGCGAGCTGCGCGTGCGCCGGCACGTGCGACTGGATGAACAGCGTCGACAGCGACGGGTCGATGCCCGCGGCGATGTACTGGGCGGCCGTCCGCCGGGTGGACTCGCGGAGCGTCGCGGGATCCTGGGCGACGGTGATGGCGTGCTGGTCGACGACGCAGAAGAGGGCGTCGTGGGTCGACTGCTGCTCGCGCCACTGCAGCAGGGCCCCGACGTAGTTGCCGATGTGCAGCGAATCGGCGGAGGGCTGCATGCCGGAGAAGAGCCGGGGGCGGCCGGCGCCGCGAGGGGGCTCGACCGTCTCGGAGGCGGCGGATGCGGGGGAGGGGGTGGTGCCGGTCATGACGTCCTCAGGGGGTCGGAGAGATCAGATGTCGTAGTCGACGACGACGGGTGCGTGGTCGGACCAGCGCTCGGCGTACGACGGCGCTCGATCGATGGTGTGGTTCTCGGCCTTGGCCGCGAGAGCGGGCGTCGCCAGGTGGTAGTCGATGCGCCAACCGGTGTCGTTGTCGAAGGCCTGGCCGCGCCACGACCACCACGAGTACGGCCCCTCGACCTCGCCCGCGAGCCGGCGCCCGACGTCGACCCAGCCGAGTCCGCTGCCGCCGGTGCCGTCCACCGTCTCGATCTCGGTCCCGGCCTCGCCGAGGAACCGGTCGAAGTACGAGCGCTCGCGCGGGAGGAAGCCGGCCCGCTTGACGTTGCCCTTCCAGTTCTTGATGTCGAGCTCGCGATGACCGACGTTCAGGTCGCCCGTCACGACCGAGAGCGCGTTGTGCGCCGCCAGCTGCGGCAGCCGGGCGGTCATCGCGTCGAGGAATCTCCACTTCTCGTCCTGCTTGGGGGTGTCGACCTCGCCCGAGTGCACGTAGGTGCTGACGACCGTGACGATCGTGCCGGCGACGTCGTAATCGGCCTCGATCCACCGCCCGGCGCTGTCGAAGTCGTCGTCGCCGAGCTCGACGCGGTGCACGGAGGCCGCCCCGCGGGAGGCGATGGCCACACCCGCGCGGCCCTTCGCCGTCGCGGGGTGGTGGACGACGTTCCATTCGGGGCCGAGCAGGCCCTCGAGGTCGTCGGTCGAGGCGCGCACCTCTTGGAGCGTGAGGATGTCGATGTCGCGCTCGGCGAGCCAGTCGCCCATGCCCCTGCGGTACGCGGCCCGGATGCCATTGACGTTGACGGAGGCGAGGCGGAGACGTGTTCCCATGCGCAGAACACTACCGGCGGCCACCGTCGCCGTCGCCGCGCGGTCGGGAGGGACGGGGCAGGCGGGAGACGAGGCCCCGCACGGCCGCGACGGCACGCCGGGAGCGGGTGGCGACCCGCGCCTCCTGGGCCAGCCGCTCCTCCTCGAGCAGGCGCAGGCGCTCGGCCTCCTGGTGCGGGTCGGCGAGCACCCCGATGTCGTCCATGCCGACCGCGATCCAGGCCGCGGCGAGCAGCAGCACCTGGCAGAGCAGATCGATGACGATCAGCAGGCCGATGACCGCCGCGAACGACGCCAGGAGGGGGTTGGCGCCCGTTGCGCGCAGCAGGGTCCCGCCGACGACCGTCAGACCGACGAAGCCGGCGGCGCCGAGCGCGGACCCCACGAGGAGGCGCGGGCCGGGGATGTGCAGACCCGCCAGCACCCGGAACAGCGCGGCGAGCACGAGAGCGTCGAAGACGAAGACGAGCAGGAGCGCCGTGACGCGGAGCAGCAGGACGGACGCGGCCGACGTGGTCGACAGATCGAGCAGGTGCAGGGCCCAGCGCACCGCCGTGGTGCTGAGCAGCGAGACCGTGGCCGAGACGACCACGGCGGCGCCGAAGGCGAGGGCGAGGGCCAGGTCGCGCAGCACCAGTCGGAGGAAGGGGGTGGCCGGCGATGGCGCACGGAAGATCGTGCGGACGGAGTCGCGCATCCCGCCGAAGAGGGTGATGGCGGAGAAGAGCAGACCCACGAACGCGATCGCGCCGGTCCAGCCGAAGACGGTGGCGTCGAGGAGGGCGTCGGGGTCGACCACGCCCGCCCCCGAGTCGTCCTGGATCAGGCCGGGGACGGCCGAGCGGATGAAGACGACCAGCTGGTCGCGGAGGGCCTCGTCGCCCGAGACGACGAAGCCCGCGACGGAGAAGCCGACCCAGAGGCCCGCGAACAGTGCGAAGAGGGCCTGGTACGTGAGACCGGCGGCGAGCAGCGGGCCCTTCGCTCCGACGTAGCGGCCAACCACTCGCACGGGCCGTGCCGTCGTGACGCGGCCGACCCTCGACCGGGCGTCGGCTTCGTCTCCGGGCACGGGGTCGTCGATCGACCGCTCGTCGTCCGGTCGTCGTCGCATCGCACCAGGGTAGGGGTGCGCGACGCTCGCGTCCGGACCACGCACCCGTGCGCCTCGCGTACGATGGCACGCGACCGCGCGGCACAGGGTCACCACCCGTGCCCGGCATCCGAACTCACCGAAACGAAGAGGTCTCACAGTGGCACTACAGGGCGTTGGCGTCGGACGCGGAGTGGCCGTCGGCCCGATCCTCCGGATGCCGGATCCGCTGCCCGAGCCGAGCAGCGACAAGCGGACCGCCGAGGCGGACGCCGAGTTCGCCGACGTCACCCGGGCGCTCCGCTCGGTCGCCGCCGATCTGTCGGCACGGGGCGAGAAGGCCGGCGGCGAGGCGAAGGACGTCCTCGACGCCCAGGCGCTCATGGCCGAAGACCCCACGCTCTCCGACGACGTCCAGCAGCGCATCGCCGACGGCGCGACGGGCGAGCGGGCCGTGTTCGAGGCCTTCGCGGCCTTCCAGGAGATGCTCGTCGGCATGGGCGGCTACATGGCCGAGCGCGCCACCGACCTCGGCGACGTCGCCCAGCGCGTCATCGCATCCCTCCGCGGAGTCGCGGCGCCCGGCGTCCCCGAGAGCGACACCCCCTTCGTGCTCGTCGCGCCCGACCTCGCGCCCGCCGACACCGCCCTCCTCGACCTCGACAAGGTGCTCGCCCTGATCACCCGCGACGGCGGACCGACCTCGCACACGGCCATCCTGGCCCGCTCGAAGTCGATCCCCGCCATCGTCGGCGTCACCGGAGCCCTCGACCTCGTCGACGGCACCGTGGTGGTCGCCGACGCGGCCACGGGCGTCGTGACCGTCGACCCCGCAGCCGACGAGATCGCCGCGGCGGAGCAGCGCATCGCCGACCGCCGCGCCGCGGCAGCCGCCCCGCTGACGGACGGCGCCCTCGCCGACGGCCACGCCGTGCCCCTGCTGGCCAACCTCGGTTCGCCCGACGAGGCCGCCGGCGCCGTCGAGCTCGGGGCCGAGGGCGTCGGCCTGTTCCGCACCGAGTTCCTCTTCCTCGGGTCGTCCACCGCCCCGACCGTCGAGAGTCAGACCGCCAGCTACACGGCGCTGCTCGAGGCGTTCCCCGGCAAGAAGGTCGTCGTCCGCGCGCTCGACGCCGGTGCCGACAAGCCGCTGAGCTTCTTGAACGACGCCCACGAGGAGAACCCCGCCCTCGGGCTCCGGGGGCTCCGCGCCCTCCGCGTGAAGGAGCAGATCCTCCGCGATCAGCTCACCGCGCTCGCCGAGGCCCAGGCGGCCACGACGGCCGACCTCTGGGTCATGGCGCCGATGGTGAGCGACGCCGAAGAGACCGAGTACTTCGTCTCCCTCGGTCGCGAGCTCGGACTCAAGACCGTCGGGGTCATGGCCGAGGTGCCCTCGCTCGCGGTGCTGGCCGACCAGGTGCTCCGCACGGCCGACTTCGTCAGCATCGGGACCAACGACCTGACGCAGTACACGCTCGCAGCCGACCGCATGCTCGGCTCGGTCGCGTCGTATCAGGATCCGTGGCACCCCGCCGTGCTCCGCCTGGTCCGGGCTCTCGGCGACGCCGGGGCGACCGCGGGCAAGCCCGTGGGCATCTGCGGCGAGGCGGCGGCCGACCCGCTGCTCGCCGTCGTGCTCGTCGGACTGGGGGCCACGACGCTGTCGATGACCCCGGCCGCCCTGGCCGACGTCCGCCTCGAGCTGTCGAAGTACACGATCGAGCAGGCGCGCGCCCTTGCGGCGGCTGCGATCGATGCGACGACGGCGCCGGGAGCGCGCGAGGCCGCCGAGGCGGTCGCCGCAGGCCTGTAGTCGATCGGGCCGGTCGGGCCGGGGTCCGATCGGCTCACGGCTCGTCCGGTTGCCGTCCGCCGGACTGCGCACCGCCCCGCCGCGAACCCACCGGCCCCGTGCCGAGGTCGTCCGCTCAGCTGCCTGCGACGGCGGGTGCCCACGTCGGACGGTACTTCGCGCTGCGGGGGAAGCGCTCGAGGTCGGCCGCGTAGTCGGCGTCGGTCGGCACCTCGCCGGCCGGACCCGGCTCGAACGGGGACGCCGGGTTGTCGTAGACGCGACGGTCGAGGGTGAAGCGTGCCGTGAACGACCCGTCGCTGGTCAGCGTCAGGGCGAAGGAGAACCATGCGCCCTTCTCGGGGTCGGCCATCACCTCGCGGAGGCGCGAGCCCGCGGCGGCGACGTCGGGGATGCTCAGGCCCTGCTTCGCGCCGCCGGCGGCGTCGAGCGCGTCGACCCACACGCGCGACGTCGAGCCGACCTCGAGCAGGAACAACGTCGCCTCCGCCCAGTCGTGACCGGCGAGCGACTCGGCGAATGTCGCGGCGATGTCGTTCTGCAACTGCTGCTGGCGGGTGACGTCCATGGGTCGCGGCCTCTCGTTCGGGGTCGTGGTCGGCGCCGACGCGGGAGTCGACGACGTCCCGTGAGGAGCTCTCACCAGCTTAGGTGCCCACCGTCGCCGCGAGGCCCCTCGCACGGGGGGACTTCCCGTCCGCTGCATGGACGCCGCCTGCGAGTCCGGGTCCGAACGGACCCGACCGGCGCCCGCGGAGCACACTGGATGGGTGGGCACCCCTATTCGACATCCGCTCGTCGACGCCGTCACGGCGCGCGTCGTCCGAGTCGACGGTCGGGGCCGGGTCCTCCGCCTCAGCCCTCCCATGGCCGATCTGCTCCGGCGTCGCAGGCACCGACGGCGGGTCGTGCTCGTATCGAGCGAGCGCTCCCGTCTGACGGTCGGTCTCCGGTCGGCCCTCGTCGAGGCGGGTGCCGCCTGGGTCGTCCACGACGACCGAGGAGATCTGCGGGACGGCCTGACCGGTCGTCCGTACGACGCCGTCGACGACGCCGGCATCCCCGTGGAGGAGCTCGGCGTCGAGAAGGTGGAGTTCCCCGAGATCGGTCCGGCCGTCGACACGAGGGTGCAGCTGACGATCGATCTCACCGTCCTCCACCTCCCCGCCCACGACATGAGCCTGGGAGGCGCGCTCGAGACCATCTCGCTGGCTGTGTCCGGTTCGCTCCCCGTCTCGTGGGGCGTCACCGAGCCGATGCTGTCCGCCTGGGATCGATGGGCTCTCACCCAGCACGCCCGCCATGCCGCGCCGGAGCCCCTCCGCATGCTCGTCGAGGGCCCGCATCTGTCGGCCACCGTCACCGCCCGGGTCACCGAGCACGGGACGGAGGAGACGATGTCGATCACGGTCGACGTCGTCCACCCCGCCGACGGAGAATCCCTCGACGCGGGCATCGACCGGCTGACCGGCGCCCTCGCCGACATCGCCCGGGACAGCCTGCCGACCTTCGCCCTCGTGGTCGCACGGGAGGGCGAGGTGGATCGCTGCGTCTGCGCCGTCACCTACCCGCCGCCCAACCCGGTCGCACTGCTCATCGGAGCGCCGTCCGTCAAGCGTCTCGGGCTCGACCTGACCGCGTTGCCGACCGGCGAGACGGTCCGGGTCGTAGGCCGCCCGAGCCTGCCGGCCTTCGTGGTGCCGCTCGGTGACGCCAGCACGCCCGGGTGGGACGCACTGCATCAGACCCTCGAGGCCGTGGGACCGGAGCGTCTCGCCACCCTGGTCTCGCCGCCCCTCCTGCAGGCGTGGGAGGAGGACCTCGACGAGTTCGACCTCCTCGACGAGAGCAGGGTGCAGGGCGAGGCGAGCGGTTCCGAAGCTGGCGACATGGAGGAGGGGCGTGACGACAGTGCCTCGTGAGATCACCATCCTGAGTCCTCAGGCTCCCGACGGGCTCGATCTCGCGAGCGCCGCGCACGCGGTCGACGAGTCGTACGGGGTCCGCCCCATCGACGGCGCGACCGCCCATCAGGTCTTCGCCCGCGGAGGCCGCGCTCTGCTGACCGTCTACGGCGCCCAGGAGCTGAACACGTCGGGTGAGATCGAGCGCCTGCTGACCGATCCGCCGGAGGTGCGCCTCCCGGTGTTCTGGGTCGATGCCATCGCGCCGCTCGGTGAGGACGGCGAAGCCGGTGTGTCGGTCGCGCTCCGGCTGGCTCTCGCTCTGGACGCCGTCTGCATCGTCGAAGACGACTGAACGGCCCCGCACCGTGCGCCCGCCGACCGACGGCGCTTCTCGGATGCACGAGAGGCGCCGGGCTCGACAGCCCGGCGCCTCTAATCTGCATGTCTTCGGCGACTAGGCGCGACCTCGCAGCACGGCCTGCTTGACCTCGGCGATCGCCTGGGTCACCTGGATGCCGCGGGGGCATGCCTCGGTGCAGTTGAAGGTCGTGCGGCACCGCCACACGCCCTCCTTGTCGTTGAGGATGTCGAGTCGGACCTGAGCGCCCTCGTCGCGGGAGTCGAAGATGAACCGGTGCGCGTTCACGATCGCGGCGGGGCCGAAGTACTGCCCGTCCGTCCAGAAGACGGGACAGCTCGACGTGCAGGCGGCGCAGAGGATGCACTTGGTGGTGTCATCGAAGCGCGCACGCTGGGTGGCGCTCTGGATGCGCTCCTTCTCGGGCTTCGACGAAGCCATCAGGAACGGCTGGATCTCGCGGTACGACTGGAAGAACGGCTCCATGTCGACGACGAGGTCCTTCTCGAGGGGCAGACCCTTGATGGCCTCGACGTAGATCGGCTGCGTCACGTCGAGGTCCTTGATCAGGGTCTTGCAGGCGAGACGGTTGCGGCCGTTGATCCGCATGGCGTCCGAGCCGCAGATGCCGTGGGCGCACGAGCGGCGGAAGGTCAGCGAGCCGTCCTGCTCCCACTTGATCTGGTGCAGGGCGTCGAGCACCCGGTCGGTGGGCAGCACCTCGACGTCGAAGTCCTGCCAGCGCGGCTCGGAGTCGACCTCGGGGTCGAAGCGTCGGATGATGAGCGTGGCGGTGAACGTCGGGATCGCGTCGGCCCCTGCGGGGGAGTTCTCGAGGACTGCGGTGCTCATGTCAGTACTTCCGTTCCATCGGCTGGTAGTTCGTGATCACGACGGGCTTCGTGTCGAGGCGGATGTGGTCGCCGGCGAGCGACGAGTGGGGGTCGCCCGTCAGATAGGCCATGGTGTGCACGAGCCAGTTCTCGTCGTCGCGCGTCGGGTAGTCCTCTCGGAAGTGCCCGCCGCGGCTCTCCTGTCGCGACCGGGCCGAGTAGACGACGACCTCGGCGAGGTCGAGCAGGAACCCGAGCTCGATCGCCTCGAGCAGGTCGGTGTTGAACCGCTTGCCCTTGTCTTGCACGCTGATGTTCTTGAACCGCTCACGCAGATCGGCGATGACGTGGGTCACCTCGTCGAGGGTCTCTTCGGTGCGGAACACCTGGGCGTTGCGGTCCATGCTGTCTTGCAGCTCTTTCCGCAGCGTGGCGATGCGCTCGGTGCCGGTCGCGGCGCGGACGTCGGCGACGAGCCCGCGGACGAAGCCCGCCGGGTCGTCGGGGAGCGGCACGAACGGCGCGTCCTTCACGAACTCGACGGCGTTGTTCCCGGCGCGCTTGCCGAAGACGTTGATGTCGAGCAGGGAGTTGGTGCCGAGTCGGTTCGAGCCGTGGACGCTGACGCAGGCGCATTCGCCCGCGGCGTAGAGACCGGGCACGACGGTGGTGTTGTCGCGCAGCACCTCCGCCTTGACGTTGGTGGGGATGCCACCCATCGCGTAGTGCGCCGTGGGCAGCACGGGCACGGGCTCGGTGTACGGCTCGACACCGAGGTAGGTGCGGGCGAACTCGGTGATGTCGGGCAGCTTCGCATCGATCACCGCGGGGTCGAGGTGGGTGATGTCGAGGTAGACGTAGTCCTTGTGCGGGCCGCCGCCGCGTCCTTCGCGGATCTCGGTGGCCATGCACCGGGCGACGATGTCGCGCGGTGCGAGGTCTTTGATCGTCGGTGCGTAGCGCTCCATGAAGCGCTCGCCCTCGCTGTTGCGGAGGATGGCGCCCTCGCCTCGGGCCGCCTCGCTGAGCAGGATGCCGAGCCCGGCGAGACCGGTCGGGTGGAACTGGAAGAACTCCATGTCCTCCAGGGGGAGGCCCTTGCGCCAGATGATGCCGACGCCGTCGCCGGTGAGAGTGTGGGCGTTCGACGTCGTCTTGTAGATCTTGCCGAAGCCGCCGGTCGCGAAGATGACGGCCTTGCCCTGGAACACGTGCAGGTCACCCGTCGCCAGCTCGTAGGCGATGACGCCGGCGGGGCGCTCCTCGCCGTCGATCTCGCCCATGATCAGGTCGAGCACGTAGAACTCGTTGAAGAAGTTGATGCCGTGCTTGACGCAGTTCTGGTACAGCGTCTGGAGGATCATGTGACCCGTGCGGTCGGCGGCGTAGCAGGCCCGACGGACGGGATTCTTGCCGTGCTCGGCCGTGTGGCCGCCGAAACGACGCTGGTCGATCTTGCCCTCGGGGGTCCGGTTGAAGGGCAGACCCATGTTCTCGAGGTCGAGGACGGCGTCGATGGCCTCCTTCGCCAGGATCTCCGCGGCGTCCTGGTCGACGAGGTAGTCGCCGCCCTTGACGGTGTCGAAGGTGTGCCACTCCCAGTTGTCGTCCTCGACGTTGGCGAGGGCCGCGGCCATTCCGCCCTGAGCGGCGCCCGTGTGCGACCGCGTCGGGTAGAGCTTCGAGATGACGGCGGTGCTGGCGTTCGGACCGGCCTCGATGGCCGCTCGCATCCCCGCGCCTCCTGCTCCGACGATGACGATGTCGTGCTGGTGGTAGTGGATGCCGTCGACGACGGTGCTCTCAGGAGCGGGAGAAGGTGTGGTCACGGTGCTTTCCGTCGGTATGTGGTGCGGGCGTGGGGCTGAGGAGGCGCGGGTCGGGCCGGTCGCCTACGAGCAGATCGAGGGCAGCAGGTCGGCGGGGGCGCCGGCCGGGCACGGATCGAACGTGTAGATGACGAGGGTGCCGAGGGTCAGCAGCACCACGGCCGAGACGAGCAGGGCGCCCAGCAGCACCTTGCGGACGGCGGGTTTCGACACGTAGTCGTTGACGATCGTCCGCATGCCGTTCGAACCGTGGATCAGGGCCAGCCAGAGCAGGAGGGTGTCGTAGACCTGCCAGAACGGCGACGCCCACTTGCCGGCGACGAAGGCGAAGTCGATGGCCTTGATGCCGCCCTCGGCCGCCAGCAGGTTGATGAAGAGGTGGCCGAAGATCAGGACGACGAGGACGACGCCGCTCGCCCGCATGTAGATCCAGCCCCACTTCTCCAGGTTGCTGCTGCGCGAGGCGGGTCGGGCCGAGCGGGGGGCCTCGATGGTTTCGGTGGTCATCGTGCTACTCCGAGAAGACGTTCATGAGGTGGCGGGGGGCGAAGCCCGCGAAGAGGACGACGGCCACGCCGATGACGATCCAGAAGAGGAGTCGCTGGTGCTTGGTGCCGGGTCCCCAGAAGTCGATGAGGATGATGCGGAGGCCGTTCAGCGCATGGAACAGGATCGCCGCCACGAGCGCCGTCTCGCCGAGCCCCATGATCGGGTTCTTGTATGTGCCGATGACGGCGTTGTACGCCTCGGGGCTGATCCGCACGAGGGCCGTGTCGAGGATGTGCACCAGCAGGAAGAAGTAGATGCTGACACCGGTGATGCGGTGAAGGACCCACGACCACATGCCCTCGCGACCACGGTAGAGCGTGCCCGCCAGCCGGTTCTTGCCGCGTGGCGCGCCGATCTCGGGTGCTCCCCGTCGGCCTGCCGGTGGGGGCAGGGTCTCCGTCGACTGCTCGGCCATGAGCGGCCCTCCTCGCGGACTGGGGCGGGTCGGGCTGTCATCGGGAGAGGACAGCCGTGTCCGCCGTGTGTGTTCTCAGAACGCCCTCAGTCTATGTTCGAGGCCCGTCGCGGCGCCGCCAAGGCCCGCCTAACTAGTTCGATGTCGAGACACCGCGATCACGGTCGGGAGCGGCGCGTCGGAGGGCCGCGGGCAGGGGCGCGTGCACCGATCGGCGGGCGTCGGCGTAGTGCTCCAGCAGCTCGTCGCCGAGGCGCTCCCAGGTGCGGCCGACGACGGCGCGCCTCCCCGCCTCGCCGAATCGGGCGCGCAGCTCGGGCTCCTCGACGAGGCGGCGCACGGCTCGGCGGAGCGAGTGGTCGTGTCGGGGGTCGACGAGGTAGCCGTCCACACCGTGCCGCACCAGGTCGAGGGGCCCGCCCGCGGCCGGTGCGACGACCGGCAGTCCGCTGGCGTGCGCCTCCTGCACCGTCTGACCGAAGGTCTCGGTCGTGCCCGTGTGCACGAAGACGTCGAGCGCGGCGTAGGCCGTGGCGAGCTCGGAGCCGTGCAGCGGTCCCGTGAAGACCGGGTCGAGGTGGCGGAGGCGACGGCGCAGCCCGGGGAGGCTCGGGCCTCCGCCGATGACGGCCAGACGCATTCCGTCGACGCCGCGCAGGGCGGCGAGCCGGTCGAGCTCCTTCTCGGCCGCGAGGCGCCCGACGTAGCCGACGACGACTTCGTCGGGGCGGGCCAGCCCGGCCCGGAACGCCGCGGCCTCGGGCGAGTGCCGGTTGTTGGGGTGGTACCGGACCGAGTCGACGCCTCGTCCCCAGGTCGCCAGGCGGCGGACGCCCACGGCCTCGAGGTCTCGCCGGGAGGCGGTCGACGGCACGAGGGTCAGCGTCGCCTGCTCGTGGATCCGTCGGACGAGACGCCAGGCCAAGGAGGCGGCGGTCGCCCCGAGCCCGGAGGTCGAGGCGTACCGCGCCACGTCGGTCTGGAAGACGGCGACGCTGGGGACGCCGAGACGCGCTGCCGCGGAGATGGCCTGGGCCCCGAGGAGGAACGGCGACGCAGCGTGCACCACGTCGGGTGCGAAGGCCGCGATGGCGCCGGCGACGAGGGGGTTGGGCAGCCCCACCGGGAACTGCCGGTAGGCCACCGACGGCACCCGGTGGACGGGGAACCCGGCGTACGAGTCGTGCCCGCGACCGGCGGGGGCGATGATCAGGGCCTCGTGACCCCGGGCGGCGAGATGGTCGAGCACGCGGAGCACGCTGGTCGTGACCCCGTTCACGGTCGGGAGGAAGCTCTCGGTCACGACGACGACTCTCAAACGGTGCTCCTCGGCTCGCGGTGAGCCCAGGCTGACGCCGCGACGTGTCGTCCTCGTCTCGACGCCGTGGCCGACGGATGGCGGCTGCGTGAACGCCCGGGTGAGCGGACGGGTGACCGCGTCGTCCACCGGCGGCCGACGGCGCGACCCGAAGCGGTGCCCTCAGTAGGGTGGGGGGATGACGACCCAGAGCAGCCTCGACCGGTTCTACAGCATCATTCCGGCCGGCGGGATCGGCTCACGGCTCTGGCCCCTGAGCCGCGCCGACGCGCCGAAGTTCCTGCACGACCTCACCGGCAGCGGCTCGACCCTGCTGCGCGGCACCTGGGACCGCCTCGCGCCGCTCAACGGCGAGCAGCGCATCATGGTCGTCACCGGCCGGGCGCACCGCGCCGCGGTCGAGCGCCAGCTGCCCGACCTCGAAGACCACAACGTCGTGCTCGAGAGCGAGCCGAAGGACAGCACGGCCGCCATCGGACTCGCGGCCGCCATCCTCCGACGCCGCGAGCCCGACGTGATCGTCGGCTCGTTCGCCGCCGATCACGTGATCGCCGACACCCGCGGCTTCGCGCGCGCCGTCCGCGAGGCCATCGTCGTCGCCGACGAGGGGTACATCGCCACGATCGGCATCACGCCGACCGAGCCGGCCATCGGCTTCGGCTACATCCACGTCGGCGGGCCGCTCGCCGTCGAGGGCGCGCCGTCCGCGCGCATGGTCGAGTCGTTCGTCGAGAAGCCCGACCTCGAGACCGCCGAGGCGTACGTCGCCGGGGGCGACTACCTCTGGAACGGGGGCATGTTCATCGCACGCGCCGACCGCCTCCTCGAGCAGCTCGGTCAGACGGATCCCGCTCTGCTCGCCGGCATCGAAGAGCTCGCCGAGGCCTGGGACACCCCGCGGCGCGGCGCCGTCGTCGACGCCGTCTGGCCCGCCCTCGAGAAGATCGCGATCGACTACACGGTGGCCGAGCCCGCCGCGGCGGCCGGGCGGCTGGCGGTCGTGCCCGGCGACTTCGACTGGGACGACGTGGGCGACTTCGCCTCGATCGCCAAGCTGCACTCCGGCGGGCGCAAGAGCGACCTGGCGATCCTGGGCGAGAACGCCCGGGTGCTCGCCGACGCGTCGAGCGGCATCGTCGTCGCCGGCAGCGATCGGCTGATCTCGCTGATCGGCGTGAACGACATCATCGTCGTCGACACCCCCGACGCCCTGCTCGTCACGACGACGGCCAACGCCCAGCGGGTCAAGTCCGTCGTCGACGCCCTGAAGCTCAGCGGTCGCAGCGACGTCCTCTGACCCATCGCGGCGTCGCTTCGTTTCGTCTTCGTTTCGCGCCGGTCCCGCTTGTGTAACGGGACGGCATCACTCCACCGGGACGGCCGTGAGCGCTCGTCGCAATGAGTAACCTGACAGCCATACGTGCCCGGCTCAGCTGCCGGGCTGCATCTTGGAGGACAACTTGACTACAACTGCGCGCAAGGCCGTGCTCAGCGGTATCGCCCTGTTCGGCACCGCGGCGATCCTGGCCGGCTGTGCCTCGGCTCCCGAAGAGTCCGAGGGCGGCTCGTCGAACGGCGCCTCGAGCGACTTCGTCCCCTGCATGGTGTCCGACGCCGGCGGGTTCGACGACAAGTCGTTCAACCAGCTCGGCTTCGAGGGCCTGACCGAGGCCGCGGAGGAGATCGGTGCGACCCCGAAGACCGTCGAGTCCGCCGACGAGACCGTCTACGACGCCAACCTCACCAACCTCGCCTCGCAGGGCTGCAACCTGATCGTCACGGTCGGCTTCGCGCTCTCCGACGCGACCGGCACGGCGGCGGCGGCGAACCCCGACATCGACTACGCGACGATCGACGACGCGGCGAACGACGCCGAGAACGTCCGTCCCATCACCTTCAACACCTCGGAGGCGGCGTTCCTCGCGGGCTACGCGGCGGCCAGCTTCACGAAGACCGGCACCGTCGGCACCTTCGGCGGCATGCAGTTCCCGACCGTCACCATCTTCATGGACGGCTTCGCGGACGGCGTCGAGTACTACAACGAGCAGAAGGACGCCGACGTCAAGACGGTCGGCTGGGACGTCGCGAGCCAGACCGGCACCTTCACGGGCGGGTTCGAGGCCGGCACGGTCGCGAAGCAGAGCGCCCAGACGCTGATCGAGCAGGGCGCCGATGTGATCCTGCCCGTCGGCGGACCGATCTACCAGAGCGCCGCCGAGGCGATCCGCGATTCGGGCGACGAGATCGTGCTGATCGGCGCCGACAGCGACACCTACGAGACGGACAGCGCCAACAGCGACCTGTTCCTGACCTCCGTGCTCAAGGGCATCAAGCAGGCGACCGACGACGTCACCAGCCAGGCCGCCTCCGGCGACTTCACGAACGAGCCCTACGTCGGCACGCTCGAGAACGACGGCGTCGGCATCGCGCCGTTCCACGACTACGAGGACCAGGTCGACTCCGGCCTGCAGGACGAGCTGGACGACATCGAGGCCGGCATCATCGACGGTTCGATCGAGGTCGAGTCGCCTTCCGCCCTCACCGAGTAACGACGCACCACCCGTCATCGATTAGCATCGACTGACCCAGGGCCGGGAGCGACGGTCACCCCGTCGCTCCCGGCCCTCGCAACGCCTCCGGCCGCACGCCGACCCGACGTGCACCGGCGCCCTACCCATCACCCGACCCGAGGTAGACACCTGAGATGAAGCTCGAACTGCGGGGCATCACGAAGCGCTTCGGCGCACTCACCGCCAACGACCACATCAGCCTGACGGTCGAGCCGGGTGAGATCCACTGCCTGCTCGGCGAGAACGGCGCCGGCAAGTCGACTCTGATGAACGTCCTCTACGGCCTGTACCAGGCCGACGAGGGCGACATCCTCCTGGACGACGTCGTCCAGGACTTCGCAGGCCCCGGCGACGCGATGGCCGCGGGCATCGGCATGGTCCACCAGCACTTCATGCTCGTCCCCGTGTTCACCGTGGCCGAGAACGTCATGCTCGGCCACGAGCAGACGAAGGCCGGCGGTCTGCTCGACCTGGCAGCCGCCCGGGCGAAGGTCCGCGAGATCAGCAGCCGCTTCGGCTTCGACGTCGACCCCGACGCGCTCGTCGAGGAGCTCCCCGTCGGCGTGCAGCAGCGGGTCGAGATCATCAAGGCCCTGTCGCGCGACGCCAAGGTGCTCGTCTTCGACGAGCCGACCGCAGTGCTCACCCCGCAGGAGACCGACGAGCTCATGGTCATCATGCGTCAGCTGCGCGACGCGGGCACGGCCATCGTCTTCATCACCCACAAGCTGCGCGAGGTCCGCGAGGTCGCGACCCGCATCACGGTCATCCGTCTCGGCCAGGTCGTCGGCGAGGCCGAGCCGAGCGCCTCGAACGCCGAGCTGGCCTCGCTCATGGTCGGTCGCGCCGTCGAGCTGACCGTGCAGAAGTCCCCGGCCGAGCCCGGCGACGCGGCTCTCGTGGTCGAGAACCTCCGTGTCGTCGACCCCATCGGGCAGGTCGTCGTCGACGACGTCTCGTTCGAGGTCCGCCGCGGCGAGATCCTCGCGATCGCCGGCGTGCAGGGCAACGGCCAGACCGAGCTGACCGAGGCCATCCTCGGTCTGCAGCCCCGGGTCGAGGGCCGCGTGTCGCTCGACGGCAACGACATCACGGGGCGCAGCGTCCGCCAGGTGCTCGACGCCGGCGTCGGCTTCGTCCCGGAGGATCGCAACCAGGACGGACTCGTCGGCGAGTTCACCGTCGCCGAGAACCTCATGCTCGACCGCTCGCAGTCCGGTCCGTTCGTGAAGCGCGGCTCGCTGAAGCTCGCGCAGCTCGCCGCCTTCGCGGTCGAGAAGGTGCGCGAGTTCGACATCCGCACCCAGGGCATCGCGACTCCCGCGGGTCGCCTCTCGGGCGGCAACCAGCAGAAGGTCGTCCTGGCGCGCGAACTCAGCCGCGATCTGCGACTGTTCGTCGCCGCGCAGCCCACCCGGGGGATCGACGTCGGTTCGATCGAGTTCGTCCACAAGCGCATCGTCGAGACGCGCGATCGCGGCGTCCCCGTGATCGTCGTCTCGACCGAGCTCGACGAGGTCGCCGCTCTGGCCGACCGCATCGCGGTGATGTACCGCGGAACGATCGTCGGCATCGTGCCGGCGAACACGCCCCGCGAGGTGCTGGGGCTCATGATGGCCGGCGAGATGCCGCACGGAACGGAGCAGGCAGCGTGAGCGACGCCACCACCACGACGTCGGGCACGACGCCCCCGAGCACGCCTGGCGCCACGCCCGGTGCCGGCGCCGAGGGCGGCGACTCGCGCGGGTCGCGCCTCCTGAGGGAGCTCACGACCGGCAACGCCGCGATCTCGGTGCTCGCCGTCGTGCTCGCCCTGATCGTCTCGGGTCTCCTGATCGGCTTCACCGATCAGGACGTCCAGAGCACGATGGGCTACTTCTTCTCGCGCCCGACGGACTTCCTCCAGGCCTTCGGGTCGGCGGTCGGCGGGTCGTACTCGTCGCTGTTCCAGGGTGCGGTGTACAACTTCCGGGTCGACGGCTTCGCCAACGGGATCCGGCCGCTGACCGAGACCCTGAACTACGCCGTGCCCCTGATCGCCGCCGGGCTCGGGGTCGCCGTCGCGTTCCGGGTCGGGCTGTTCAACATCGGCGCCCGCGGTCAGATGCTGATGGCGTCCGCCGCGGCCGGCTGGGTGGGCTTCTCGTTCCACCTCCCGCTCGCTCTGCACCTGCCCCTGGCCCTGGCGGCGGGCATCGCCGCCGGTGCGCTGTGGGGCGGCATCGTCGGTCTCCTCAAGGCCCGCACCGGCGCCCACGAGGTGATCCTGACGATCATGCTGAACTACATCGCCTTCTACCTGCTGGCGTTCATGCTCCGCACGCAGGGTCTGCTCCAGGCCCCCGGCAGCAACAACCCGAAGTCGCCCGCGACCCTCGAGACGGCGATCCTGCCCGATCTGTTCGGTCCGAGCTACGGGCTGAACTGGGGTTTCATCCTCGTGATCGTGATCACGGCCGCCGTCTGGTGGCTGATCAACCGGTCGACGCTCGGATTCCGGTTCCGGGCGGTGGGCGAGAACCCGCACGCGGCCCGCACCGCCGGCATGAACGTCAAGAACATCTACCTCTACGCGATGCTCATCTCGGGTGCGCTGGCCGGTGTCGCCGGGTCGACGCAGGTGCTCGGCACGCTCACCTCGGGCTTCACGTCGGGAATCGACGCCGGGATCGGCTTCGACGCCATCACCGTCGCGCTCCTCGGTCGTTCGCGCCCCTGGGGCGTCTTCGCGGCCGGCATCCTGTTCGGCGCCCTCAAGGCGGGCGGCTACTCGATGCAGGCGGCCAACGGCGTGCCGATCGACATCGTGCTCGTCGTGCAGTCCCTCATCGTGCTGTTCGTGGCGGCCCCGCCGCTCGTCCGCAGCATCTTCCGTCTGCCGGCCCCGGGCGCCCGTCCCGTGCGCAAGGCCTCGACCAAGGAGGCGGTGGTCACCAAGTGAGCACCCTCAGTCCCGACACCGCGGCACCCGCCGCCGCGTCGCCCGATCTCGCCCGTGCGGTGAGCCGCAGCTACAAGGCCCCCATCGCGTTCGCCATCTTCACGGTGATCGCCTTCGTCCTCTTCGTCGGCTTCGGACGCGACGGTTCGAGCACGTTCCGACTCGCCACGGCGCGCGACTTCTTCGCCCTGCCCGACGCGGTTCTGCCCTCGGCCGCCACCGGTCTCGTGCTCTCGATCGTGCTCGCGCTCCTCACGGCGGCGTCGGTCGCCCTGGTCGTCCGGGCGCAGCGCGTGCCGATCTGGCTGGTGGCCGTCTTCGGCGTGCTCTTCCTGGTCGCCTTCCTCACCTGGACGAGCGCCGGCGCGACGATCCCCGTGCCCGGCCTGCTGCTCGGCGCACTGGCGCTCAGCACCCCGCTCATCTTCGGAGCCCTCGGCGGAGTCATCTCCGAGCGGGTGGGCGTCGTGAACGTCGCCATCGAGGGCCAGCTGCTGGCCGGCGCCTTCGTGTCGGCCCTCGTCGCCTCGGCGACCGGATCGGCGTACGTCGGTCTCGTCGGCGCCATGGTCGCCGGCGTGCTCGTCTCGATGGTGCTGGCCGTCTTCAGCATCCGCTACATCGTCGACCAGGTCATCGTCGGCGTCGTGCTGAACGTCCTGGTGACGGGTCTGACGAGCTTCCTGTACTCGCAGGTGCTGGCGCGCTCCGAGTCGCTGAGCCGCGGTGTGCGGTTCCCGCAGCTGGACATCCCGGTGCTCAGTCAGATCCCGATCGTCGGGCCGGTGTTCTTCCGCCAGACGATCATCGTGTACCTGATGTACATCGCCATCGCGCTGGTGTTCTACGGTCTGTTCCGCACCCGCTGGGGTCTGCGCCTCCGCTCGGTCGGCGAGCACCCGCAGGCCGCCGACACCGTCGGCATCAAGGTCAACGCGACGCGGTTCTGGAACGTCTCGCTGGCAGGGGCCATCGCGGGGCTCGGCGGCGCGTACTTCACGCTCGGCTCGCTCGGCAACTTCCAGAAGGAGATGACGGCGGGCGCCGGCTTCATCGCGCTGGCCGCGGTCATCTTCGGTCGCTGGGATCCGATCCGGGCCACTCTCGCCGCCCTCCTCTTCGGCTTCGCGAGCAATCTGCAGAACGTGCTCGGCGCCATCGGCTCGCCGGTCCCGAGCGAGTTCATGCTGATGCTGCCGTACATCGTGACCATCTTCGCCGTCGCCGGTCTCGTCGGGCAGTCCAGGGGTCCGGCGGCGTCCGGCAAGCCCTACATCAAGTCGTGAGCGTCGTCGAGAGCACCGACTGGGCCGCGCTCCGCGACGCCGCCCGTTCGGCGATGGCCAAGGCGTACGTCCCGTACTCGAAGTTCCCGGTGGGGGCGGCCGCGCTGACCACCGACGGGCGACTCGTGTCGGGCTGCAACGTCGAGAACGCCTCGTACGGCATCACGCTCTGCGCCGAGTGCTCGCTGGTCAGCGATCTGATCATGTCGGGCGGCGGGCGCCTCGTGGCCTTCGCCTGCGTCGACGGGAACGGCGACGTGCTCATGCCGTGCGGTAGATGCCGTCAGCTGCTCTACGAGCACTCCGACGCCTCGATGGTGCTCGACACCGTCTCGGGCTTCAAGACCATCGACGAGGTCATCCCCGACGCGTTCGGGCCCCGCCAGCTCGACGAGTTCAGGGACTCGCGACCGTAACAAGACCGCGCGGGGCGACCCGCGCCTCCTCGGTGCCCTGCTCCTCCCGTCGTTCTGACATCATTCCGGAGGCGCGCCACCGGATCCGGGGAGCCGCCAGCACCGAAGGAGAATCATGGCCAGCATCGTCGAACCGTTCGACACCGTCGACCTCATCCGCGTCAAGCGCGGGTCGGGCGAGCTCAGCACCGCCCAGATCGACTGGCTGATCGACGCGTACACCCGGGGCTACGTCGGCGACGAGCAGATGGCCGCGATGACGATGGCGATCTTCCTGAACGGGATGGAGCGCCGCGAGATCCGCGACATGACCCTCGCCATGATCCGCAGCGGCGAGACCATGGACTTCGCGGGTCTGGGCAAGACCACCGTCGACAAGCACTCGACCGGGGGAGTGGGCGACAAGATCACGCTGCCGCTCGCTCCGCTCGTGGCCTCGTTCGGCGTCGCCGTGCCGCAGCTCTCGGGTCGCGGTCTCGGTCACACGGGCGGCACCCTGGACAAGCTCGAGTCGATTCCCGGCTGGCAGGCGTCGATCTCGAACGACCGGATGCGCGAGATCATGGCCGACAGCGGCGCGGTCGTCTGCGCGGCCGGTTCGGGGCTCGCGCCCGCCGACGGAAAGCTCTACGCCCTGCGCGACATCACGGGCACGGTCGAGGCCATCCCGCTGATCGCGTCGTCGATCATGAGCAAGAAGATCGCCGAGGGCACCGCCGCGCTCGTGCTCGACGTGAAGTTCGGCTCGGGGGCGTTCATCCAGGACATCGACCAGTCGCGTCTGCTCGCCCGCACCATGGTCGACCTCGGGACGGACGCCGGCGTGGCCACGACCGCGCTGCTCACCGACATGAACGTCCCGCTCGGTCTCACCATCGGGAACGCGCTCGAGGTGCGCGAATCGGTCGAGACCCTCGCCGGCGGGGGACCCGCCGACATCCGCGAGTTGACGGTCGCCCTCGCTCGCGAGATGCTCGCGTCGGCGGGTCTGCCCGACGCCGACGTCGAGGCCGCCCTCGACGACGGGCGCGCCATGGACGCCTGGAACCGCATGATCCGAGCACAGGGCGGCGACCCCGATGCCGACCTGCCGACGGCCCGCGAGACCCAGGTCGTGACCGCCGAGCGCTCCGGGTTCCTCACCGAGCAGCACGCCCTGCCGTTCGGCATCGCGGCCTGGCGGCTCGGTGCGGGGCGGGCGCGCAAGCAGGACCCGGTGCAGGCCGCGGCCGGCATCGAGCTGCACGCCAAGCCCGGCGACGCCGTCGTGGCGGGGCAGCCGCTCTTCACCCTGCACACCGACGAGCCGGAGCGGTTCGACCGCGCCCTCGAGGCCGTCCAGGGCGGCTGGGCGATCGGCGACGAGGCGCCGGCTGCGCGCCGCATCGTCGCGGAGCGCATCGCGTAGCAGGCGGCGTCCAGATCCGCGGTCGCGGGCGCGAGTAGATTGAGCCGTATGAGCGCACCGGACAAGGACTACCGCATGCCCGACGGGGGGCCGAGGCTCGCCTCGTTGCCGAAGGTGTCGTTGCACGACCACCTCGACGGCGGCCTCCGCCCCGAGACCGTCGTCGAGCTGGCCGCCGAGGCGGGTCTCGATCTGCCGGTGCAGGGCGGGGCGCAGGCTCTCGGACGCTGGTTCGTCGAGTCGGCGTCGGCCGGCAACCTGCCCGACTACCTCGCCACGTTCGACGTGACCGTCGGGGTCATGCAGACCACCGCCGCGCTCGAGCGCGTGGCCCGCGAGTTCGTGCTCGACCTCGCAGCCGACGGCGTCGTCCACGCCGAGATCCGCTGGGCGCCCGAGCAGCACCTCCGCGTTGGTCTCTCCCTCGACGACGCCGTCGCCGCCGTCCAGTCGGGGATCGACGACGCGGTCGACGAACTCGCCGACGGCGGGCACGAGCTGTCGGTCGGTCAGATCCTGACCGCCCTGCGGCACGGCGACCGCTCGCTCGAGATCGCCACGCTGGCGGTCCGTCACCGCGAGACGGGGGTCGTCGGCTTCGATATCGCCGGGCCCGAAGAGGGGCACCCGGCCGGGGCGCATCGAGCCGCGTTCGACCTCCTGGCCCGCGAGTTCTTCCCCGTCACCGTGCACGCCGGCGAGGCCGACGGCCTCGACAGCATCCGCGGGGCCCTCCTCGACGGCCGGGCGCTGCGTCTCGGTCACGGGGTCCGCCTCGCAGAGGACATCCGGGTCGTCCGCAACCGCGGCGACCAGACGACCGTCGAACTGGGGCCGATCGCGGCGTGGGTCCGCGACCGCGAGATCGCACTCGAGCTGTCGCCGCAGTCGAACCTCCAGACCGGGGCGATCTCGGCCTGGGGCGCCGACCTCGACGACCACCCGTTCGATCTGCTCTACCAGCTCGGCTACCGGGTGACGGTCAACACCGACAACCGCCTCATGAGCGGCACGAGCCTCAGTCGCGAGCTCGCCCTGCTGACGCAGGCGTTCGACTACTCGCTGTCCGACCTGCAGGCGTTCCAGCTGAACGCCGCCGCGGCGTCGTTCCTGCCGTTGGAGGACCGCGACGACCTCGCCGACCGCATCGTGCGCGGCTTCGAGGCGGTCTGACGTGGCGCTCCCACCGCTGCCCGACAGCGCCATCGTCATCGCGACCCGGGTCGACGACTGGCGCCAGGCCGTCCACGTCGCCGGAGCGGCGCTCGTCGCCTCGGGCGCGGCCCTCGAGGGTTACGGCGACGAGATGGAGCGGATGATCGACGAGCACGGCCCGTACGTCGTCATCGCCCCAGGGCTCGCCCTCGCCCATGCGCGACCGGGTGACAGCGTCGTCCGCGACGGCCTCGCCGTCGTCACCCTCGCCGAGCCGGTGCCCTTCGGGCATCCGCACAACGACCCCGTCTCGGTCGTGCTGGGTCTCGCTCTCCCGACCGTCGGCGCTCACCTCGAGTCCGTCGCCGATCTCGCGAACGTCTTCAACGACGAGACGGTGATCCCCGCTCTGGCCGCGGCCACGACCGCGGACGAGATCAGACGCCTGATGGGCGTCCCGGCCTGAGCGCCGGCCCCTGCCCCCGCTGCACCGAGACGGAAGCCATGTCATGAAGATCGTCACCATCTGCGGGGCCGGCATCGGCAGCAGCGGAATCCTCAAGGTCAACGCCGAGCGCGTGCTCGCCCGTCTCGACATCGAGGCCGACGTGGTGGCCGCCGACATCGGCTCCATCTCGACGGTCGCCGACGACGCGCAGGTCATCCTGACCTCGGCCGAGTTCGTGGAGGCGATCGGCAGCACGTTCGCCGACGTGATCGTCATCCAGAACCACTTCGACCAGCAGGAGCTCACCGAGAAGCTGCAGAAGTCGCTCGGCTGAGCGACGCCCGGGCTGCGCGCCCCCGACCCTCAGGCCAGGAGCGCGCGCATCCCCGCCTCCAGGTCGGCGACCGCGGCCTCGGCGGCTGCGCGTCTGGTGATCGCAGCGCCCTCGGTGCTCGAGGCGTCGATGTAGACCTTGAGCTTCGGCTCGGTGCCGCTCGGGCGCACGATGACCCTCGAGCCGTCGGTGAGCCAGTACCGCAGGATGTCGCCGGCGGGGAACGCACCGAACCCGTCGCGGAAGTCGTCGACGCGGTCGACGCGTCGTGAGCCGATCGTCGACGGCGGCGACTGCCGGAGGCGCGATGTGAGGGCGCGGATCGTCGCGAGGTCGTCGACGCGGAGGGAGACCTGCGCCGAGGCGTAGGCCCCGAACCGCTCGTCGAACGCGACGAGGTGCTCGGCCAGGCTGGAGCCCGCCGTGTGCAGCTCGGTGGCGAGGGCGAGCAGGTCGACGGCTGCCGAGATGCCGTCCTTGTCGCGGACGACCTCGGGGTCGACGAGGTAGCCGAGCGCCTCCTCGTAGCCGTAGAGGAGCCCGCCGACCCGCGACACCCACTTGAAGCCGGTGAGGGTGTCGACGTAGTCGAGGTCGTAGACCCGGGCGATCTCGCGGAGCGCCGGCGACGAGACGATGCTCGCCGCGAGCGTGCCGTCGGCGTCGGCGCGCCGCGCGCGTTCCGCAGCTCGCCAGCCGAGGATCGCTCCGACCTCGTTGCCGCTCAGTCGACGCCAGCCGCCCTCGGACGGCACGGCGACGGCGAGACGGTCGGCGTCGGGGTCGTTCGCGATGATCAGGTCGGCGCCGACCCGGTCGGCCGTGGCGAAGGAGAGGTCCATCGCGCCGGGCTCCTCCGGGTTGGGGAACGCGACCGTGGGGAACGCCGCGTCGGGGGCGCTCTGCTCGCTGACGGGGATCGGCTCGGCGAACCCGGCGGTCGCGAACACCCGGCGCGCGACCTCCCATCCGACGCCGTGCAGGGCCGTGTAGACCACCCTCGGCTGGCGGCCCGTCGACGAGGTGCCGGCGACGGCGGCCGTCCGTCGGACGTACTCCATGACGAGGTCGTCACCCGCCACGCTGTAGTCGTCGGATCGGGCGATGTCGGCGACCGACGATCGCGCGGCCTCGTCGATGCGGGCGGCGATCTCGCCGTCGACGGGCGACACGATCTGCGATCCGTCGTCGACGCCGCCGAGGTAGACCTTGTAGCCGTTGTCCTGCGGCGGGTTGTGACTCGCCGTGACCATCACGCCGGCGCTGACGTCGAGCTGACGGACGGCGAAGGCGAGCACGGGGGTGGGGAGCGCCCGCGGGAGGATCGTGGCGCGGACGCCCGCCGCGGCCATGATCTCGGCGGTGTCGCGGGCGAACACGTCGGAGTTCTTGCGCCCGTCGTAGCCGATGACGATCGACGGCTCGCTCTCGCGCCCGGTCAGGAACGCCGCGAAACCAGCGGCGGCCTGGGCGACCAGCACGCGGTTCATACGCTGCGGACCGGCCCCGAGGGCCCCGCGCAGCCCGGCCGTGCCGAACTGGAGGCGCCCGGTGAAGCGGTCGCCGAGGTCGTCGGCCGCGTCGGCGTCGCCGTCGCGGGCCCGCGTGATCAGGGCGTCGAGCTCGTCGCGGGTCTCGACGTCGGGGTCCTGGTCGCGCCAGGCGACGGCGAGGGCGAGCAGTGCGTCGCCGTCGGTCTGCGCGGTACGGCTCACAGCGCGGCCACGATGCGGGCGAGGAGGTCGCTGATCACGGGCTCGGCCTCGCGGCCGGCCTCGAGCACCTCCTGGTGGCTGAGCGGCGTGGTCTGGATGCCCGCCGCGAGGTTGGTGATGAGCGACATGCCGAGGATCTCCATGCCGGCCTGACGGGCCGCGATCGCCTCGAGCGCCGTCGACATGCCGACGATGTGACCACCGATGGCCTTGGCCATCTGCACCTCTGCGGGGGTCTCGTAGTGCGGCCCGCGGAACTGCGTGTACACGCCCTCGTCGAGCGAGGGATCGATCGACCGGGCGACGTCGCGCAGCCGCTTCGAGTACAGATCGGTCAGATCGATGAACGTCGCGCCCTCGAGGGGCGAGTCGGCCGTGAGGTTGATGTGATCGCTGATCAGGACGGGAGTGCCGGGCTTCCACGTCTCGCGGATGCCGCCGGCGCCGTTCGTGAGGATCATCGTGGTGGCCCCCGTCGCTGCGGCGGTGCGGACGCTGTGCACCACCCGGCGGACGCCGTGGTTCTCGTAGTAGTGCGTGCGGGCGCCGATCACGAGAGCGTGCTTGCCCGACGGCAGCAGGATGCTGCGGATCGAACCCGTGTGACCCACGACCGCGGACGCGCTGAAGCCGGTGATCTCGGTGGCGGGGACCTCGGCGACGGTCTCGCCGATCAGGTCGGCGGCCTTGGCCCAGCCGCTGCCCAGGGTCAGGGCGATGTCGTGGTGGGCGACGCCGGTCTTGTCGGCGATCTCGGCGGCGGCGGTGCGGGCGACCTCGAAGGGGTCTGCGGCGCGGTCGTCGAGCGGGTGCATGGTGGTCTCGGACATGCCCACCACTCTAGAGTCTGCGGCCGTCCTGACCTGCTCGACCCGCGCCTCCTCGGCGCTCCTCCCCGAGTCGGGATGCGCTGCACCGGATCGGGGGAGGAGGGCGCCGGGGGCGATCAGTCGATGCTGAGCAGCACGTGACCCGACGAGACGGTCTGGCCGACCGTGGCGTCGATCCCCGAGACGACGCCGTCGCGGTGGGCGGCGACGGGCTGCTCCATCTTCATGGCCTCGAGCACGAGCACGAGGTCGCCCTTGACGACCTGCTGACCCTCGGTCACGGCGAGCTTCACGACGGTGGCCTGCATCGGCGACGTGACCGACGAGCCTGTCGCCGTCACGACACCCGAGCGGGAGGCCCCGCGGCGCTTCGGGGCGACCGAAGGAGGCGCGGTGCGGGCACCGAGACCGGCCGGCAGCGAGACCTCGACCCGCTTGCCACCCACCTCGACGACGACGGTCGTGCGCTCGTCGTCGGGTCGGGGGGCCTCGGCCTCGCCGCTCCAGGCGGGGATGGTGTTGTCGAACTCGGTCTCGATCCAGCGGGTGTAGATCGAGAACGGGGCGCCGTCGGTCGGCGCGAAGGCCGGGTCGTCGACGATGGCACGGTGGAACGGGAGGACGGTGGGGAGCCCGGCGACCTCGAACTCGGCCAGGGCCCGGCGCGAACGCTCGAGCGCGACCTCACGCGTGGGGCCGGTGACGATCAGCTTGGCGAGCAGCGAGTCGAACGAGCCGCTGATCTCGTCGCCGGCCTGAACGCCGCTGTCGACGCGCACGCCCGGCCCGCCCGGGGCCTTGAAGACGTGGATGGGGCCGGGGGCGGGCATGAAGCCGCGACCGGCGTCCTCGCCGTTCACCCGGAACTCGAACGAGTGCCCGCGGGCGATGGGGTCGTCGTAGTCGAGCACGCCGCCCTCGGCCAGACGGAACTGCTCGCGGACGAGGTCGATGCCGGTGACCTCCTCGGAGACGGGGTGCTCGACCTGCAGGCGCGTGTTCACCTCGAGGAACGACACCGTGCCGTCCTTGCCGATGAGGAACTCGCAGGTGCCGGCGCCGACGTAGCCCACCTCGCGGAGGATGGCCTTCGACGACTCGTACAGCGCGGCGGTCTGCTCGTCCGTCAGGAACGGCGCGGGGGCCTCCTCGACGAGCTTCTGGTGCCGACGCTGCAGCGAGCAGTCGCGCGTCGAGACGACGACGACGTTGCCGTGCTCGTCGGCGAGGCACTGGGTCTCGACGTGACGCGGCTGATCGAGGTACTTCTCGACGAAGCACTCGCCCCGGCCGAACGCCGCGACGGCCTCGCGGGTCGCCGAGTCGAACATCTCGGGGACCTCGTCGCGGGTCCGGGCGACCTTGAGGCCGCGACCCCCGCCGCCGAAGGCCGCCTTGATGGCGACGGGGAGTCCGTGCTGGTCGACGAACGCGAGCACCTCGTCGGCACCCGAGACGGGGTTGAGCGTGCCGGGGGCGAGGGGTGCGCCAACGCGCTCGGCGATGTGCCTCGCGGAGACCTTGTCGCCGAGCTGCTCGATGGCCTCGGGCGACGGCCCGATCCAGACGAGGCCGGCCGCCTGGACGGCGCGGGCGAAGTCGGCGTTCTCGGCCAGGAAGCCGTAGCCGGGGTGCACGGCGTCGGCGCCCGAACGACGGGCCACCGAGAGGATCTTCTCGATGACGAGGTAGGTCTCGGCGCTCGTCGAGCCGTCGAGCGCGTAGGCCTCGTCGGCGAGGCGGGCGTGCTGGGCGTCGCGATCCTGGTCGGCGTAGACGGCGACGGAGCCGATGCCGCTGTCACGCGCGGCCCGGATCACCCGGACGGCGATCTCTCCACGGTTGGCGATGAGGACCTTGCTGATACGCGGCATAGTCCCTCAGCCTATTGGGCACCTCTCACCGGTCTTTGGCTGACGTGCACAAAAAGGCGTGGGAGGCGCGTGACGAGTCCTACAAGAGACCCGCGGTCGAAGAGTTCCAGAGCTCGTGCCACGGCACGCCGAACCCGCGCACCATGGCTCGGAGCTCCGGCAGCGACAGGCCGACGACGGCACTCGGCGTCCCGTCGATGCGGGTGATGAAGGCGGCCGCTCGCCCGTCGATGGTGAAGGCCCCGGCCACCTCGAGGGGCTCGCCCGTGGCGACGTAGGCGGCGAGCTCGTCGGGGTCGAGATCGTCGGCGAAGGTGAGCGTCGCGCTCGCGACCCGACCCGCGCCTCCTTCGGGGTGCTCGCGGCTTCGACGGGGCGCCCCGCCCCGATGGTCGATCAGCCAGTGACCCGACCAGAGGGTGCCGTGACCGATCTCGGCCATCCGCCGCCAGCGCTCGAGGGCGATCTCGGGCTCGTGGGGCTTGCCGTGCACCTCGCCGTCGAACTCGAAGGCGGAGTCGCCGCCGAGGACGAGCCCGTCGAGGGGGAGGCCGTCGCGCCGGGTGTCGAGCACGGCCTCGGCCTTCGCCCTCGCCAGCAGCGCCACCGTCTCGGCCGCCGTCAGCGCCCGACCCGCGGCCGCCTCGGCGACGGCGACCGCCGCCTCCTCGTCGACCCCGGGGCTGATCAGGACGGGTTCGATGCCAGCCGACCGGAGCAGCGACAGACGGGCCGGGGAGGTGCTCGCCAGGAAGAGGGGAACGGTCATGTCGACCAGCCTGTCAGACTCGTCGTATGGGAGACATGCAGGGCCGAGAGGTCGAACTGGACGTGACGGGCATCGCACACGGGGGGATCTCGGTGGCGCGACTGGACGGCCGCGTCGTCTTCGTCTCGGACACGCTGCCGGGCGAGCGGGTCGTGGCGCGCATCACGGAAGACCGCAAGAAGTCGTTCTGGCGTGCCGAGACCGTGTCGGTCGTCGAGGCGAGCGAGCACCGCAGGCCTCACGTCTGGTCGGCCGCCGCGGTCGAGGTCGACCCCTCGGCGCGGGCCGGCGGCGCCGAGTTCGGACACATCGACCTGGCCCATCAGCGCGAGCTCAAGAGGCAGGTTCTCCGCGATGCGCTGACCCGCACCGGCGGTCTCGACGCCGAGCGGTCCGACGTCGAGGTCGCGGCCCTGCCGGGCGACGACGAGCGCGGCGGCACCGGCTGGCGCACGCGCGTGCGACTGCACGTCGACGCCGACGGACGCACGGGGCCGTACGCGGCACGGTCGCACACGGTCGTGCAGGTCGACGACCTCCCGCTCGCGACTCCCGAGCTCGTCGAGGCGGCGCCGCTCGGCGACGTCTTCCCGGGTGAGGCCCACATCGACGTGCTGGCCCCGAGCGTCGGCGGCGCCCGTCTCGTCATCGGCGACCAGTCGCGCACCACGATCTACGAGACGGTCGGCGACCGCGAGTTCCGACTCGACGACCGGGGCTTCTGGCAGGTGCACCGCGAGGCCGCCACGACGCTGACGGAGGCCGTCCAGCAGTCGATCCGACCCGACCTGTTCGACCCGAAGGCCGCGAACCTCGACCTCTACGGCGGCGTCGGCCTGCTCGCCGCGGCCGTCGGCGACGCCTTCGGCGCGGGGACCCGCATCACCAGCGTCGAGAGCGACGAACGCGCCACCGAGCACGCGTCCGAGAACCTCGCCGACTGGCTCGGCGCCTCGGCGGTGACCGGGCGGGTCGAGCGTTGGATCCGCCAGACCGCCGCCCAGGCGGGATCCCTCGACCGTGGTCGCTACGCCGCCTCGACCGTGGTGCTCGACCCGCCGCGGTCGGGCGCCGGTCGAGACGTCGTCACGGAGATCGCCGGGCTCGCACCGGCCCAGATCGTGTACGTCGCGTGCGACCCGGTCGCCCTGGCCCGCGACATCGCCCTGTTCCGCGACCTCGGGTACGACGTCGACGCGCTCGCCGCGTACGACCTCTTCCCCAACACCCACCACGTCGAGACGGTCGCGCGGCTCGTCCGGGCCTGACCCGTCGACGCGGACCCCGAGCCCCGGACCCCGAGCCCCGACCGATATGCCGATACGATGGGGCCCGTGCACGCCCGGGGTTTCCAGGGGCCCGGACGCACGCCGAGCGAAGGAACACCGTGTCTGAGACATCGACTGATCCGAACAAGCCCGCCCCGACGACCGCGCCCGTGCGCGTCGCGATCGTCGACGATCACGAGTCGGTGCGGTTGGGCATCCAGGCGGCGTGCCAGAACGAGGGCTTCGAGGTCGTGCTGACGGCCGCCGGCGTGCAGGAGCTCGTCGAGAACCTCTCGGGCCGTGAGGTCGACGTCGTCGTGCTCGATCTGTCGCTCGGCGACGGCTCGACGGTGACGGAGAACGTCAAGCGCGTCCAGGCGACCGGCTCGGCCGTCCTGGTGCACAGCATCGCCGACCGCGTCGCGTCCGTCCGCGAGGCGCTCGCCGCCGGCGCGGCCGGCGTGATCCCGAAGTCGTCCGCCACGAAGACGGTCATGGCCGCGGTCGCGACGGTGGCCCGCGGCGACGTGCTGAACAACCTCGAGTGGGCGAGCGCGATCGACGCCGACCGCGACTTCGCCAAGGCGCAGCTCGGACGACGCGAGCGCGAGATCCTGCACCTCTACGCCTCGGGGCTGCCGCTCAAGCTCGCCGCGCAGCAGCTCGGCATCGGGTACTCGACCGCGCGCGAGTACCTCGACCGCATCCGCGTCAAGTACGTCGAGGTG
Source organism: Frigoribacterium sp. CFBP9030 (assembly GCF_034045195.1). Classification (NCBI taxonomy): domain Bacteria; kingdom Bacillati; phylum Actinomycetota; class Actinomycetes; order Micrococcales; family Microbacteriaceae; genus Frigoribacterium; species Frigoribacterium sp. CFBP9030. The sequence continues at coordinate 109,507 of NZ_JAXCWG010000003.1, forward strand.
GGTCGTCCCGCTCCGACCAAGGTCGACCTCCTGCGCCGTGCCGTCGAGGACGGAATCCTCCCCGGGCTCGACGCGGACGGCGGGGATGGTCGCTGACCAGGCCTCCGTGGGGCCGACGGCGCCACCGCGTCCGTCACGGAACCCGATCAGTCGGGCGCTCCTCGAGAAGGTCGTGGGCAGGGTCGTCGGGGCCGGCGGCATCGTCTTCGGCGTGCAGACCATCCCGTCGATGGTCGACCAGATCGGGTCCATGCAAGAGGCATGGGCGTGGTTCATCGGCATCTCGATCTTCGGCGGGTTCGTCGCCGTCGCCGTCGCGAGCATCGTCGTCCGCGGTGCCGAGACCGCTGCGGCCTTCGTCGCCATCTCCTATCTGATCGCGCTGATCACCTGGCCGCTGGCGGTGAACGACCCCAGCGCGGTGCAGACGTCGGTGCCGTGGCTCTGGTACCTCTGCACCGTCGCGACGGCTGCGGCCGCGTACGCGTTCACGGCGTGGATCGCGGTCGGGTACCTGTTCGTCGCCCCGCTGGTCTACGGGCTCATCCGTCTGACCCCCTCAGGAGGCGCGGTGTCGCTGGCGCACGCCGCCCTCGACTCGATCTACGCCGTGCTGCTCGGTGGCGCCGTGCTCATCCTGGTCGTGATCCTGCGGCAGGCGGCCGCCAACGTCGATGCGGCGCAGGCTCTCGCCGTCGCGCGCTACTCGAACGCCATCCGCGAGCACGCCACGGAGCTCGAGCGGGTGCAGGTGGACGCGATCGTGCACGACAGCGTCCTCACGACGTTCATCCAGGCCGCGCGGGCCTACTCGCCCGACGAGCGCGTCCTGGCGACCAACATGGCCCGGAACGCCGTGGCGCACCTCGCCTCCGCTGCGGCCGCGACGCCGTTCGACGAATCGACGACGACCCTCGAGTCCCTGCGTGAGCGGCTCGCCGTCGTGAGCTCCGAGATGGGGGTGTCGGTCGATCTCAAGGCCGGCGATCTCGCGGGGTGCAAAATCCCGTCCGCGGCGGCCGAGGCCCTGTACAGCGCCGCCGTGCAGGCCCTCGTCAACAGCTCGCAGCACGCCGGCCACGGGGTCGAGGTCCGACGCTGGGTCGGCATCGACGCGGGTCCGGACGGCGGGGCGCTGATCGAGGTCGGCGACACCGGGCACGGCTTCGATCCCGCCGTCGTCCCCGGGGAGCGCCTCGGCGTCCGGGTCTCCATCGTCGAGCGCCTGCGGAACGCCGGCGGACGTGCCTGCATCGACTCGCGGCCGGGCGACGGCACGGTCGTCCGTCTGCTGTGGCCGAGCGGCGACATCACCCCGCCGATGCCGGGGCGGCTCTCGTGAGGGTCTCCGTGCCGCGGTGGCTCATCGTGCTGCTCGCCGCCGTCTTCTCCTGCTACCACCTCGTGCTGGCCTCGGTCTCGCTCGACCGGTTCGACGATCCCTGGCCCGTCGTGGCCTGCATGGTCGCGTACGCGGCGGCGACCGTCGCGGCGCTCTGGCCGGGCAGGGGGCCGGCGATGCCCGTCTGGATCGCGGCCTTCGCGCTGGCGGTGAGCATCGTCATCCCGTTGCAGATCACGTCGCAGCTCGACTCGGCGGGGAGGAACGGCTACGCCACCTGGTACGTGGCCGCGATCGGCACCTTGATGGTCATCGTCGCCACGCGTCGCCGGCAGGCGTTCGCCTGGCTCGGGGTGGGCTTCATGGCGCTGCACGGTGCTGCCTGGAGCGGAGCCGACACCCTCGCCGATCTCGGCGTGATCGGCAGCGTGACCTGGGTCGCGTTCGCCACCGCCATGTCGTCGTCGTTGACGAGGGCGAGTCGCGAGACGCGCGAGTTCATCCTCGCCGAGCACGAGGCGGCCGACTGGCAGGCGGCGCAAGAGGCCCATGTCAACGAGCGTCAGTACCGCCTGCTGCAGACCGGACGGACGGCCCGTCCGATGCTGCTCGCCATCGTCTCTCAGGACGGCGATCTGAGCGCCGAGCAGCGGCGCGAGTGCTTGAACCTCGAGGGCGCCATCCGAGACGAGATCCGCGGTCGACGTCTGCTCGACGACGACGTGCGGCGCGAGGTGATGGCGGCTCGTCGGCGCGGGGCGGTCGTGAGCCTGCTCGACGAGGGCGGCCTCGATGACGTCGACGGTGCGGATCTGGCGCGCATCCATCGGACTCTGGCCGATGCGCTGCACGGTTCGGTCGCCGATCGCATCGTCATCAGGACGGTGCCGGGCGGGGGCGACCACGCCGTGACCGTGGTCGGGCTCGGATCGCCGGATCCGAGTTCGAGCGCCCTGGGGCGCGGCTTCTCGAGCACGTCGGACGACGACGAGGGCGACGACGACGAGGTCCAGCTCTGGCTGCAGATCCCGAGGACCCTTTCGGCCTGAACGCCCGAAAAGAAGAAGGGCCGGACGATGTCCGGCCCTTCTGGAAGATTTCGGATCAGGGCGGCAACCCGAATGCCGCCCTGACCCGCCCCCGATTGAGAACCCGCTTACCCTAGTTGATTCTCAAACGGTGGTGCGACTCGAAGAGTTACACCTAGCAAGAACAATGATGCCCGTCGTCGCACCGAGTGCAAAGTCGACATTTAGGGGGACAACCAGGGGACGATAACCTCGTCTACCCCTGTTCGGGTGGCCGGAACGGTGCCGGTGTGCCGGGTTGTAGACCTGGAGCCGCACGATCGCGCGGGGGACAACGGCGCCGAGGAGGCGCGGGTCGGGTCGATCAGCCCGAGAACGAGCGCCAGTGGCCCGGTCCGACGGTCAACGGCCCTCGGGGGCGACGTCTCGAGCGCGTCCACGCCGATTCGGGCTGCGGCACGAGGAGGGTGGCCTGCTCCGCGGCCGCCGCGGCCTCGCCGGCCGCCAGGACGGCCGTGATGGCCGCGAGCTCGTCGTCGGTGGGACGCCCCGAGACGACGGTCAGCATGACGGGCAGGGCGGGCGCGGGATCGGCGAGGACCTCGCGCGGGTCTCCGTCGACCGGGAGCGCGGCGTGCCGTCCGCTCACAGGGGGATGTTCCCGTGCTTCTTCGCGGGCTGTGCGGCCCGCTTCGTGCGGAGGGCCCGCAGGGCCTTGATGACGGCGACGCGGGTGGCGGACGGCTCGATGACCCCGTCGAGCTCGCCGCGCTCGGCTGCGAGGAACGGACTCGCGACGTTGTAGGTGTACTCCTTCGCCAGGCGGCTGCGCACGGCCGCGACGTCCTCGCCCGCGGCCTCCGCGGCCTTGATCTCGTTGCGGTAGAGGATGTTCACGGCGCCCTGGCCGCCCATCACGGCGATCTCGGCCGTCGGCCAGGCGAGGTTGATGTCGGCGCCGAGCTGCTTCGAACCCATCACGATGTAGGCCCCGCCGTACGCCTTGCGGGTGATCACGGTCACCAGGGGCACCGTCGCCTCGGCGTAGGCGTAGAGCAGCTTCGCCCCGCGGCGGATCACGCCGGTCCACTCCTGATCGGTGCCCGGCAGGTAGCCGGGGACGTCGACCAGCGTGAGGATGGGGATGCCGAAGGCGTCGCAGAACCGCACGAAGCGGCTGGCCTTCTCGCCGGCCTCGATGTTGAGGGTGCCGGCCATCGCCGAGGGCTGGTTCGCGATGATGCCGACCGAGCGACCCTCGACGCGGCCGAAGCCGATCACGATGTTCGGCGCGAACAGCGGCTGGACCTCGAGGAACTCGCCGTCGTCGACGACGTGCTCGATGACGGTCATCACGTCGTAGGGCTGGTTCGGGCTGTCGGGGATGATCGTGTCGAGCGCACGGTCGTGGTCGGTGGTCTCGAGTTCGACGGCCCGGTCGAAGACCTGCGGTTCGGACAGGTTGTTGTCGGGCAGGTACGACAGCAGCGAGCGCGCGTAGTCGAGCGCGTCGTCCTCGTCGCTGGCGAGGTAGTGCGACACCCCGCTGATCTTGTTGTGCGTCAGCGCGCCGCCGAGCTCCTCGAAGCCGACGTCCTCTCCGGTGACCGTCTTGATGACGTCGGGGCCGGTGACGAACATGTGGCTCGTCTTGTCGACCATGATGACGAAGTCGGTCAACGCGGGGGAGTACACCGCGCCTCCGGCGGCCGGGCCCATGATCAGCGAGATCTGCGGGATGACACCCGACGCGGCCGTGTTCAGACGGAAGATCTCGCCGTACTTGCCGAGGGCGACGACCCCCTCCTGGATGCGGGCGCCGCCCGAGTCGAGGATGCCGAGGATCGGGACGCCGGTCTTCAGAGCGAGCTCCATCACCTTGATGATCTTCTCGCCGGCGACCTCGCCGAGGGACCCGCCGAAGATGGTGAAGTCCTGACTGTAGACGGCCACCTGACGACCGTGGATCGTGCCGGTGCCGGTCACCACGGCGTCACCGTAGGGGCGCTTCGCCTCCATGCCGAAGGCGTGCGTGCGGTGGCGGACGAACTCGTCGAGCTCGACGAACGAGCCGGGGTCGAGCAGCTGGTCGATGCGCTCGCGAGCGGTCTTCTTGCCCTTGGCGTGCTGCTTGGCGACGGCCGCCTCGCCGCTGGCCGTCACGGCCTCGTGGTACCTCGCCCGGAGGTCGGCCAGCTTGCCCGCGGTGGTGTGCAGGTCGGGCTCGGTGCCGGCGGTGGTCTCGGGGGAGGGCGTCGTGTCGGAGGTCACCCGCCTCACTCTACTGACCACGTCGTCCGACACCGTTGGAGGTTTCCACGCGTGGGGAGCATCGTCCGTGGTGGGTTCCGTGAACACCCGGCGCCGTCCGGCCTAGGCTGACGCGATGACCTTCCCACTCAGCTCGGCACGGAGCTCGTTCTTCGAGCACGTCGGGACGACGGGTTCCACCAACGCCGACCTGGTCGCCCGAACGGACTCCCGTCACGGCGGCGTGGTGGCCACCCTGCGTCAGACCGCGGGCCGTGGGCGACTCGACCGCTCGTGGTCGGCACCGCCCGACGAGACCCTCGCGGCGAGCGTGCTGCTCGACGCGAGGGGGCTCGACGGGTCGTCCCTCGGCTGGCCGCCGTTGCTGGCCGGGGTGGCGATGCGCGCCTCCCTCGCCTCCCTGGTGGCGCCCGGTCGGGGCGAGGTCGGTCTCAAGTGGCCCAACGACGTGCAGGTGGACGGCCGGAAGATCTGCGGTGTGCTGGCCGAGGCCCGACCGGACGGCGCAGTCGTGATCGGCGTGGGCGTCAACCTCACCGTGCCGGCGGAACGCCTGCCGACTCCGACCTCCACGTCTCTGTCGCTGCACGGGGTCGACGGCGCCGCCTCCGACCTCGCCGATCGGGTGCTGGCCGCGTTCCTCGACGAGACCCTCGGTCTCTTCGGCACCCTCGTCGAGCACGGGGGCGACGCGATGGCGTCCGGACTCCACGCCCGCGTCTCGACGGACTGCTCGACCCTGCGGCGCGACGTCCGCGTCGAGCTGCCCGACGGGACGGATCTGCACGGCGTCGCCGTCGCGATCGACCCGACCGGACGCCTGGTGGTCCGACCCCGCACAGGGGCCGATGCGGCGGTGTCCAGCGGCGACGTCACCCACCTGCGCTATGAATGACCCCATGAGCACCGCCGACCAGCAGGCCCCCGAGGCCGTCGTCGCGCGCCTCCGGCCGCATTCCCGCGTCATGTTCTGGCCGTCGGTCGCGCTCGTCGCGGTGTGCGCCGCGACGGGGTACCTCGGCGGGCGCTTCGACGCCGACTGGCAGAACACGCTGGTCTTCGCCGCCGCCGGGGTGCTCATCGTGCTGGTCTGGCTCGTCCCCCTGCTGGTGTGGCTCGGTCGGCACTACGTCATCACGACGCGTCGGATCATCCTGCGGCGGGGACTGCTCGTCCGGACCCGCCAGGAGCTCCTCCACAGCCGCGGCTACGATTTGACGGTCAGGAAGAACGGCGTGCAGAGTCTGTTCCGCAGCGGCGACGTCCTGATCAACAGCGGTCTCGATCGGCCCGTCGTCCTGTGGGACGTGCCGGGGGCCGACCTCGTGCAGTCCACTCTTCACGACATGATGGAATCGAACACGAACTTCGTCGCGCAGCGGCGGCAGCACGACCAATCGGCCCCGGTGGACGGGGCGCCCCTCTGGAACGGCGACTAGACCCGTTCCGACCCTCGAACGACAAAAGGTGTCTCCATGCGTATTTCTGTGATCGGTTGCGGCTACCTCGGCGCCGTGCACGCGGCCTGCATGGCCGAGCTCGGGCACGAGGTCGTCGGCATCGACGTCGACGAGCGCAAGGTCGCCGAGCTGTCGGCGGGGCGCGCCCCCTTCTTCGAGCCGGGCCTCCCCGAGGTCCTCGGCCGGGCGCTCGACTCGGGTCGGCTCCGATTCTCGACGGATCTCGCCGACGCCGCTGGCGCCGAGGTCCATTTCGTCGCCGTCGGCACACCGCAGACGAAGGGCAGCCACGCGGCCGACCTGACCTATGTCAACGCGGCCGTCGAGGGGCTCCTCCCGCACTTGGCCGACGGCGACCTCGTCGTGGGCAAGTCGACCGTCCCGGTCGGTACGGCGAGTCGCCTCTCCGAGCTGGTGCGTGCCTCCTCAGGGGCCGATCTGGCCTGGAACCCCGAGTTCCTCCGCGAGGGCTTCGCCGTCAAAGACACCCTCACCCCCGATCGCTTCGTCTACGGCGTCGCACGAGGCGAGGCCGGCGAGCGGGCCGCCGCCCAGCTCGACGCCGTCTACGCGACCGCGCTCGCGGCCGAGACGCCGCGTCTGGTCACCGACTACGCCACGGCCGAGCTCGTCAAGGTCTCGGCCAACGCGTTCCTCGCCACGAAGATCTCGTTCATCAACGCCATGGCCGAGGTCGCCGAGGCGACCGGCGCCGACGTCACCCAGCTCGCCGACGCCATCGGCTACGACGCGCGCATCGGTCGCAAGTTCCTCAACGCCGGCATCGGCTTCGGCGGTGGCTGCCTCCCGAAGGACATCCGGGCGTTCCAGGCCCGAGCCGACGAGCTCGGTCTCGACTCGCTCGCCTTCCTGGCCGACATCGACGCCATCAACCTCCGTCGTCGCGATCGCGTCGTCGCGCTGGCCGGCGAGCTCGTCGGCGACCTCGCCGGTGCCCGCGTCGCGGTGCTGGGGCTGGCCTTCAAGCCGAACAGCGACGACGTCCGCGATTCGCCCGCGCTCGACGTGGCGCGCCGCCTCCGGGCGAGCGGCGCGATCGTCACCGCGTTCGATCCCGAGGCGAACGCCACGGCCGGTCGCGTGGCGCCCGAGCTCGAGTACGCGACGGACGTCGAGTCGGCGCTCCGCGACGCCGACGTCGTCCTCGTCCTCACCGAGTGGACCGAGTTCCGTGAGCTCGACCCGGCCGTCGTCGCCGGACTCGTGTCGCACCCTCGCGTCGTCGACGGCCGCAACACGCTCGACTCCGTGGCCTGGCGTGCGGCCGGCTTCGACTACAGGGGACTCGGCCGCCCCTGAGCCTCGATGCCGGTCCGCGCGGGGTGGAACACCCAGAGCTTGTAGAGCGTGAACCGGAAGACCGAGCCCAGGGCGAGGCCGACGACGTTGCTCGAGACGTTGTCGGCCGCTGCCGATCGGAATCCGAGCACGTAGTGGGACACCCCGAGGCAGGCCAGCCCGATCAGGAGACCTCCGAGCGCCACGCCGAAGAACTCGACGGCCTCGCGGAGGGCGCGGCTGCGACGCGTCGCGCGGAACGTCCAGTACCGGTTGCCCAGCCAGACGACGACGATGGCGATGACTCCCGAGGCGACCTTGGCGAGGAGCGGCCCGGCCGCGATGCGCTCCGGGTCGAAGACCGTCGCCCGGAAGACGTTGAACAGACCCAGATCGACGACGACCCCGAGGGCGCCGACGGTGCCGTAGCGGACGAGCTGCAGGGCGAGCCGGCGCATGCGCCTCCTCGGGGTATCGGCCAAGATGGGGAGGGCTCGACGAGCCCGGAAGATTCTACCGCGCCCCTCTCGGACCGGCCCCGCGCCGGGTCCGGGACGGACGCCCGCATCGAGGAGACACCATGGCCTACCGGATCGGCGTGATCGGAGGCGGGCAGCTGGCCCGCATGATGGTCCCCCCGGCCATCCATCTCGGACTCGACATCCGCGTCCTGGCCGAGACGGAGGGCAGCTCGGCGCGCCTCGCCGCGACGCAGGTGGGTGACTACCTCGAGGTCGAGACGGTCCTCGCCTTCGCCCGCGACGTCGATGCGGTGACCTTCGACCACGAGCACGTCCCGCAGGACGTCCTCCGGGCGCTCGTCGACGCCGGCGTCGCCGTCCACCCGTCGCCCGAGGCGCTGGCCGTCGCGCAGGACAAGATCGTCATGCGCCGTCGGCTCAGCGAGCTGGGTCTGCCCGTGCCCGACTGGGCGGCCGTGCGCGACGCCGAGGCGCTCGGCCGGTTCCTCGCGGAGCACGGCGGCAGCGCGGTCGTCAAGACTGCCCGCGGCGGCTACGACGGCAAGGGCGTGCGGGTCGTCCGCGAGGCCGACGGTGCTGACGACTGGTTCGCCGACCTGGCCGACGGAGAGGCACTGCTCGTGGAGGAGCTGGTCGACTTCCGCCGCGAGCTCGCTCAGTCGGTGGCCCGCCGCCCGAGCGGTCAGATCGTCGCCTGGCCCCTCGTCGAGAGCGTGCAGAGCGACGGCGTCTGCGCGGAGGTCATCGCGCCGGCGCCGAAGAGCGCGGGTCGTCTGGCGGAGGCCGCGGAGGCCATCGCGCGCACGGTTGCCGAGCGGCTCGGGGTGACGGGCGTGCTGGCCGTCGAGCTGTTCGAGACCGACGACGACCGCCTGCTGATCAACGAGCTGGCGATGCGCCCGCACAACACGGGGCACTGGACGATCGACGGATCGACGACGAGTCAGTTCGAGCAGCACCTCCGTGCCGTCCTCGACCTCCCTCTGGGCGACACGAGACCGCATGACGCCTGGAGCGTCATGGTGAACGTGCTCGGAGGGCCCGAGGCGGGCACCCTGGCCGAGCGGCTCCCCGCGCTCATGGCGGATCACCCGTCGGTCAAGGTGCACGACTACGGCAAGGACCCGCGCCCCGGTCGGAAGGTCGGGCACGTGACGGCGACCGGCGACGACCTCGACGAGGCGACCTACCGGGCGCGCGCCGGTGCGGCGTTCTTCGAGGGCTGACGCTATCCTCTAGCTCGTGTCCGACCCGAACCGCGCCTCCTTCGCCCCCTCCGTCGCGAACGATCCCGGCACGCCGCCGCGGGTCGCGATCGTCATGGGGTCCGACAGCGACTGGCCGACGATGCGGAGCGCGTCCGAGATCCTCTCCGAGTTCGGCATCGCGCACGAGGTCGAGGTCGTCTCGGCGCACCGCACGCCCGACAAGATGATCCGGTTCGGGCGCGAGGCCGCCGGGCGCGGTCTCGGCGTCATCATCGCGGGTGCAGGAGGCGCGGCGCACCTCCCGGGGATGCTCGCCTCGGTCACCACCCTGCCCGTCGTCGGCGTGCCCGTCGCCCTGGCGAAGCTCGACGGTCTCGACTCCCTGCTGTCGATCGTGCAGATGCCGGCCGGCATCCCGGTCGCGACGGTCTCCATCGGCGGGGCGGCCAACGCCGGCCTCCTCGCCGCGCGCATCCTCGGGGTCTCCGACCCGGGCCTCGCCGCCCGGCTGACGGACTACGCGACCAGCCTCGGCGAGCTCGTCGAGGAGAAGAACACGGCCCTGCAGCGGTCGCTGTGAGCACGGCTCTGCCGGTCCGCAACCCCGACCTCGGGTCGGAGCCGTTCATGACCCGGCGGGCCTGGGTGCTGGTCGTGCTGAACGTGCTCGTGCCAGGCTCCGCCCAGGTCCTGGCCGGCAACCGGCGACTGGGTCGGATCGGGCTCGCCTCGACCCTCGTCTTCTGGGCCGTGCTGGTCGTCGTGCTGCTCTCGGCGCTGTTCTTCCGCCGCCCCCTGATCGAGATGGCGACGAGCGTCGTGGCCCTGACCGTCGTGCAGGTCTACCTCGTCTACTTCGCGGTGCTGTGGGTCGTGCTGACCCTCGACACCCTCAGACTCCTCCGCATGGTCCGCACGAATCCGACGTCGCGCGGCTTCCTGGCGGGCGTGATGGCCCTGCTGCTCTTCGCCACCGTCGGCCCGGCCGCCTGGGGCGCCTATCTCTCGGGCGTGCAGCACGGGCTGCTCAACGACCTCTTCACCTCTCAGGCCCAGGCGGCCGACCCCGTCGACGGCCGGTACAACATCCTGCTGCTCGGCGGCGATGCGGGGGCCGACCGCACGGGGCTTCGTCCGGACAGCATCTCGGTCGCGAGCATCGACGCCGAGACCGGGGCGGCCACGCTCATCGGGATCCCCCGCAATCTGTACAACTCGCCCTTCTCCGAGGGATCGCCGCTGTGGGGCGTCTATCCCGACGGGTACTCCTGCGGTGACGACTGCCTGATCAGCTACCTCTACACCTACGGTGAAGAGCACCCCGAGCTCTATCCCGATGCCGAGCAGAACGGCTCGAACGCCGGGGTCGAGGCGATGCGCGACGCCGTGTCGGGCGTCACCGGTCTGACCCTGCAGTACTACGTGCTGATCGACATGGAGGGCTTCGCGCAGTTGATCGACGCTCTCGGCGGCATCGAGGTCGACAACACCGAGGGTCGTCTCCCGATCAACGGCGGCGTCGACGCGGCCGGTGAGCCCATCAACGTCGACGGGTGGATCGAACCCGGCCGTCAGACCCTCGACGGCTACCACGCCCTCTGGTACGCCCGAGCACGGCACGGATCGGACGACTACCACCGGATGGTCAGACAGCGTGAGGTGCAGCAGGCCCTGCTGACCCAGTTCCAGCCGACGACCGTCCTGGCCAAGTTCCAGGCGGTCGCGAGCGCGGGCGTGCAGACCGTCGACACCGACATCCCGCGGGGAGCGCTGAGCGCGTTCGTCGAGCTGGCGCTCAAGACGAAGGGGCAGGAGATCGGCGACCTCGAGATCGTGCCGCCGATCTACGACAACGTGTACCCCGACTACACGATCATCCGCGCCGACGTCGCCGCCGCGACCGCGTCCGCCGCGGGCTGATCGGCCTCGCGCTGCTCGCTCGCGGGCGGACGGGCCTCGCGGTGCTCGCTCGTGGCCTGACGGGCCTCCGCCCGTCCGGACTCGACCCCGTCGGCCGAACCCCGACGGATCGGGTCGACGGGTCTAGAGGTCGGCGTGCAGCTGCCAGACCTTGTCCGCCGAGTCCGACCAGCTGAAGGCGTGCGAGCGGTCGATGCCGACCACTCCCAGCCGCGTGCTGAGCTCGACGTCGTTGACGATCTGGTACATGGCCTGAGCGAGGCGCTCGGGGTAGTGCTCGGGGTCGTCTCGCGCCACGACGGCCGCGGCGTCGGCCGCGACCTCGACGAGGGCCGGAGTGTCCGAGATGATCGTCGGAGTGCCCAGGCTCAGGGCTTCGACCACCGGCAGGCCGAAGCCCTCGGCGAGGCTCGGGAAGACGAAGACCGTCGCGCGCTGCAGCAGCACGGCCAACTGCTGGTCGCTGACGAAGCCGAGCGACCGCACCCGGTCCTCCGGCAGGTTCTCGCGGGCGACGATGTCCGCGATGCTGACGTCGCCCCAACCGGCCGGCCCCACGATGAGGAGCGGGATGTCGGGGGCGTCAGGGTGTCCCATGGCCTGGATGAGGGGCTCGATGCCCTTCCGTGGTTCGAGCGTGCCGATGCTGAGGGCGTAGGCCTCGGGCAGACCCAGTTCGTCGGCGACGGCGTTCGCATCGGCGGGCACGGTGAGGTCCCGGCTGACGGCGCCGCCGATTACGCGGAGGCGATCGCCGAAGTCGAAGCGCTCGGAGAGCTCGTCGGCCACCGCATGGGTCGGGACGACGACGGCGTCGGCGAACCGGTGCGCGCGCCGGGCCATCGCCTTGTGCCAGCGGACACCGCGAGGGGTGAGCGTGTGCGGGTGGGTCCACGGGACCGTGTCGTGGATGGTCGCGACGGTCTGCGTCGCGGGCTCGAGCGCACGGTCGTGCCGGAACAGCGGTGCGAGCAGGCTCGTCGAATGCACCATGCCCCGCCCGGGGAGCCCGGCGAGTCCGGTCTGCCAGGCGAGCGAGAGCTCCCGCCGACCGAGCGGCGCCTTGGCCAGCCCGGAGAGACCGGGGATCAGATCGGTGAGCCGGTCGTACTCCGCCTGCGGGTGGGCCGCCACGACGCCTTCGACGTCGCACCCTCGCGGGGCGTTCGCGATGAGACTGCGCGTGAGCTCTACGGTGTAGCGGCCGATGCCGCCGGGAACGGGTGCGAGGACCTGGTCAACGACCACTCGGAGTGTCGTCATCGGACGAGAAGACCCCCTTTGCGGCGGCGTCGTGGAGTGCTTCGTCCCACGGACGCAGCGGAGCGAGGCCGGCAGCGGTCCACGCGTCGTGGCCGAGGACGCTGAACGCCGGGCGGGGGGCGGGGCGGACGAAGCTCGAGCTGTCGGTCGCCTTCACGCGGTCGGCATCCAGACCGGCGGTCTCGAAGACCGCACGGGCGAAGTCGAACCAGCTCGCGCGACCGCCGTTCGTGCCGTGGTAGACACCGGCCGGTGCGTCGGAGTCGACGAGTCGGACGATCTGCTCGGCGAGGTCGAGAGTCCAGGTCGGCTGACCGATCTGGTCGTCGACGACGCTCACCGTGTCGTGGGTGGATGCCAGACGGAGCATGGTCTTCGCGAAGTTCGGACCGTGCTGCCCGTAGAGCCAGGCCGTCCGGACGATGTAGGTGCCGTCGGGGTTGGCCTCACGGGCCAGACGCTCGCCCTCGGCCTTGGTGCGGCCGTAGGCACTGACCGGAGCCAGGGGAGTGGACTCCGCGTAGGGCTCCGTGGCGGTGCCGTCGAAGACGTAGTCGGTCGAGACCTGGACGAGTCTCGCCCCCGAAGAGGCGGTGGCCTCGCCGAGCAGACCGGCTGCGGTCCCGTTGACGGCTCGGGCCGCCTCCTCGTCGGTCTCCGCCGCATCGACCGCCGTGTAGGCCGCGGCGTTGATCACGACGTCGTGCCCGGCCACCGCGGAGAAGACCGCGTCGCGGTCCGTGACGTCGAGGTCGGCGCGACCGAGCACGGTCACCTCGCGGCCGAAGAGAGCCTCGAGGAGGTCGGACCCGAGCATGCCGCGGGCGCCGGTGACGAGGTAACGGAGGTTCTGCGGAGTGCTCATCAGAGGGCCGCGCGCTCTTTCAGGGGCTCCCACCACTGACGGTTGTCGCGGTACCACTGCACGACCTCCGCGAGTCCGTCGGCGAACGGGACGCGAGGCTCGTAGCCGAGTTCGTCGCGGATCTTGGAGATGTCGACGGAGTACCGGAGGTCGTGGCCGAGGCGGTCCGCGACGCGGTCGACGTAGGACCAGTCCTTGCCGGTGGACTCGAGCAGCATCTCGGTCAGCTCGCGGTTGGTGAGCTCGGTGCCACCGCCGATGTTGTAGATCTCGCCCGCGCGGCCGTCGACGAGCACCATGGCGATCCCGCGCGTGTGGTCGTCGACGTGCAGCCAGTCGCGGATGTTGTTGCCCTCGCCGTAGAGGGGGACGTGCTTGTCGTCGATGAGGTTCGTGACGAAGAGGGGGATGACCTTCTCGGGGAAGTGGAACGGGCCGTAGTTGTTGCTGCAGCGCGTGATCGAGACGTTGAGGCCGTGGGTGCGGTGGTAGCTGCGGGCCAGGAGGTCGCTACCCGCCTTCGAGGCGGAGTACGGCGAATTGGGCTCGAGCGGGCGGTCTTCTGCCCACGACCCCTCGGCGATAGAGCCGTACACCTCGTCGGTCGAGACATGGACGAAGCGCTTCAGGTCGTTGCGCAGGGCGGCGTCGAGGAGCTGCTGGGTGCCCAGGACGTTCGTCTCGACGAAGATCGACGCGTCGCGGACGGAACGGTCGACGTGCGACTCCGCGGCGAAGTGGACGACGGCGTCCACCCCGGGGAAGAGCGTGTCGAGGAGTGCGCCGTCGCGGATGTCGCCCTTGACGAAGGAGTACCGGGGCGAGTCGGCCACGGAGGCGAGATTGGCCTCGTTGCCCGAGTAGGTGAGGGCGTCGAGGACGACGACCTCGGCGCCTTCGAGACCCGGGTAGGCGTCTTCGAGAGTGCGGCGGACGAAGTTGGAGCCGATGAAGCCGGCTCCGCCGGTGACGAGGATTTTCACACTGATTCCTTGGTGTTGAGGAGCGGACGTGTCGGTCGATGCTACCGGAGGCCGCTCGTGTCCCCCTTTCTGCCGATGCCCGATAGGGGGGTGGACGATCCACTCCCCGCATGAGAGGTTTGAGCAATGGTCTGCTCTCCAGACGACCCCACGCGGTCTGCTTCCTCTCTCGGGCGCCGACGGGTGCTGGCCTACGCCGCGGCCGCGACGACCCTTGGCACCGCGGCCGTGCTCGCCGGCGAGTCGGACCGCGCGGCGGCGGCGGTCAGCCTGGGCGAGACCTCCGGCTCGGTCGAGACCGTCGCGGACGCCCAGGCGCTCGCGGCGCTGTCGGCCTGGGGCGGGCACTCGAACGGCAAGATCCCCGCCGGTGCGCTGACCCGGGTCGTCTCCGATGTCGCCGGGTCGGGGTTCCTCCGCGACGACGCCGCCCGGCAGTACCTCAGGATGAGCCTCGCCTTCGCCCAGGCCATCGGCACATCCCTGCTCATCACCGAGGGATACCGCAGCTTCGCGCGTCAGACCGACTACTGGAACAAGTACCAGAACGGAACGGGCAACCTGGCGGCCTACCCCGGCACGTCGAACCACGGGTGGGGGATCGCCTGCGACTTCGGGGCGGGTGTTCAGACGGCCGGGTCCGCGGCGAAGCGGTGGATGGACGCCAACTCGATGTCGTACGGCTGGAAGCCCACGGGCAACGCCTTCTCCCAGCCCGAGCCGTGGCACTTCGACTACGTGGCTGCGTACCAGGCGACGACCGGCGGGGGCGCGATGAAACCGGCCGACGCGGGGATGATGATCCTCCGCGCCGTCGAGCCGCTCACCGAGGTCTCATCGATCTACACGGCCGTCGTCGGGGTCCGCAGCCTCCGGCACGTCCCCGTCGTCACCCGCATCAACGCCCTCCGGGTCGCCGGCGTCCCCTACTACGAGGTCACGCGGAAGGCCTTCTACGAGATCACGAACGGCCTGTCGATCCCTCGCAAGGCGATCCGGGTCGACGCCGACTACTGGCGACCCTGACGGCGTTCCCCTCCCCGGGAACAACCCCGCTCCGCACCGAATCCCCGAGCCCAGAAGGACCCCCACATGCTGCTCCTCCGTTGCACCGACTCGCTCTCCGGCGTGGGCAAGGGCTACACGTGCGTGGTCGACACCCGTTCGCTCCGGCACATCGCCTCCGCTTCTCAGATGAACAACCTCGTCGCCGTCGGCATCCCCGCCCGCAACCTCAACGCCGTGGCCTTCTACGAAGTGCTGAACGGCCTCGGGATCCCGCGGGCCGCGGTCAAGAAGAACGCCGACTGGACGCGCGGCTGAGTCGAGGGCTCGTCCTCCCCGCCTCGGCGGAGGCCCTTGCTAGGCTCGCCGGGTGCAGATTCGCGAACTGAAGATCCCAGACAGCTACGAGATCACACCGAAGCAGTTCGGTGACGACCGGGGAGTCTTCCTCGAGTGGTACCGGTTCGACCGGTTGTCCGAAGCCGTCGGGCACTCCATCGACCTCCGGCAGGCCAACACCTCGGTCTCGAAGCGGGGTGTGGTCCGCGGTATCCACTTCGCCGACGTGCCGGTCGGTCAGGCCAAGTACGTCACGGCGACCCACGGCGCCGTCCTCGACTTCGTCATCGACATCCGGGTCGGATCGCCGACCTTCGGCGAATGGGACTCCGTCCTCCTCGACGGCGTGGACCGCCGGGCCATCTACCTGGCCGAGGGCCTCGGACACGCCTTCGTCGCTCTGACGGACGACGCGACGGTCAGCTATCTGGTGACCGACACCTTCAACGCCGCCCGCGAGCACGGCATCAACCCGCTGGACGAGCGCATCGGTCTGGTCTTCCCCGACGAGGCGGGCGAACCCCTCCTGTCGCCGAAGGACACCGACGCTCCTCGTCTCGACGAGGCCGCCGCGCAGGGTCTGCTCCCCACCTACGACGCCATGCGCGATTTCTACGCCACCCTCGATTCGAAGGAGAACCGGTCATGAAGGGCATCATCCTCGCCGGCGGGTCCGGCACCCGCCTCTGGCCCATCACCAAGGGCATCTCGAAGCAGCTCATGCCCATCTACGACAAGCCGATGGTCTACTACCCTCTGTCGACGCTGATGATGGCGGGCATCAACGAGGTGCTCGTGATCACGACCCCCGAGTACAACGATCAGTTCCGTGCGCTCCTCGGAGACGGTTCGCACCTCGGCATGCGCATCGAGTACGCCGTGCAGCCGTCGCCCGACGGTCTCGCCCAGGCGTTCATCATCGGTGAGGAGTTCATCGGCGACGACAGCGTCGCCCTGGTCCTCGGCGACAACATCTTCCACGGGGTGGGTCTCGGCTCGAGCCTCTCGAAGAACGCCGCGGTCGACGGAGCCACCATCTTCGCTTACCACGTGGCCGATCCGACCGCATACGGAGTCGTCGCCTTCGACGACTCGTTCCGTGCGACGTCCATCGAGGAGAAGCCCGCCGCACCGAAGAGCAACTACGCCGTCCCCGGTCTGTACTTCTACGACAACAGCGTCGTCGCCATCGCGAAGACCATCGAGCCCAGCGCTCGCGGTGAGCTCGAGATCAGCACGGTCAACGAGCGCTACCTCCGTGAGGGGCGCCTCCAGGTGCAGGTCCTCGATCGCGGCACGGCCTGGCTCGACACCGGCACCTTCGGCTCGATGATGCAGGCCTCCGAGTACGTCCGGGTCATCGAAGACCGTCAGGGGCACAAGATCGGCTGCATCGAGGAGATCGCCTGGCGGAACGGCTGGATCTCAGACGACGACCTCCGCGAGCTCGCATCGCCCTTGGCCAAGAGCGGCTACGGGGTCTACCTGAGCAACCTGCTGGGCTGAGCACCGCCGTGGGGTCGATCGTGCGACCGAAGGTCGCTCTGGTCGTCCACGGCGCGGACGGCAGGCACCCCGGGTCGGCGTTCGTTCGTGTGGTCCTGCGGGCACGCTGGGCCGGACGTCTCGGCCTGGCGGACTTCACCTTCGTCAGCCCTGAGGCGCTGGCGGCGGGGCAGCACCTCGACGGGGTCGACGCCGTGATCGTCCAGCGCGACGCCCTGCTCGACGGGGTGCTCGCCACCGCCGCGGCCGGCGAGATCTCCCGGCGCGGGATCCGGCTGGTGCACGACGTCGACGACGACTTCTGGTCGGAGGAGTCCCGAGCGCGCCTCCTCGGTCAGGACTACTCGCCAGCGCGACTGGCGGCCTTCGACGTCGCGTCGACGGCGGCCGACATCACGCTGGTGAGCACGGCGGTGCTCGCCACGAGGCGGCCGGTCTCCACAGGAGCCGTCGTCGTCGTCCAGAACGCACTCGACCCCGAGCTCTGGTTCGGCGGGGTGCCGGCCGACCCGGGCGGGCGTCCCCAGGGCGAGTCGGCGGTGATGGCCCTCGACCGGGACGACGTGCGGGGATCGTGGTACCTGTACTCGGGCAGTCACACGCACGGCGACGATCTCGAGCTCCTCCGTCGCGTACCGTCGGCGCAGCGCCGTCTCGAGGTCGTGGGCGTCACCCCGCAGAGCGCCTCGTGGTACTCGCTCTCGCATCTCGCATCGACCCCGATGCCGTATCCCGAGTACGTGCGTCTTCTCCGTGCGTCCTCTGCACGATGGAGCGTGGGCCTGGCCCCGCTCGTCTCGAACGGTTTCAACCGTGGGAAGAGCGACCTGAAGTTCCTCGAGTACTCGGCGCTCGGCATCCCCACCATCGCATCGCAGGGCACCGCGTACGACGAGGCGGGCCCGCACGGAGCGGTCCTGGTCGGCAACGACCCCGACGAGTGGCGCGAGGCCGCCGATGCTCTGTCCGACGACCCGCACGGACGCCGACGTCACGCCCGTCAGGCCCGCAGCCACGTCGAGGAGGAGCGGGTCTTCAGGGTCGACGACGGATGGTGGGAGGCGGTCGGCGGCCTGGGCGGTCGACCGTCCTCGTGAGGCGGCTCGGTCTCGGACCGCCGCTCACGCCTGGACGGGGCGTCCCGTCCTGGGTCGCGCCGAGCGGTTCCGTCGGCGTCGAGGGCTGGTCTTCAGCGACAGGAAGGCGCCCGACGGGCGGACCGTCACACGAGCCGCCTGCTCGCTGTTGTCCGCGCCGAGGGTCAACGGGAGGTCCAGGACACCGGGGACGTCGAGCCGGGCGAAGACGTCGTAGCTGCCGGGACGGGTGATGACGGCCCGGGGCACGGGGACGCCGTCGGCCTGCCCGGGTGACGACTGCACCACGTTCTCCACCAGCGTGCTGCGGTTGAGGAAGACCGTCGAGACGGCCGGGGTCGATTCGTACGCGGCCTCCGGAACGATGAGGAACTTGCCCCGTCGTTCTTGCACCAGCGAGAAACGACCGGTCTCGCCGAGGCGCACCACCGCCCGGGCCGCCTCGACCGAGTGCGCCAGTGCCGCGGTCAGCGAGCCCGCCCAGGGCCAGAAGTCGGCGTGCAGCACGTACGGACGCAGACGGTCCGCGAAGCGACCCGTGATGGCGGCAAGCTCGGCGAACTCCGCGTCGTCCGCCGAATCGACGACGGCGATCAGGTGACGCAGCAGGTGCGCCTCGTAGATGGTCGTGACGAGTCGTTCGGGGGCCGAGCTGCGGACGATCTGCTGTGCCAGGTCGAAGCCTCGCTGGAGGTCGTCCGCCCCGATCCGCCGGCCCTTGAGGTAGGTGCCCCCGGGCACGTCGGGGAGCATCGACGCGAGGTCGGATCGATCGGCCGACAGGAGCTGGTAGATGCGTCGCTGCTTCGGCTCGAGGCCGGCGACGACCTCGGGACGCGCGCCCAGTACGGCGGCGAGCGGGCCGGCGAGCGTCTCGCCCGATGTCGCGCTGCGGGTCAGGGTCCCCTCGGTGAGCGCGCGCATGGTGGGTGCCCACCAGGTGTGGCGGAGGAGGCGATCCAGTTCGGGCTTGGGGACGTCGCCCGCCCGGCCTGCGACCTCGGCGATCTCGGCCGCCAGCTCGACGACGTCCTGCTCGTCGGTGCCGAGTCCGGTGGCGGTGCCGGCTTCGGCTGCTGGGCGGTGAGTGTTCTCGGGTTGCACCTTGTCCTGCCTTCCATCCGCCACGACGGCGACGACGACGATCTTACGGCAAGGGTGCAGGCCGACCTCGGGGGATGCCCCAGTAGGCTCGAACAATGAGAGAAACGCCAGATTCGGGCCTCGGTCACCTCACGAACCGCCTCCGCTCGGCGGCCAGGAACCCCCGATCGGTGCTCGCCGCCGTGGCACGGCGTCTCGATCCGCCGACCGTTCAGGCCCCCTCGCTGGTGGCGACACGGGTGCGTGACATCACTCGCTCAGGGCCCGGTCGACCGGGCGTGACCGTGGTCCTCACCGTCCGGCACGACCAGGGCGCCTTCGTGCCCCACCGCCTCGCCGAGCTCGACGCCGCCCTGCCGCAGATCTCCGCGGAGCACGAGGTGATCGTCGCGGCCTATCAGGGTGCGGGCCTCCCGGCGGCGACCGCTCTGCCGACGGCGGCGCCCGCGCGCGCCTCTCTCGCCGACCTCCACGACGATTGGACCTCGGCCTTCGCCGCCGGTGCGAGCAGGGCCGCCTTCTCGCGTGTGCTCGTGCTCGACGCGGCCGTCGAGATCGACTCGTCGGCCATCGTCCGACTGGTCGGGCTGCATGACGGCGGCGTCACGACCCCCGTCGTGCGGGGGACCGACGACGTCGTCCTGTCGGCCGGGGCGTTCCGTCCGCATCGCTCGCTGGCCCCCGCGGACCTCCTCGAGGGGCATCCCTACGAAGACGCGGAGATCATGGGGGCGGCCGAGGTCTTCGGCGCCACGCAGCCGGTGTTCGTCACCGACCTCGTCGATCTGCCCGAGCGACTGCCCGAGACATCGGACGAGGTCCTCGCGATCACCGCCCTGACCCGCGACGCGGGGCTGTCCGGCGGCCGAGGTGTGACGTCGACGCCCGTCGGTCGTGTGTACCGGGTGTCCGGTGCCGCGCCCCGCAGGCTCGACGCGCCCGCGGCCGAGCTCGTCGCGGCATGGAGCGACATCCCCGCGGACTCGTCGGCCCTGGGTCAGGCGGGGCTCTCCCTCGATGCCGTCGCGGGCGCCCGGGTGCCGGTCCGTCATCTCGTCAGGCCGGCCCGCCCGGTCGTCGGGGGCGGTCGAGTCGATCCGGCCTTCGACGGCGTCGACGGTCTCCCGCGTCTCCGCTGGTCGATCAAGATCGCGGCCCACCCCGGTGCGCGGGGCGACGACTGGGGAGACCTCTTCTTCGCACGCGACCTCGCCAACGCCCTCCGTCGTCTGGGCCAGCGGGTGGTCATCGATCACCGGCAGGCGCACAGCCGCCCCTGGTCCGAGCACCTGGACGACGTCAGCCTGACGCTCCGCGGGCTGGACGTCACCACGCCCTCGTCGGCCCGGACGAACATCCTCTGGGTCATCAGCCACCCCGAACTCGTCTCACGAGACGAGCTGTCGCTGTTCGATCTGAGGTACTCGGCCGGCGCCGCCTGGGCTGAGAGGACGACCGCATCGACGGGTCTGCCCGTCGAGACGCTGCTGCAGGCCACGGATCCGAACCGGTTCGCGGCCGGGGCGCAGGCATCCGACGTCGCGTCCGACGTCCTGTTCATCGGCAAGACGCGTCTCGTCTTCCGCCCCATCGTGCGAGACGCCCTCCAGGCCGGCGCGGACCTCACCCTCTACGGCGAGGGGTGGGCGGAGTTCGTCGACGCCGACTCGGTGGCGGGGGAGTTCGTCTCGAATGACGACCTGCCGGGTCACTACCGGGGTGCCCGCATCGTGCTGAACGACCACTGGGCCGACATGCGGGACTTCGGCTTCTTCTCGAACCGGCTGTTCGACGCGGCCAGCGCGGGGGCGCGCATCGTGTCGGACGACATCGCCGGCATCACGGACGTCTTCGGTCCGTCCGTGCAGGCGTATTCGAGCCCGGACGACCTCCGCAGACTCCTGAGCGACGATCAGGCATGGGCCCCCGACTCGGAGATCCAGGCGAACGCCCGCCGAATCGGTGCCGAGCACTCCTTCGACGCCCGAGCACGGCGCCTCATGACGGACGTCGTGCGTCACCGATCCTGATCGTCCCGCCGACGGCCCGGCCATCGGGCGGACCCTGAAGGAGGTGCGCGGCACCTCCTTCAGGGCCTACCGACGGCGGAGCCGGTTCAGCTGCTCGGCGGCCTTGACGATGCGGCGGTTGCGGAATCCCTCGAGTTCGCGATCGCGACGTTCGATCTCGGCGACGAGCTGACGGCGCTCTTCGGCCCACATCTCCTCGGCGAGCTCGAGGACCGCGGCACCGTCGGCCTCGACGAGCATGTACGTCTGCGCCAGCTCACGCTGCTCGGCGACGAACTCGGCCTCCATGAGGCTCTCAGGCGCCGTAGCCAGCTCGTGACGAGGGGTGGGGAGGAGCTCGAGTGATCGGGCGAGGGAGTCGTCGAACCGGAAGGGGCCGTGGTCGGCGCCCGGCAGCAGGTCGGCGGGATCAGGTTGGCGGAGCAGGTAGATCGGCAGGAGTCGGTCCTGCTGGAGGCGTGCGTAGTCGCGCATGCCGTGGTGACGAGGGCTCGGCTTCAGTCTCGGGTTGTCGCGGTACGCGCGACCCGCTATCTCGACCTTGTGCTCGAACTGGCGCCACGAGCGCCACGGCAGGTGCAGCACCTCGAGCTCGAGACCGGCCGGCGGCTGGCCGGCCGAGGGGATCGACACGTGGTGGTTGCCCTGCTTGACGATGACACCCGCGTCTCCGACGTGGATCGCGTTCGGGGTCGGCTGGGCGTGGACTCCGCCGAGGCGCAGCTGCTCTTCGGAGCGGCCGTCGCGCCAGACGAGACGGCCGACGCCCGAGCCCGACCACGCCGGAGGGCCGACGAGGTTGACCACCGGAGCGGTGAAGGCCCCGAGCGAGGTCGGCATCTCACGGAAGACGTCGCGCAGCGTCTTCGAGGGGTCGACGGGACGCAGGAACTCGTCGGCGTCGGCGTTGATGACCCAGTCCGCCCCGAACTCCGTGTGGGCGCGGCGTGCCATGTTGGTGACCAGCTGACCCTGCTGCTTCTTCTGGACCGGTTCGTGGAACAGGCGGATGCGCCCCGCGGCCGCGTACTCCTCGAGGATCTCCGTCGTGCCGTCGGCCGACCCGTTGTCGGTGACGAGGATCTCGTCGACGCCCTGGGCGAGGTGGAACTCGAGCATCGTCTCGATGATGTCCGCCTCGTCGCGCACCATCATGGTCAAAGCCAGCGTCACGTCGGCGCTCCCGGTTCTCGTGGTCTTGTCGTCGGCGGTCATCAGGCGACGGGGCCTCTGCGGCTCGAGACGATCTCGATGGCCTTGTCGAGCATCACCGTGACGTCGTCGGCGACCGAGCCCGTCCGGGTCAGCACGGACTGCGTCGCGGGGACCGCTGCGGTCCGGCCGACGTCGCCGTCCGCCACGACGAGGTCGTAGGAGTGCGCTTCGTCGGGGGAGATCCGGACGGGGTCGCCGACCGTCCAGAGGAAGCTCGTCGCGCCGGGCTGCGGCGAGACGGCGACCGAGCCCTGGATGGTCACGGTCGCATCGTCGAGGTAGTCCGAGGTGCGGTAATGCGTGCCGCGCTGGTCGACGACGACCTCCTGTCCGTGCTGCTGCAGGACGCTGCGGATCTCGTCGACGAGCGGGTCGGTGGACTCGACTCCCCAGGTGGTCTCGTCGAACACGCTGTCGACCTTGATGGCCCAGCGGAGGCTCGGACGGCCAGCCGACGGCCCGTCGGGGACCATGCGGGGCGGGCGCACCACGACGGGGTGGCTGGTCCGCAGCAGGCGGAAGGCCTGGGGGGTGCCGGCGGTGGTGTGCAGCGCCTGGAGACCGGCGGCGGTGTAGCGGGGGAGGTCCGATGCGGGATAGCGCCCACGCCACCGCAGGTCGAACAGACCGCGGTTCAGCACGCTGGAGTTCATCCGGCCGACGCTCTTGGACTCGTGGTGGAAGACGGTCGACTCGAGGACCGTCTCGAAGTGGGCGTCGTCGCGGAGCAGGTTGCCGCGCAGGCACAGGTCGACGTCCTCGAGACCGTTCTGGAACTCCGGATCGAACCCGCGCAGCTGGACCACGTCCGACGCGCGCATCATCAGCGCTGCGGCCGTGACGGCGGAGAACCGTCGCACCCCGGCGGCGTACGCATCGCTGCGCGGGTGGCTCGCCAGGAAGTGCCACGGCATGATGCGCTCGCCGTTGAAGAAGGTGCCGGCGGTCTGCACGGTGCCATCGGGATAGAGGAGGAGCGGCTGCACGCCGACGACATCGGGCGCCTCGCTGAGTCGATCGCGCAGCGCAGCCAACGACCCGGGTGCGACCACGGTGTCGTTGTTGAGGAAGATCGCGAACTCGCCCGAGCTCTGCGCGAAGGCCAGGTTGGAGCCCGTCGAGAAGTTGTGGTTGCGGGGCGAGCGGACGACGCGCACCCGGTCTTCGTCCTCGTAGAGGGCCGTCAGGATCGACGACACGGAGCGACGCGAGCCGTTGTCGACGATGACCACCTCGACGTCGCCGTCGGGCGACGAGTCGAGCACCGCGGCGACCGCGCGGCGGGTCATCGACCAGTCCTCGTAGGTGGGCATGCAGACGGAGATGCGCCCGGCGACCCGCTTCGGGAGTCCGACCTCGAGAGCTTCCCAGTCGATCAGATGCTTGCTGACGACGACCTTCTCCCAGACCCGGGGGTCTGCGGTGGAACGCGGCCTCACCGGTCGCTCGGGGAAGGTGTGTCGGACACCGCGCCCGGCGCGCACGCCGCGGCCCGACGAGAGCAGGCGGATGAGGAGATCGAAGTCCTCCGCGCCTCCCAGGTCGGTGTCCATGCCGCCGATCTCGGCGACGAGCTCGGCCTCGACGACGACGGCGGCCAGAGAGGTGTCGATGCCGCGTTCGCGGAGGGCGACGGGCCCGAGGTCGTTGGCACCCCAGGCGACGAGATCGGAGTTGTGCTCGGAGACGCCGGCCGAGAACCAGGCGAACGACGTTCCGCTGCAGCGGGTGACCCCGTCGAGCAGCACACTCGGAGCCCAGCGGGACCCCGCGACCAGGAAGGCGACGGGGCCCGAGGCCACCTGCGCCAGAGCGGCCGCGAGGATGCGGCTCGGGTCGCCGTCGGCGGCCACGAACGTGAAGCGGTCGACGGCGAGACCCGACCCGGCGACGACGTCGCGGGCGGAGTCGACGTCGCCGACGACCACGGCCTTCCAGTCGCCGTGCGTCTGGGCCGCGAGGTCGCTCAGACGCTCGGTCAGGTCGGAGGCCTCGAGGGAGGTCGGGATGACGACCGTCACGGCGCGCGGACCGGCGATGGCCGGATCGGTGGCGGTCGAGCGCTTGGCGCCGACCGGTGCGAGCCAGGCGCGCTCTTCGGCGAAACGGCGCGCGTTCTCGACGACGGCGGCGCGGATCGCGGCGGTGGAGTCGTCGGTCTGGAGCGACCGGAGCTGCGACAGCGGCCCCTCCGCCCCGACGGGGAAGCGGTCGTCGACGGGCCCGCAGGAGGTGCCCGCCGCATCGTCGAGGAGGTACGCGACGCCGAGCTTCTCCGCCGGAGTCGACAGCCCAGCCAGCAGCCATTCGGGCTCGAAGAGGGGGTTGAGGGAGAAGTCCTCACCGCGTGTCCGGCTCATCAGATGACGCGCCGCCGCCTCGTCGGACGAGAACGTCTGCCCCGTCTGGATCTCGTAGTAGCGGCGATCCACGACGCCGGCCCGGGCGATGCGTCTCGCCCAGAGCTCGCGCCGGACGGGGGCCGCCTTGGGCGTCTGAGCGAGACTCCGCAGACCGGCGGTGGCACGGTCTCGAAGAGCGGGTAGGGGGCTCGTGCGTTCGTTGATGATTGCTCCGTCTGTGAATGTCGAG
Source organism: Frigoribacterium sp. CFBP9030 (assembly GCF_034045195.1). Classification (NCBI taxonomy): domain Bacteria; kingdom Bacillati; phylum Actinomycetota; class Actinomycetes; order Micrococcales; family Microbacteriaceae; genus Frigoribacterium; species Frigoribacterium sp. CFBP9030. The sequence goes on from NZ_JAXCWG010000003.1 coordinate 134,516, forward strand.
GGCCGCGACGTCGACACGATCTTACCCAGGGGTCGTCGTGCAGCCCGTCGGGTCAGGGGGCCCCGTGTCTCGCGAGCAGCGCAGCCCGCACACGCAGGCCGACGTGGACCACGAGCCGCAGCGGGGCGGCGAGAGGACCGGGATAGAGGGTGTCGACGAACCGCCCGGCCGAGACGTGATGCGCCTTGACCATGGCCGCCCGCCGACCCGACGTCGAGTGCGCGCCGACGTGGACGATCGAGGCCGACGGGACGAAGCGCCTGAGCCAGCCCGCCCGGTGGAGCCGGAGCGAGAGGTCGACGTCTTCGAAGTACATGAAGTAGCCCTCGTCGAAGCCCGAGACGTCGACGTACGCCTCGCGGCGGACGAGCAGGCACGCGCCGCTCAGCCAGTCGACGTCGCGCGAGCCGCCCTCGACCCCCGCCATCAGGTAGGCGGTGCTCCAGGGGTTGTTCTTCCAGATGCGGGCGAAGAGCGCGTGGCCTGTTCCCGAGACGATCGAGGGGAACCGTCGGGCCGACGGGTAGGGCACGCCCGCCTCGTCGGTGATCGCCGGGCCGAGCGCGCCGATGCGGGCGTCCCGCACGCCCTCCTCGACGAGTGCGTCCACCGAGCCGGGTGCCAGCTCGGTGTCCGGGTTCGCGATCAGGATCCAGTCGACGTCGGCGTCGAGATCCCGCGCAGCGGCGTTGATGGCGCTGCCGTAGCCGACGTTCTCGTCGAGCTCGAGCAACGAGAGGTCGGGGTCGGCGAGGGCCGCGGCGCGGGGGGCGCCGTCGGACGAGCCGTTGTCGACGACGACGACCGTGTACGCCCGCGTCGTGGCCGCGGGCACGGAGGCCAGGAACTTCTCGAGATGCCCGCCCGAGTCGTAGGTGACCGTGACGATGAGGATGCGTCCGTCGGGGCTCATCGGTGTCCTCTCGTCGCCGCACCCGTCCAGGCGCGCTCGTGGGCTTCGGCGCAGGACGCCCAGTCGAAGGTCTCGGCACGCTCTCGGGCACGAGGGCGCAGGTCGTCGCTCGCGGGGGACAGGGCCGTGACGAGTGTAGCGGCGAGCGACGCGTCGTCGACGTCGCTGTACAGGACGCAGTCGCCGCCCACCTCGGGCAGCGACAGGCGCGTCGTGGTCACGACCACCGCGGCGCACGACATCGCCTCGAGCACCGGCAGACCGAAGCCCTCGCCGAGGCTGGGGTAGGCCACGCAGTCGGCGTCGCCGAGGAACGCGGCGAGGGCTTCGAGGGGCAGGTAGCCGAGGAGGCGCACGTCGAGATCGTCCGCCGCGTCGCGTACCGCGTCGTCGACCGTGGCATCCCACCCCGGTGCGCCCGCCAGCAGCAGGGCGGGCGCGCTCAGACCGGCGGCCCGGCGCTCTCGGGCGACCCGTCTCGCCGCGCGGATCAGCGCCGCCGTGTTCTTGCGGGGCTCGAGTGTCCCGAGGAAGGCGATCCAGGTCGCAGGGAGGTCGGGCACGGCGTCGGCCAGGGCCTGGCGGTCGGCGGCGGTGGGGGGATGGAAGATCCCCCCGTCGACTCCGAGAGGAGCGACGACGACACGGCGGAGCGGGCGCCCCAGGGCCTCGCGCACCCCCTCGGCGGTGGCCCGACTGGGTGTCACGACCGTGTCGGCGAGACGCGCCGTCAGTCGTGTCCATGCTCGGAAGAACCGCGCCTTCGACGGGATGTGCCACTCGGGTGAGCTGAAGAACGTCGCGTCGTGCAATGTGACGACGCGGGCCCGACGTGTGGCCAGAGGCATCGTGTAGTGCGGCGAGTGGATGACGTCGGCGCCCAGTCTGTCGGCCAGGCGGGGGAGGCCCGTCTGCTCCCAGACGAAGCGACCGAGGGTCGACGATGTGAGGGCGGGTGCCGCGACGATGCGCGCACCCGGGGCCGCACGGAGCAGCTCGGCCTCCGCACCGGGGCTGACGACGACGATCAGCTCGACGACGCCCCGCGAGGCGACCTCACGGACGAGCGAGACGATGTAGCGGCCGACGCCGCCGAGCGAATCGGGCATCGACGTCGCATCGAGGAGGACCCTCGGTGTGCTGGTCGAGTGCCGAGAGGCGTTCGAGTATGATGACGTGTCGATCTTTCGAGTCTAGACCAGGAGCATCGGCGACGAGTCTCTGTCGCCACCTGGCAGAAAGCTGTTGCATGACGTACTTCCGAGAACTCTGGGCGTCCCGGGAACTCCTGCTGAATCTCACCATGAGAGAGATCACGGGACGATACAAGCGCACTGTTCTCGGACAGCTCTGGTCGCTTCTCAACCCGCTCGCCTCCATGCTCGTCTACACGATCGTCTTCGGCATCATCTTCCGAAGCGACCCGGGCCCCGGTGATCCCAGCGGACTCGACGTCTTCGCGCTCTGGCTGCTCTGCGGGCTGCTGCCCTTCCAGTTCTTCCAGAACGCGGTGAACGGCGGCATGGGCGCCATCTGGGCCAACACGGCTCTCGTGAAGAAGGTCTACTTCCCGCGGACGAACCTCGTGCTCGCCGCCTCGTTCTCGGCGGCGTTCAACTGGTCGATCGAGATGCTGATCCTCGCCGCGGCCGTCCTGGTGGCCGGCGCCTTCGTGCTGCCTTTCCTGCCCCTCGTCGTCGTCTTCATGGTGCTGCTGGTGATCATGTCGACGGGCATCGGGCTCATCCTCGCCGTGGTCAACGTCTACTTCCAGGACATGCAGCACATCATCGGCATCGCGCTCCGACTGCTGATGTACCTGAGCCCCGTCGTCTACCCGGTGAGCTACGTCGCCGACCGGTCCGCCAACTTCGGGCCGATCGTCGGCGACATCACGCTGCTGCAGATCTACGAGCTGAACCCGCTCGAACGCTTCATCAGCGTCTTCCGGCAGCTGCTGTACGACAACCGTCTGCCCGACATGAGCGACACGCTCTGGTGCCTCGCCTGGACCATCGTGTTCGCGGTCGTGGGAATCCTGGTCTTCAAGGCCAACGAGAAGAAGCTGGCGGAAATGCTGTGACCGAACCCGCAGTGGTCGTCGACCACGTCTCGAAGAAGTTCCGCCTGTTCAAAGAGAGCAACCGCTCGCTCAAGTCCGTCGCCATGCGGGGTCGTTCCGTCCATGAGGACTTCTGGGCAGTGCGCGACGTCAGCTTCACCGTCCCCCAGGGGTCGACCTTCGGCTTGATCGGTCGCAACGGCTCGGGCAAGTCCACGCTGCTCAAGACCCTGGCGAAGATCCTCTACCCCGACCGCGGCACGATCTCCTCGACGGGGCGTCTCGCCGCGATGCTCGAAGTCGGCAGCGGCTTCCACCCCGAGCTGTCGGGGCGCGAGAACATCTACCTCAACGGGTCGATCCTCGGGCTGAGCCGCAAGCAGATCTCCGCACGGCTCGACGAGATCATCGATTTCTCCGAGGTGGGCGACTTCATCGACCAGCCGGTCAAGAACTACTCGTCGGGCATGTACGTCCGGCTCGGGTTCTCGATCGCGATCACCGTCCGTCCCGACATCCTCGTCGTCGACGAGGTGCTCGCGGTCGGCGACTCGGCCTTCCAGCGCAAGAGCGCGAAGAAGTTCGAAGAGCTCCGCGACGGTGGTCGAACGGTCATCCTCGTCACCCACTCGATGGCCAACATCCGCAACATGTGCGACCACGTCGCCTGGCTCGACCGCGGCAAGCTCGTCAGGGTCGGCGAGGCCAAGCCCGTCTCCGCCGAGTACGAGGAGTTCATGCGCTCGCAGTGATGCTCCGGCGTCTCCGTCAGCGTGTGATCAGCGCGCGGATCTCGGCGGAGGTCAGCGTCGTCGTACGACGCAGTCGTCGGCGCGTCGCCAGATCGCGGGGGAGCGCACGTAGCGCGCCGAGCGTGCCTCGAGCGACCGGCCCCAGCGTGCGCCGTCCCGCAGGGTTCGTCGCGAGACGGGCCATCCTCACCAGGGCGGACGCCCAGGCTGCGTAGGCCACCCGGGCCGGAGCGTGGCGGGTGGCGACGACCAGCCGGTTGCGCGTGTTGTAGAACGTGAAGACGGGGCTGTCGAGCCCGCTGCTGAAGGCGTGTCGGTGCGTCACGACCGCGTCATGGGCGTAGCCGACGTCGTATCCGTGTCGTCGCAGGCGCCAGCTCAACTCGGTGTCCTCGTAATACAGGAACAGCGTGGGGTCGAAGTTCCCGACCTCGTCGAGAGCACTCCGACGGAGGGCGGCGGCGCCGCCGCAGAAGCCGAACACCTCAGGAGGTGCAGGAGGCGCGTCGTCCCTCTCGAGGTAGCCCCGGTCGCGCCCGTTGCCGGTGGGCCCGACCTCGGAGCCCGTGGAGTTGACGAGCGGCACGCCGCGGTCGTCCTCGCTTCCGGCGAGCACGATGTGCCCGGTCACGGCGCCGCGCCGCGGACCGCCGCGGTCGAGGGCGTCGACGATCCGCTCGATGAAGTCGGGGTCGACCGTGGCGTCGTTGTTCACGAGGACGATCGCCTCGCCGGTCGTGGAGTCGATCCCGAGCGCCACGCCGCCCGCGAAGCCGAGATTGACCTGCGAACGCACGATCGCCGCCGTCGGAGCGACAGCGCGGGCGAGCACCACGGAGTCGTCGACCGAGCCGTTGTCGACGACCGTGATCGTCACGGCGCGGCTCGAGCGGTCGGCCGAGACCAGCAGGGACCGGAGGCAGTCGCCCAGGACGGCCGAGCCGTTCCAGTTCACGACGACGACATCGACGGAGATCATGCGTCGCCTTTCACCGAACTTATGGGTCGCGACCCGACGACGGTCGAGGTTATGATCGCTGCACAACACATGACGTCTGGACCAGCATCCGGCCCGAGAATATCAGAGCGATCAGGCGCTCGGACCTCAGGGGCACTCCCGCGCTGGGTCCGGCGGCGTCGACCGATCAGGGGATACGCCTATGTTCACCGATTCCAGGCGGGCACGACCGCGACGAGCGCTGACCAGGGTCGTGGCGGTCGTCGCGGCGTCGATGCTGCTGGCGACGGTCGCCGTCGTGGCCGACGGGACGACGGCCCCTCGGGCGGAGGCCGCCACGGGCTCGGACTTCAACCCCGGCTTCATCATCAGCGATCAGAACTTCTACGATGCGTCGTCGATGACCGGCGATCAGGTGCAGACCTTCCTCCAGGCACGGGGCAGCGCGTCGTGCACGGGGGCCACCTGTCTGAAGCACGTGAGGGTCGATTCGCAGAACCGTGTGGCCGACAACGTGTGCCGTGCCTACACGGGGGGCAGGTCCGTGCGGTTCGCGGACGTCCTCTCGCGGGTCGCCGCGGCATGCGGCATCAACCCCAAGGTGCTGCTCGTCACGCTCGAGAAGGAGCAGTCGCTCGTCACCACGGCGAATTCGCCGTCTCGGTCGACCCTCGACCGCGCTCTCGGCTACGGCTGCCCCGACACTGCCGACTGCGACCCGGCTTTCGCCGGGCTCGACCGGCAGATCTACTCGGCGGCGCGCCAGTTCAAGAACTACTCCGTGGCCTCGGACTTCTTCACGTGGTTCCCCGTCGGGGGCACGGTGTCCCTCTCGTACCAGGCCAACGCGCCCTCATGCGGCAGCTCGAGGGTGACGATCCAGAACAAGGCCACGGCGGCCCTCTACTACTACACGCCCTACCAGCCCAATGCGGCGGCGCTGAAGAACCTGTACGGGACGGGCGACAAGTGCTCCGCCTACGGCAACCGCAACTTCTGGCGGCTCTTCAGCGACTGGTTCGGCAGCCCCATCGGCAGGGTCGACCCGCGCGGCGCCCTCGACTCGGCCTCTCTCGACGGACTCGGGGTGGCGAGGGTGTCGGGTTGGGCCGCCGACCCCGACAGTGCGGACCCCATCTCCGTCCATCTCTACGTCGACGGGCGCGCCGTGACCAGCGTCCGTGCGGATCGCAACCGACCCGACATCGCCCGGGCCTACCCCGAGTGGGGTGCCCGCCACGGCTACGCGGCGACGCTTTCCGGCCTCTCGGCCGGGACCCACGAGGTGTGCGCCTACGGGATCAACGTGTCGCTCGGCAAGAACAGCCTCCTCGGCTGCCGTTCGGTGACGACGCCGACTCAGCCGCGAGGAAGCGTCGACTCGGTGCGGTCGACGGGACCCGGGGCGGTCTCCCTGGCCGGATGGGCGATCGACCCGAACACGACCGCCTCGATCCGCGTGCACGCCTACGTGGACGGCCGAGCGGTGACGTCGGTCGCGGCGAACGGCAGGCGCGCCGACGTGGCGGCGTCCGTCCCCGGCTACGGGGCGGCGCACGGTTACTCGACGACCCTCACCGGGTTGAAGCCCGGTGATCGCCGCGTCTGCGTCTACGGCATCAACGTCGGTCGGGGAAGCAACGCGCTGGTCGGCTGCAAGACGGTCAGCGTGCCCGGTTCTCCGATCGGCTGGATCGACTCGGCTACGAGCTCGACGAAGGGCGTCGTGAAGGCGACCGGGTGGGCGCTCGACCCCGACACCGCGTCGTCGATCGCCGTCCATCTCTACATCGACGGTCGGCCGGTCGTGTCGACGCCCGCCAAGGGCTCGCGCCCCGACATCGCGGCCTTCTACCCCGGCTACGGCGCGGCGCACGGCTACTCGGCGAGCATCTCGGGGGTCGCGCCCGGCAAGCGTCAGGTGTGCGCCTACGGCATCAACGTGGGCGTCGGGAAGAACGCCGCCATCGGATCGTGCAAGACGGTGGTGGTCTCGTGAGACGGCCGCGGCTGATGGCGGCGTTCGCAGGAGGCGCGGTGATCGTCGTCGCCGCGGGCGTCGCTCTGTTCGTGCTGCGTCCGACCCCGGACGATCCGCCGCGGTCGGCGCCGACGTCGGAGGCCCCTGGCCCGACGGCGACCACGCCCGCCCCGTCACCCTCGCGTGCCTCCGCCGCTCCGACGCCCTCTGCCACCGCTCCGACGACCGGGGCCGCGGTGCCGGAGACGGACGAGGAGCCGCCCGCCTCCGAACCGGTGGTCGACGAGCCCCAGGCCGCACCGTCCGCCGGCCCGACCGCCGCGCCCGACGACTCGACGAGCGACCGCGACCTCGAGACGGTCACGGTGACCGTGCCGACGGCCCGATGGGACGCGGCGAGCGAGACGCTGTCCGCGGCCGGGATCGTCGAGGGGGTCGTCGAGACGGGAGGGGTGTGCACCCTCGAGGCCCGATCGGGCGGGCAGGTCGTCCGCGCGACGTCGACGGCGTCCGGCGATGCGACCGCGACGTACTGCGGCTCGCTCTCGGTCAGCACCGCCGACCGTGCGGCCGGGGAGTGGTCGGTGACGATGTCGTATCGTTCGTCCACATCGACGGGGACGTCGTCCGTCGTCCCGGTGGGCGTCCGCGGCTCCTGACGATCACCTTGAACGGGCCCGCCCGCCCATGAGGGCGAGGCGGGCCCGTCGTCGTCCTAGCGGGGCTTGATCAGACGGCGTCGCACCCGGGTGTAGACCGCGTTGACGCCGCCGTGGCGGAGGTAGAACAGCGCCCGCTCGGCGTCGTGCGCGAGACCGTGACGACGAGGTGGTCGCACGGTGATCAGGCTGCGAGCCGATCGCCGGCCAGGGCCGGGGGCCCCCGGCGTGGGCGCGCTCGATCGCGGCGTCTTGTCGGCGGCACGCACGGGCTGACGGCAGAACTCGAGGAGGGGCGCGAGAGCGTTCTCCCACACGAACTGCTTCCGCACGGCGGCGATCTCGCGCTTGGCCGACGCTCTCGCCTCGTCGTCGTAGAGCATCGACTCGAGAGCGGCCGACAGGGCGTCGACGTCGAGCTCGGGGACGGCGACGCCGAGCCCGCTGCTCTCCACGAGGTCGCCGAAGCTGTCGCCGCGCGTGCTGACGATGGGCAGACCCGTCCAGAGGTAGTCCAGGATCCGCGTGCGGAACGAGAAGGTGGTCTCGACGTGCGTGAAGTGCGTCGAGACCCCGGCGTCCGCCTCGAGCAGGTAGTTCTGGCGGTCCTCGTAGTCGACCCACGAGTCGTTCAGGAAGACGTTCTTGTCGAGCACGCCCAGCTGGCGGGCGAGATCGCGGGTCTCGGCGACGATGGCCATCTCGGGGACGTCGGGGTTGGGATGCTTCGTCCCCATGAAGAACAGCCGGACGTCGTCGCGTCGCGTCGCGAGATCGGCGACCGCTCGCACCAGGGTCTTCGGGTCGAACCAGTTGTAGAGACCACCGGCCCAGACGACGATCTTGTCGTCCTCGCCGATGCCGGGGACGACGCCCCGGAGAGCGCGTCGCGTGTGCACGGGCTCGCTGTCGGGCAGACCGAACGGCGCGATGGCGAGCAGCGAGTTGAGCGACTCGTCACGGCTGTAGTTGTGGGCGTTGATGCGGCCCATGGCGGCCATCTGCCCGAGCCAGAAGAGCCTCTGGCGCTCGGACGCGCAGAGGAAGAAGTCGCCGAGGCCGATCTGCTTGTTCAGCGAGTCGGCGGCACCCAGGATCTGGTCGTCCCACTCGTCGAGGTCCTTCTCCCGTCCCTGTTCGAGCTGCTCGAGGTGCATCGGGTCGTAGATGTCGACGACGAGCACCTTCTGCGTGCTCTCGAGCACCTCGAACTGCTGGAGCGCGTAGCCCTGGACGACGATGACGTCCGCCCAGTCCTCGTGACGGGCCATGGCGGCCGGGAAGTGCGGCGACACGACCTCGATGTCGAAGGGAGCCTCCATCGTCTCGGCCGTGGTGAGGCTGACGACGCGGACGTCGTGCTCCTTCGAGAGCAGCAGAGCCATGTTCCAGACCCGGATCGCCGGCCCGGCCATCTTCTTGCCGAAGGAGTCGCCGGTGACGATGAGGATGCGTCGTCGGTTCGAGGCCGTGGCGGAGGGGTCCTCCGTCGACGCCTCGAGAGAGGACGGTCGCCCGGCCATGACGGCGAACGCGTCTACCACGGCGTCGTAGCCGTCGAGGTAGCGGGGCATGTCGGCCAGCGGGGTGTCGGTGACCCCGAACAGTCGCGAGAGCTCGCGGTCGGTTCGACGTCGACCGGCCTGCAGCTCACGGCGGGTCTCGGTCAGCGAGGGGAGGTCGTCGACGAAGGCGTCGATGGCGAAGGCGCCGGCGGCACTCGTCTTGGGGATGGACATGTCGGGATCGCTGTCGTCGCCGGGCACCCGCAGGTCGAGCACGCCGGAGTCGACTCCGCCCCGGGCGAGAGAGCGACGGATGATGAGCGACATCGCGGCGGGGAGGGCCCTGTTGAGCGACTCGTCGTCGAGGTTCTTGTAGATCGTGTAGAGGGCGTTTCGTTCGAGCAGGTACATCTCTCGGAAGTCGCCGTAGTCCTTCATCGAGGCGTGGTGCTTGTGGTAGGCCAAGGATGCCGGCTGGTAGCGGACGCGCCACCCCAGCAGGTTCAGCCGCCAGCCGAGGTCGACGTCGTCGTAGAACATGAAGAGGCGCTCGTCGAAGCCGCCCACCTGCTCGAAGACCTCGGCCCGGACGAACAGGGCGGCACCGGTGCCGAAGAGGATGTCGCGGGCCTCGTCGTGGCTGCCGTCGTCGGGCTCCAGGTAGTGCGGCTTGTGACCCATGCCGAACCACGAGACGGCGGAGTCGACGAAGTCGATCTTCCGGCCCTCCCAGTCGAGCACCTTCGAGGCTACGGCGGCGATGTCCCGACCCTGGTGGAAGGTCTGCACGGCCGTGCGGACCCAGGCCGCATCGGGGCGCGCGTCGTTGTTCAGGAAGGCGACGAACTCGCCGCTCGACTTCGCCACGCCGAGGTTGCTCCCGCCGGTGAATCCGAGGTTCTTCTTGGACTTGACGAGCATGATGTCGCGGTGCGCCTCGCGGATGCGGGCCGCGCTGTCGTCGCCCGAGCCGTTCTCGACGACGATGATCTCGAGGCGCTCCTTCGGCCAGTCGACCTTCTTGAGCTCGGAGATGCAGGCGATGGTGTCGTCCGCACCGCGGAAGTTCACGAGGACGACGGAGACGACTCCGGGGCGGCGTTCAGTCACGAAGGGCCTTTCACAGGGGGCGGAACGGCGAGTCTAGCAACCGGCCGACACGCCGGATGGGGCTCGGTGCCCCGGCAGCATGCCACGATGGATGCTCATGTGCTCGGTCGCCCAGGGGGAATCCATGTCGTCAACTGCTCCTCCGGCGATGGTCGCCGACGATGGCACCTCGGCCGGTCCGGTCGTGCGCAGGATCGCGGCGATCGCCGTGCCCCTGCTGCTCGTCGTCGTGGGCACGGTGGTGTCGTGGCTGCGTCTCCCTCCCGCGGCGCGCTCCACCCTCTGGGCCGAGGACGGTCGCAACTTCATCGGGGACCGCATCGCGGACGGCCCGATCGCCGGCCTGCTGACCGTCTACGAGGGGTACTTCCACGTCGTGCCGCGGATCATCGCCGATCTCGTGGTCTCGCTGCTGCCGGTCGACCGGTACGCCGTCGCGATGTCGGCCGCCTCCTGCGTCGTGGTCGGTCTCGTGACCGCCCTCGTCTACGTCACCTCGCGCTCGGTCGTGCCCGGGGTCGTGGCCCGGGTCGTCGTCGCGTCCATCACCTTCCTGGTGCCGAGCGCCTCGATCGAGGTGCTCGGCAACACCGCGAACCTGCACTGGTACTTCATCTGGGCCGCACCGTGGATGCTCCTGTCCCAACCGCGGACGAGACGGAGCGGCGTCCTGCTCGGCGTCGTGATGCTCGCGGCCGGCCTGACCGAGATCCAGCTGATCCTCTTCGTGCCGCTCGTGCTGCTGGCCTGGCGCCGACCGTTCGCACGCCCGATGTGCGTCGCGCTCGTCTTGAGCGTCGGTGCCCAGGTCGCCGCGACCCTGCTGTCTCCTCGAACCGAGAACACCAACGCGATCAGCGGCCTCGACTCGATCGCCATCGGGTATCTGCTCAACGCGGTGGGCGGAACGATCGCGGCGACGACGGACGGCGTGAAGAACCTGGTCGCGGACGCAGGACTCCTGCCGTTCGTCCTCACTCTGCTCGTGGCGGTCGCCGCCGCCGTCTACCTCGTGGTCCGCGGAGATCTGCGCGAGCGCGTCTTCGCCGTGACAGCGGCCGCCGCCTCCGCAGGGATCTGGGTGGCCGCGGTGACGCTGAACCCCCAAGAGCAGTTCGAGTACGCGCAGACGATCGACGAAGGGCTCCCGACGTTCGTCCTGCTGCGCTACGCGGTCGTCCCCTCGATGTTCCTCCTGGCGGTGACGGTGGTGGCCGCGTCACGACTCTGGCGCGAGCGTGGCCCCGTCCGTCTCATCGCCCCGCTGCTGGCGGTGCTCGTCGTCGCCGTCCAGTTGAGCGGCGTCGTCACGACGGAGAACCGCCGGCACAAAGGCCCCATCTGGTCGGTGCAGGTGGACCAGGCCGAGACGGCCTGCCTCTCGATCGATCCGTCCGCCGTCGAGACCATCCGGACGGCGCCGGAGCGGCGTTCGCCCCCCAGTCCCTGGAACGTCATGATCGAATGCGACGATCTCCTCGGCGGCCGCGTGGAGTGACCCGCGCTCGAGCAGACCGGGTCGTCAGTTCGGCAGGCGGGAGCGCCACGACCGCTTGCGGGCGGCGACGGTGGCCACCGTCACGAAGAGCATCAGCGAGCCCTCGAACAGCACGTAGCTCTCCGCCAGGGCCGTGAACCCGATCAGCACGAGCACGAGGGCCGGCCAGACGTAGGCGACGATCGGGTGGCCGGAGGCGGTGGTCCAGCTCCGGACGAACGCAAGGGTCCCGGCGACGACGAAGAGCAGGACGCCGGCGAGGCCGAGCTGCAGCCCCATGTCGTAGAAGGCGTTCAGTCCCGTCGCATGCGGGCGGCCGCTCGGCGAGATGATGGTCGAGAACGGGAAGATCTCGCCGGGCCACTGCCCCACGAAGCCCCACCCCGTCACGTCGTGGACGCTCGTCAGCTCGCGGATCCGCGCCCAGAGGGCCGTGCGGACCGACAGGTCGGCCGTGGCGTCGACGGAGTCGAGGAGGCGCGAACGGCCCGCGTAGGCGAGTGTCCCGCCGATCACGACGAGCGTCGCCAGCGCTCCCTGCAGCAGAGGGCGACGCCGTTCGGGCGCCCGACGCAGCGCGTTGAGCGCCAGCCCGGCCACCACGAGAGCGAGAACCGCCACGGCCGTGACCGGCGAGCGGGCGAGCAGCAGGGTCGTCATGGCGACCAGCCCGGAGGCGACCGCCTGCGGACGGGGCACCGACCGGGTGAGGAACTCGACGGCGAAGGTGATGAGGGCCAGTGCGGCGAGGTAGCCGATGTAGTTGCGCGTGCCGGCGATGCCCTGGATGGGCCCGCCGTAGGCCAGGTTGCCCTGGATGCCGAGGAAGGGGATGGGCTGGTCGATGAGCAGCCCGCTGAACACCTCGAGAGCCAGCGAGGTCACCAGCACGATCCGCAGTGCGTCGCCGACGGCGCGCACCACCTGGACGAGATCCCGTCCGAGCGCGAGGTAGATGCCGAGGGCGCCGAACGCGGCAGCGTACGCCGCGCCTCCTACGGTCACCCAGGTGTACTCGCTCCAGAACACGCTGAGGCCCATGAACCCGAACAGGGCGATGAGCGACACGGGCAGGATGCCGCGCCACTCGATGTGGTGCCGCTGGCCGAAGAGCGAGACGCCGGCCAGGAGGACCAGGGCCGCCAGGATCGCCACGGAGCCCGGCCAGCCCATCAGCGTGCGGACCGACTCGGTCGTGAAGGCGTAGAGCACGATGGCGACCGCGAGGGCCTGGCTGAAGTGACCGCCCGCCGAGAACCCGATCCAGGCCGACACGTAGCGGCGGATCGGGTCGCGCTCGTCTCGGGTCTGCCTCACGCGACCATTGTGGCAGGGCGGCCTCCGGGCGCCGTCGTCACGGACGGAGGGCGTCGGTGGGCTCGGCGACCCGGTCGTGGTCGCTCCAGCCGTGGGCGTCGCGCCGGGTCACGACCACGACCACGACCAGCAGCGCGAAACCCCACTCGACGATCAGGCGTGACTCGGCGATGCCGTGCACGAGCAGCGCGACGACGAGCAGCAGCGGCAGCAGGTCGAGCGTCGCCCACGGGGCCTCCCGCCCGACGCCGAGGACACGGCGGTCGGTGGCCCACCACCACGAGCGCGCCAGCACGCCGAGGCACACGAGGCCGAAGAGCACGAGCCCGATCCAGCCGAGCTGGAACCAGACGTCGAGGTAGGCGTCGTGCGCCTGCAGATAGACGACGCCGTTCCGCTCGGCGAGGTCGGTGAACGGGGCGGCCCAGGGAACCCAGTAGCCGACCCAACCCCAGCCGACGACCGGGTGCTGCGCGCCCAGGTCGAGCACCGCGGCCCAGATGTCGGTGCGGCCGGTGAGGTCGCTGCTGCGACCCAGCGCGCCGAGCAGAGGCGTGCGGGCGAGCACGGCGACGACGGCCACGACCACGACGGCGGCCACGGCGGCCAGGTACAGACGCGGACGCCGAGGAGGCGCGGTGCGGCGGACCAGCAGCACGAGCGCGAGCACGGCCACCACGGCGAGGCCGCTCGCCGCGGTGGTCGCCGATCGGGTGAGCAGCAGGGCGGCGATCGCGAGGGCGACCCCGATCGTGCCCGCACGCGAGCTGATGGTGCGGGCCGACCACTGCGACGCGGTGACGACGAGCGCCAGGAGGGCCAGGATGCCCAGGATGTTGCTGTTGCCCTGCAGCCCCTGGATGCGACCGCCCTCGAGCAGCACGTCGCGCGACCAGAAGAAGGCGTCGGGCACCCCGCCGGTGCAGTCGAGGTAGACGGGGCAGACTGGGCGTCGGACGAGGGTCGCGACGATCAGCTCGAAGAGCAGCGACAGACCGACGTGGATGCGGAGGGCCCGACCGAGCGCCGCGACGATGAGCGGCCAGGGGAGCGACCAGGCGACCGCCAGGGCGCCGAGCATGGTGGCCAGGGTCGCGACGATGCCGAGCGCCGACGCGCCGGGGTACTGCGACCAGGTGATCGAGACGACCGCCCAGATCGTGAAGAGCACGAGCAGCCGGGGGAGCCGCCGGGGGTCGGGCCGGTTGCGGGCGACGACGACCGCGGAGGCGACGACCATCGCCCCGCAGGCGACGCCCCAGCCCCAGAAGGAGGTGCCGTTGCGGAGCACGTCGCCGCCGAACAGGACGAGGAACGCCAGCGTCGCGAAGACCGTGCCCTGTCGACGCGGTGCCAGGACCGCGGGCGGGGAGGTGGTCGTCGACGTCATGGGCACCAGGCTAGACGACGGGCCGCCCCGGCCGGGGCGGCCCGTCGTGGACCTGTGGAGGAGCGGGGTCAGACGAAGGCCGCCTGGCCGGTGATCGCCCGACCGACGATCAGCGTGTTCATCTCGCGCGTGCCCTCGTAGCTGTAGAGGGCCTCGGCGTCCGCGAAGAACCGGGCGACGTCGTAGTCGAGCACGATGCCGTTGCCCCCGAGCACCTCCCGCGCGTAACCGACGGTCTCGCGCATCCTCGCCGTCGTGAACGCCTTGGCGAGCGACGCGTGCTCGTCGCGCTGGACCCCCTCGTCGAGCATCTGCGAGCAGCGCGCCACCAGGGCGATCGAGGCGGTGATGTTGCCGATGCTCTTGACCAGCAGATCCTGGACGAGCTGGTGCTTGGCGATCGGCTTGCCGAACTGGACGCGCTCGTTGGCGTAGGCGAGCGCCGCCTCGTAGGCGCCGATCGAGTTGCCGACGGCGGCCCAGGCCACGTCGGCGCGGGTGAGGCGGAGGACGGCAGCGGTGTCGCGGAACGACGTCGCCTGCTGGAGGCGCAGGCGGTCGGGGACGCGCACGTCGGTGAGGGTGATGTCGGCGTTCTGGACGATGCGGAGGCTCTGCTTGTCCTCGATCTTGGTGGCCGAGTACCCCGGCGTCGAGGTCGGGACGATGAAGCCCTTCACCTGGCCGTCCTCCGCGCTTTTCGCCCAGATGATCGTGATGTCGCTGAAGGTCGCGTTGCCGATCCAGCGCTTCGACCCGTTGAGGACCCAGTCGTCGCCGTCGCGGGTGGCGACGGTGCGCAGGCCCTGCGCCGAGTCGCTGCCCGAGAGGGGCTCGGTCAGCCCGAACGCGCCCACGACCTCGCCGCTGGCCATCTTCGGCAGCCACTCGGCACGTTGCTCGGGTGATCCGCCGACGCTGATCGATCCCATGGCCAACCCGTTCTGCACCCCGCAGAAGGTCGCGACGGAGGCGTCGACCCGGGCGAGCTCGAGGGCGACCCAGCCGCGGAACACGGCGGAGTTCTCGAACGGCCGGGTCTCGTCCCACGGCATGCCGAACAGGCCGAGACCCGCCAGGCCCTTGACGACCTCGTGCGGGAAGGTCGCGTCGGCCCAGTGCCGGTTGACGATCGGCTTGACCTCGGTCTCGAGATACGAGCGCAGCTCGGACAGCACGCCCTTCTCGCGATCCGAGAGCTGGTCTTCGAATCCGAAGAAGTCGCTGGCCAGCGTGCTGAACGAGGTGAGGGTCGTCGATGACATCCGTGCTCCATTGCTCTGTGTCGGGGCCCTGCGCGGCCTGGCCGCCGGGACCCGGCGAGCCTAGGCACGCCGCCCGCGCGCGGCAACGGACTTGGTAGTTTTGGCCAACGCCTCCCGGTTGAGGCCCCGATGTCTTTGTAGAGGGGCCCCAAGCCCTCCACTCGACAAGCAGGTAGAGCATGTTCCTGGCCATCACCAACACGCCCCGCGACTACGCATGGGGCTCGACCACCGCGATCTCGACGCTGCTCGGGCGCCGACCGTCCGGGCGACCCGAGGCGGAGCTGTGGCTGGGGGCCCACGCCGGCTCGCCGAGCGTCGTCGTCAACCCGGCCGTCGTGGGCGGGGCCGACACGCTGGCCGACTGGTTCGCCGCCGAGCCGGATCGCGCCCTCGGCCGTGGCCGGTCCGAGCTGCCGTTCCTCCTGAAGGTCCTCGCCGCCGATTCCCCGTTGTCGATCCAGGCGCACCCGACCCCCGAGCAGGCGAGGGCCGGCTTCGCCGCCGAGAACGAGGCGGGCGTGCCCCTCGACTCGCCGTCGCGCAACTACAAGGACCCGTTCCCGAAGCCCGAGATCATCGTCGCTCTCAGCGACGCGTTCGAGGCGCTCTGCGGCTTCCGCACCCTGGCCGAGACCGTCGCCGACGTCGATGCCCTCGACGGCGGCACCGGCCGGCTGTCGACGCTCCGCGGCATGATCGAGACGTCGCTCGAGACGACTCTGACGCGGCTGTTCGACGGCTCCGACGACTCTGCTCGGATCGTCGCGGACGTCTCCGAGCTCGCGCAGGGCGTGGCCGACCCGTCGCCCTCGATCGCGACCGTCGCCGACCTCTCCGGTCGCTACCCCGGCGATCCCGGCGTCGTCGTCTCGCTGCTCCTCAACCACGTGACCCTCTCCCGTGGCGAGGCGCTCTTCCTCCCGGCGGGCAACGTGCACGCGTACCTCGGGGGTCTCGGGGTCGAGCTGATGGCGCCGTCCGACAACGTCCTCCGCGGCGGCCTCACCCCGAAGCACGTCGACGTCCCCGAGCTGCTCGAGGTGCTCGACTTCGACCCGCTGCCGGTCCCGTACCTCCGTCCGGTCGAGACCGCGCGCGGGGTCGAGCGGTTCGACCCGACGGGCGTCGGCTTCGCCCTCCTCCGGGTGGACGCCGGAGGCGCGGGCGCGGTCGTGCAGATCGGCGGACCGAGCATCATGCTCGTCACCGAGGGCGAGGTGCAGGTGAAGGGTCAGGACGGCAGCATCCGCCTCGCGACCGGCGAGTCCGCGTTCGTCACACCCGACGAGGTCCGGCTGGCCGTCACCGGGGGAGGGACCCTCTACGTGGCGACCCCCGCCTGAGCCGTCGACCCGCGCCTCCTCGGTGCGAGCGAGCCGCCGCGGCGGCGCCCCCGTCGCTGACTAGAGTTGCCCCATGTCTTGGTTGGTCACCGGCGGCGCCGGCTACATCGGATCCCATGTCGTCCGCGAGTTCCGGTCGGCGGGGATCGACGCGGTCGTGCTCGACGACCTCTCGTCGGGCATCGAGTCGTTCGTGCCCGAGGGGGTGCCGTTCGTCCGGGGGTCGATCCTCGATGGCGACCTCGTCTCCGAGACGATCGCCCGCCACGGCGTCACCGGCGTCGTCCACGTCGCGGGCTACAAGTACGCCGGTGTGTCCGTCCAGCGTCCGCTGCACACCTACGACCAGAACGTGACGGGCACGCAGCGCCTGCTCGAGGCGATGACCGGGAACGGCGTCGATCGCATCGTGTTCTCGTCGAGCGCCGCCGTCTACGGCACCCCGCCCACCGAGCTCGTCACGGAGGACACCCCCAAGGCCCCCGCCTCGCCGTACGGCGAGAGCAAGCTGATCGGCGAGTGGCTGCTGCGCGACCAGGCGGTGGCGACCGGACTCCGTCACACGAGCCTCCGCTACTTCAACGTGGTCGGCTCCGGACACCCCGAGCTGTACGACGCCAGCCCGCACAATCTCTTCCCCCTCGTGTTCGACGCGCTCGCCGCGGGTCGCACGCCGCGCATCAACGGCGACGACTACGCCACGCCCGACGGCACCTGCGTGCGCGATTACGTGCACGTCGCCGACCTCGCCGTGTCGCACGTGGCCGCCGCTCGACGCCTCGACGCGGGCGAGCCGGTCGAGCCCGCCTACAACCTCGGTTCGGGAGGCGGGGTGTCGGTCCGGGAGATCATGGACGCCATGCGCGAGGGCACCGGCATCGACTTCACGCCCGAGGTCGCCCCTCGGCGCGCAGGCGATCCGGATCGCATCGTCGCCGACGGCGCACTCGCGGCCCGCGACCTCGACTGGACGATGCGACACAGTCTGCTCGACATGGTCTCGAGCGCCTGGGCCGCCGCCCCGCGCGCCTGAGCCGGCGCGACGAGCCGAACCGTACCCCGACACGCCGGGGCCCGCTTGACCCTCGATGAGGGGTTCAGGGTTTATTGGGCCCTGACTTGACGTGGCCGAATTACACCGGTGTAATTGACCCCATCGCAGCCGTTCAGGGGGCGACGACGACGAGGGGAGATGTGCTGTGACGATGAACGACACCCGTGTCGGAGTACCCGACGACTGGCACGTCGACCCGGTCCTGCTCGGCGTCCCCGGCGTGCGCAAGAACCAGGTCGACGACGAAGAGAACCAGCTCGCCTGGCAGGCCGACTCGCTCTGCGCGCAGACCGATCCCGAGGCGTTCTTCCCCGAGAAGGGCGGAAGCACCCGCGACGCCAAGAAGATCTGCGCCTCGTGCGACGTCAAGGCCCAGTGCCTCGAGTACGCCCTCCAGAACGACGAGCGCTTCGGCATCTGGGGTGGTCTGTCGGAGCGCGAACGGCGGAAGCTCCGCAAGCAGGCCTGACCCGCGCCTCCTCGACATCACGGCGTGCTCCCCGAACGGGCGGCACGCCGTCGTCGTACCCGGTCATGGGTGGTTCACAGGTGCGCCGGGACCGGCGCGCCGGTCGACGGAGGTGCGAGGCTCGACCTAGGCTGCACAGGTCATGCAGCCGAGAGTCACAGCGATCCTCGTCGCCCCCGGTGGGGCGACCTACCTCGACCGAACCCTCGAGGGTCTGTCGCGTCAGACGCGACCGCCCGAGGCCCTCGTGGTCGTCGACACCGGTGGACCGGACTCGGCGGCGGGCCGCCTGTCATTGAGCGGCGCCGCCCAGCTGACCAGCGTCCCCGCGGCCCGGACGTTCGGCGAGGCCCTCGCTCACGGCGTCCGCGTGTCGGGCCCGACGTCGGACGCCCCGCACGACACCCACGACGAATGGCTGTGGTTCCTCGGGCACGACAACGCGCCGGAGCACGACGCGCTCGAGCGTCTGATGGCGACGGTCGAGGTGGCTCCCTCCGTGGCGGTCGCCGGTCCGAAGCTGATGCGCTGGGACGAGCCGGGCACGATCGCCGAGTTCGGCGAGACCATGACGCGCTACGGGGCGTCGATGCCGCTCGTCGAGAACGAGCTCGATCAGGGGCAGCACGACTTCCACGACGACGTCCTCGGCGTCGCCGGGGGCGGCATGCTCGTGCGGCGGAGCGTCTGGGACGCTCTCGGCGGGTTCGACCCGGGTCTGCCGCACGTCGACGCGTCGCTCGACTTCTCGGTGCGCGCCAGACTCGCCGGACACCGGGTGATCGCCGTCCCCGCCGCGCACGTCAGCAGCGCGGGCAATCCGGAGGACTTCGGGCAGTCGCACGGCGGGCAGGCTCGTCGGGCCCGGCTGCGTCGGGCGGCGCAGCTCCACCGACGCCTCGTCTACGCACCTCTCGCCGCACTGCCCCTGCACTGGCTCAGCCTCGTCCCGTTGGCCGTCGTCCGCAGCGTCTGGCACCTCCTCACCAAGAACCCCGGTGCGGTCCTCGGCGAGTTCTCGACCGCTCTGCGCGTGGCCTTCGGGGGAGGGCGCGTGCCCGCCGCACGCCGGGCGCTGCACCGGACCAGGACGGTGTCGTGGTCGGCCGTCGAACCCCTGCGGGCCAGCTACAACCAGGTGCGCGAGCGTCGGGTGAACGAGCGCGACGCCCTGGTCGCCCGGGGCGAGGACTCCGCCGACCCGAGGGCCAGCTTCATCGGATCGGGCGGACTGTGGGTCGTCGTCGCCACGGCCGTCGTCAGCGTGGTCGCGTTCCTCCGGCTGGTGCGCGAGCCCGCGATGACCGGCGGCGGACTCCTGCCGCTGAGCACCACCGTCGGAGAGCTCTGGAAGTCCGTCGGCTGGGGCTGGCGCGAGATCGGCGCCGGCTTCGTCGGTCCGTCCGACCCGTTCGCCCTCGTCGTGGCGCTCCTCGGGACGGCCACCTTCTGGTCTCCGTCGACGTCGGTGCTCGCCGTCTACCTCGTCGCTGCGCCCGTCTCCGCGATCGGCACCTTCTTCGTCGCCCGGCGAATCACGACGCGTTCGTGGGTCCCCGCCGTCGCGGCCGCGCTCTACGCCGTGTCGTCGCCCCTGTTCTCGTCACTCCAGACCGGGCACCTCGGAGCGGTCGTCGCGCACATGGCGCTGCCGTTCTTCATCTGGGCGCTCATCGGAGCAGCGCGCTCCTGGGCCTCGGGGGCGGCCGCGTCGCTGCTCTTCGCGCTCGTCGCGGCCGGTGCACCCGTCCTCCTGCCGGCGCTGCTCCTCCTCTGGATCGGATCGCTCGCGACCCGGCCGAGGGGGATCCACCGCATGCTGGCGATCCCCCTGCCGGCCGTGGTGCTGTTCGCCCCGCTGGCGATCGTCCAGACGATGCGCGGCACGTGGTGGGCCCTCCTCGCCGACCCCGGAGTCCCCACCCGGACGGATCCCGCGTCGCCCCTCCAGCTCCTGCTCGGCTCTCCCGAGACCGGTCTGAACGGATGGACCGCCCTCCTCGGTGGGTCGGGCGTCCAGGGCGGGACGCTCGCGATCATCGTGGCAGTGGGTCTCGTGCCCCTCGCGCTCCTCGCGCTCGCCTCGCCCTTCGTCGGCTCGCGCACCCGTGCCGTGCCCGCGCTCGTCATCGCGCTGGCCGGCTACCTCACGGCCGTGGCGGCGACGCAGCTGTCGATCATCGGCGTCGGCAGCGAGAGCACGACGATCTGGGCCGGAGGGGCGCTCAGCCTCTACCTGCTCGGTCTGATCGGCGCGGCCTCGGTCACGCTCGATCGACTGCCCCGGATCGCACCCGCGTCGGGTGTCGTCGTCGCGGTGTTCGCGGTCGTCGCGGCCGTTCCCGTGGTGATCGGCTCGCTCTCGGGCGCGGCGGACATCCGCTCGAGCACCGGGCGGATCCTGTCCGCGTACGTGACGGCGGAAGCCGAGGCGTCACCCGAGATCGGAACCCTGGTGCTGACGCCGCAGCCCGACGGCTCGCTGGCGGTCTCGCTCGAGCACGGGCAGGGGTCCACCCTCGACGACCAGTCGTCCCTCGACTCGACGGCGCAGAGTCTCACCTCGACCACCGACGACCTCACCGTCCTCGCCGGCAACCTGGTGAGCCGGAGCGGATTCGACCCCTCCGACGACCTCGCGCGCCAGGGCATCGGCTTCGTGCTGCTGACCGAGGGCGCCGACGATCCGGACTCCTCGGCTCTGGCCCAGCGATCGAGCGAGGCCCTCGACGCCGACGCGGCGTTCCTGCCGGTCGGCGACACCAGCAACGGTCTGCTCTGGCGCTACATCGACTCGACCGACCAGCGCGAGCCGCACCCCGACGGCGGTCCGCTCGGCGTGATCGTCCTGGTCACCTGGGCCCTCGTGCTCGGCTCGGCCCTCCTGCTGGCGCTTCCGACGACTCCGCGTCGTCGCCGCAGCCGTGCCGGGACACCCGAGGCCGAGCAGCCCGCCACCACCTTCGACGAGGAGAGAGATGACTGAGCGATCCGTCGCCTCGACCACCGGGCGCATCATCGTGGGGGTGGTGGGCATCGCCGTCGGCGTGGCCGTCGTGACTGCCGCCACCGTCCTGCCCCTGCCGAGTCTCGAGGCGACTCCGGCCGGTCAGGTCGTCACGCCCGTGCCCCTCGACCCGCAGCGGGTCTGCGGCGGCAGCGTGCTCAGGCTCTCCGACGCCGAGGGGCAGCAGGCGACGACCGCCAGCGCCGTCGACAGTGCGCAGGTCGTCACGTCCTCGAGCGACGACGACGAATCGACGACGACGCTCGCCGGCGCGGACGGCAGCAGCTCCGACCCTCTGCTCGTGACCGCGCCTCTGGCAGGAGACGACGTCCCCCTCGTCGCGGCGGCGCAGAGCCAGGCGGTCGCCTCCGACGATCTCGTCGGATTCGCCAGTGCCCCGTGCACCGAGCCCAGCAGCTCGACGTGGTTGGTCGGCGGGTCGACCGAGACCGGTCGCGTCTCGCTGATCACCCTCGTCAACCCGAGCGACGTCAACTCCACGATCGACCTCGACATCTCCGCCGAGAACGGCCCCGTCCAGGGCCCCGGCATCGAGGGCATCGTGGTGGGCCCGCGCAGTCAGCGGGTCATCCCGCTCTCCGGCTTCTCGACGGGACTCCTCTCCCCGGTCGTGCACGTCACCAGCCGCGGCGGCCAGATCGTCGCGTCGATGCAGGAGTCGATCGTCCGGACGCTCGATCCGGGCGGGGTGGACATCATCAGCGGAGCGGCGGGACCCAGCACGACCTCGGTCGTCCCCGGGATCATCGTCCGCGGGGGCGAGACCCTCGAGGCGGCGTTGGCGGACCCGGCCGCCGGCGATCTGCAGAGCGCCCTGCGTCTCTTCGCGCCGGGCGATTCGGCGGCGCTGGTATCCGTGCGCATCGCCTCGGACGACGGCACCGGCACGTCCTTCGACACGCGAGTCGAGTCCGGTCTCGTGACGGACGTGCCGAT
The DNA here is from genome assembly GCF_034045195.1 of Frigoribacterium sp. CFBP9030. Classification (NCBI taxonomy): domain Bacteria; kingdom Bacillati; phylum Actinomycetota; class Actinomycetes; order Micrococcales; family Microbacteriaceae; genus Frigoribacterium; species Frigoribacterium sp. CFBP9030. The sequence goes on from NZ_JAXCWG010000003.1 coordinate 156,759, forward strand.
CGACGGCCTGGCGGACGGCCGTTACACGGCGACCATCACGTCGGACGTCCCGGTCGTGAGCGCCGTCCGCACCTCGGCGCTGTCCGCCGACGGCGCCGTCGACGTGTCATGGGCGGCCTCGGCGCCGGCCCTGTCCGGCAGCACCCTCCTGTCGGTGCCGGAGGGCGAGGGCGCGGGTCTCACCCTGGCGAACCCGACGGACGACGCCGTCTCGGCGACGGTGAGCGTCGACGGCGAGGATCGGGTCGTGGAGGTGCCGGCGACCGGCAGCGCGACCCTCGCCGTGTCAGCGGGGCAGTCGGTGCTGCTGACGGGCGCCGACGGGCTCCGTGCGGGCATGAGCTTCTCAGCGGACGGAGCGGTCGCGGCGTGGCCCGTCGTCTCGCCGCTGCCTGCGTCGTCGCCGGTCACCGTCTACCCCTGAGGTCGACGCGGGGCGGGGTCGCTCACTGGTCGCGCCAGCGGTCCGGCGCGAGCTCCCACGGGTCCTTGCCGAGCAGTTCGGCCACGGCGCGGAACACGTGGCCTTCGACGAGCACCCGGTGGTCCCAGTCGCCGTCGGGCGAGGACCGGTGCTCGTGCGCGGGCGCGAGTCGTTCGATCGGCAGACGGTAGAGGAGGACCCGGCGGGCCTGGCGGTCGACGAGCCAGCGCTCGACGCGGGTCCGATCGGGCTCGGCCGGAAGACCGGCCACCTCGAAGGTCACGCCCTCGAGCTCGTCTGGCCAGAGCTCGCGCAGGTAGTCGGCGGTCGAGGCGACGATGTCGTCGAACAGGTCCACCCGCGTGCGGAGGAACGGCAGATGCGGACCGGCCGCCGACGAACGGAGCCCCCGTCCGTGACGGTCGCGGTGACGCGAGCGATCGGTGACGCGGACGTGATGTGGCCTGGCCATCCCGTCATGCTAGCCCGCGGCGCGGATCTGCCCCCGGCGGTACGCACTAGTCTCGTGTCCGATGAACGCGCGTCCCTGCAGCAAGGTCACCTGCCACCGCGAGGCGGCGGCGACCCTGACATACGTGTACTCCGACCAGATGGTGGTCGTCGGCCCGCTGAGCGGCGTCGTCGAACCCCACGGGTACGACCTCTGCGAGCGACACGCATCGACGTTGTCGGTTCCGCAGGGGTGGGAGGTCCTGCGCCGGGTAGTTTTGGGGAATGACATCTGAGAGCCCCGACCTCACCGCCTTCGTGAAGACCTACGACGTCAGGGGGCTCGTCGGCAGCCAGCTGACCGACGAGGTCGTCGAGGCCTTCGGTGCGGCCTTCGCCGACGAGATCGAGGCCGCCGGCTCCGAGCTCGTCGTCGGCCACGACATGCGCGACTCCTCGCCCGCCTTCGCCGCCGCCTTCGCCCGGGGGGCTCGCGCCCGTGGCGCGGACGTCGTCGCGCTCGGGCTCTGCTCGACCGACGAGTCGTACTTCGCCTCGGGCTCGCTGTCGGCTCCGGCCGCGATGTTCACGGCCAGCCACAACCCGGCCAGCTACAACGGCATCAAGATGAGCCGTGCGGGTGCCCAGGGCATCAGTCTCGACACCGGACTGGCGTCGATCCGCGACCGCGCCTCCTCGTATCTCGACGGCGGCATCGAGGCCGTCGCCGAGCCGGGCGGGATCCGCGAGTACGACGCGCTGGGCGACTACGCCGCGTACCTCCGTCGACTCGTCGACCTGTCGACCATCCGGCCGATCAAGGTCGTCGTCGACGCGGGCAACGGCATGGGCGGGCTGACCGTCCCGGCCGTGCTCGGCACCGCCGCGGGGCTCGCCGAGCTGCCGATCGAGATCGTGCCGATGTACTTCGAGCTCGACGGCACGTTCCCCAACCACGAGGCGAACCCGCTCGAGCCCGCGAACCTCGTCGACCTGCAGAAGGCCGTCGTCGAGCACGGCGCCGACCTGGGGCTCGCCTTCGACGGCGACGCCGACCGCTGCTTCGTCGTCGACGAGAACGGCGACGCGGTCACCCCGTCGGCTGTGGCGGCCATCGTCGCGGTGCGCGAGATCGCGCGCGTACGGGCCCTCGAGCCCGACGCCGACATTGCCGTCATCCACAACCTCATCACCTCGCGGGCCGTGCCCGAGGCCATCGAGGCAGCGGGCGCGACGCCGGTCCGCACCCGGGTGGGGCATTCGCTGATCAAAGACGAGATGCGCGAGACCGGCGCGATCTTCGGCGGCGAGCACTCGGCGCACTACTACTTCCGCGACTTCTGGGGTGCCGACAACGGCATGCTCGCCGCCATGCACGTGCTGGCCGAGTTCGGTTCGCAGGGCGAGCCGCTGTCGACGCTCACGGACCGCTACACGCCGTACTCGGCGAGCGGCGAGATCAACTCGACGGTCACCGACGTGCCCGCCGCCTACGCGCGCATCGTCGACGCCTACGCGGGGGTCGGCGACTTCGACGAGCTCGACGGTCTCACGGTGAACGGCGCGTCCGACGAGGGCGGCTTCTGGTGGTTCAACGTGCGCCCCTCGAACACCGAGCCGCTGCTGCGTCTCAACGCCGAGGCGGCCACCGAGCCCGAGATGATCCGCGTCCGCGACGACGTGCTGCGCCTCATCCGCGGTTAGTCTGTACCCCCAGGGGGTATCCGCCGGTCGGGTGCGGCGGGCCCGCCGGCCCGCTCGCCCCACCCGGTGATCGATGGACGAGGAGGCGCGGTGACGGACCACGAGACCGCCAGCCCGGCACAGCACGTCGGCTACAGCGGCGACAAGGAGCAGATCCTCAAGCGCCTGCGTCGCGCCGAGGGGCAGGTCAGGGGCATCCAGCGGATGGTCGACGACGACACCTACTGCATCGACGTGCTGACCCAGGTCAGCGCGGCGACCAAGGCGCTCGAGACGGTCGCCCTGCAGCTCCTCGACGACCATCTCGCGCACTGCGTGGCCGAGGCGGCCCGAGAGGGCGGCGAGATCGCCGATCAGCGCATCCGCGAGGCCTCGGCGGCCATCGCGCGTCTCGTCCGCTCGTAGGTCAGCGCCGGGGGAACCCGGGGACGGTGCCGGTCAGGGCCGGTTCGAGACGGGCCAGCGTCGCGGCCTCGCGGGCGAGGGCGGTCGACTCACGTTCGCGGCGGAGCACCGCGACTGCGGTCAACCAGAGCTGGGGATCCACGTCGGGCACCGGCGAGACGTGGGCCCGGACCTCGTCGGCGAGCTCGGCGGCCACCCGGAGCCGACTCGACGGGATGAGGCGCGAGCCCTGCTGCACGAACGCGGCGACCCGTCGGGCCGTGCCCTCGGGCAGCCGGGCGACGTCGGCGATCGAGGCCCAGCCGGCGAGCTCGGGCGGCATCACGGCGATGACGCGGCTGTCTCTGGCCAGTCTCTCGTTGCGGCTGTACGTGCCCGCCATCAGATCGCCGAGACGTCGGGACGAGCCGTTGAGCAGGCCGACCACGACCGCGAGCCCCCCGGTCGTGAGGACGATCTCGAGCAGCCCGACGAGCGACCGGGTGAGGGCGTGCCGGAAGCCGATCGCGCCTCCGTCGACTCGGACGATCCGGGCGCCGACGACCAGGCGCCCGAGCGAGCGACCGTGCGACACCGTCTCGACGACGGCGGGGACGATGATGAGGCCGAAAGCGACGGAGCCGATAACGAAGGCCTGCGAGAGCGCGTCGTCGAGCACGCCCGCCTCGTTCAGCAGCCCCACCAGGACGATCAGCCCGACGACCGAGGTCGCGTACACGAGGTAGTCGATGATCACGCCCGCACCCCGCAGGACGATGCTCGTGGGGCGGAGGTCGAGGGCCACGGCCTCGCCGGTCACGAGCTCGTCGCCGCCCGCCGTGAACGTCTCGACCTGGTCGGCGCGCAGGGCCACCGGGGAGGCGCGTGGTGGCGTGCGGCGAGGCATGCCTAGTATCTAATCAGAATGGACATCGACGCCTACGCCGCAGCCCACGGTCACGACTGGGCCGAGCTCGACCGTCTGGCGCGCCGTCGGCGACTCACGGGCGACGAGGCGGACCGGCTCGTCGCGCTGTACCAGTCCGGTGCCGGCGAGCTGTCTGCGCTCACGACGGCCACCGGCGACTCGCCGGCCGCCGACCGGCTGTCGATGACCCTGTCGCATGCCCGGCTGCGATTCACCGGCGCGGGTCGGAACGTCCTCCGGCAGCTGCCGACCTTCTTCTGGGCGCAGCTGCCCGCGGCCCTCTACCGGGTCCGCTGGGCGTCGATCGCGGTGGCGCTGGCGACCGCGATCGTGGCGACCGTGTTCGCCGTCTGGGCGGCGCAGAACCCGGCCGTCCTGGCGTCGTTCGGGTCGGAGGAGTTCCGGCGCCAGTTCGCCGAGCAGGACTTCGTGCAGTACTACTCCGAGAGCGCCTCCACCTCGTTCACGGGGCAGGTGTGGACGAACAACGGCTACATCGCCGCCCAGTGCGTGGCCTTCGGCATCACCGGCGTCTGGGTGCCCTACGTCGTGTTCGGCAACGCCGTGAACCTGGGGGTCTCGGCCGGCATCATGGCCGATCAGGGTCGGCTCGACTACTTCTTCCTGTACATCGCCCCCCACGGCCAGCTCGAGCTCTACAGCATCTTCGTCGCCGCCGCGGCCGGGCTCATGATCTTCTGGTCCTGGGTCGCCCCGGGCGCCCGCACCAGGGGTCAGGCACTGGCCGAAGACGGTCGGGCCCTCATCACGATCGCCGTCGGGCTGGTGCTCGCCCTGCTCGTGTCCGGGGTCATCGAGGGGTTCGTGACCCGTCAGGCCTGGCCCTGGCCGGTGAAGATCGGCATCGGGACGATCGCCCTGCTGGCGTTCCTGGCCTACCAGTGGGTGCTGGGCGGTCGTGCCCACCGGGCGGGCGAGACCGGCGACCTCGACGAGTTCGAGGCCGGCGCGACCCGCCTCGTCTCGGCCTAGAGCCGCCCCGCGGCCTTCAGGGCGAGGTACCGGTCGGCCAGAGCGGGCGGCAGGTCGGCCGGGGCGGCCATCACGACGTCGGCGCCCGACTGGAGCAGAGCCGTCCGGACTCTCGCGCCGTCGAGGCGGGCGCGCTCGGCGGCGGCCGCGTGGTAGACGGCGTCGCGGGAGCTGTGGTCGACGCTCAGCGCCTCGAGCGCGGGATCGGCCACGGAGGCCACCACGACGAGGTGTTGCCGGGTCAGCTGGGGGAGGGCGGCGAGCAGCGCCCGCGCGGAGCCGGGACTGTCGACCGTCGTCGCGATCACGACGAGCGCGCGCTGCGTGGTGACCGATCGCACGATGCCCGGCAGGGCGGCCCAGTCGGTCTCGACCAGTTCGGGGTCGAGGGGCGCCATGGCGGTCACCATGGACGACAGCAGGGCGGGCCCGGTGGTGCCCTGCACCCTGGCCCGGACCCGGCGGTCCACGACCACGAGATCGACCCGGTCGCCCGCTCGGGAGGCCAGGGCGCCGAGCAGCAGCGCCGACTCGAACGCGGTGTCCAGGCGGGGCTCGTCGTCGATCCGGGCGGCGGAGGTGCGGCCGCTGTCGACGATCATGACGACCCGACGGTCGCGCTCGGGTCGCCAGGTGCGGACGACGGCCTCGTCGCGCCGGGCCGTCGCGCGCCAGTCGATCGACCGCACGTCGTCGCCGCGCACGTACTCGCGGAGACTGTCGAACTCGGTGCCCTGCCCGCGGATCATCACGCTCGTGCGACCGTCGAGCTCGCGGAGACGGGCCAGCCTCGACGGCAGGTGCTTGCGCGACGAGAAGCGCGGCAGCACCTGCACCGAGCCGGGCACGGCGTGAGTCGCCTGGCGGCCCGCGAGCCGAAGGGGGCCGACGGTGCGGAGGGTCACGGAGTCGGCGAGCCGCTCGCCGCGGCGGAACGGGGTCAGCGTCGTCGTGAACGTCGTGGCCGCCCCCGGTCGGAGGTGGAGACGACGTCGGGTCAGCGAGGCGCCCGCCGAGGGCTGCCAGGCGTCGCGCAGCTGCCCGCGGATGGTCCGACGTCCGTCGTTCGAGATCGTCAGGCGGGCCGTCGTGCTCTCGCCCAGCCGGATCGGCCCGGGCAGCTTCCGATGGAGGCCCAGGGCTCGCGCCGACCCCGCGAGGGCGACGTCGAGCGCGGTCAGGGCCCCGACGACGACGAGCCAGACGACGAGCGCCCAGGGGCTCTCCGTCGCGATGACGGGCACGACCCCGAGGGCGACGAGCACGACGAACCATCCGGTGACGGCCATGGCTAGATCGGCACCCTGACCTGCTGGAGGACCGATCGGACGACGCTGTCGGCGTCGACGCCCTCCAGCTCGGCCTCGGGGCGCAGCTTCAGCCGGTGCCTGAGCACCGGCAGCGCCATGGCCTGCACGTGGTCGGGGGTGATGCGGTCGAAGCCCGTCAGCCAGGCCCAGGCCTTCGCCGCCGCGAGCAGTGCGGTCGAGCCGCGCGGGCTCACGCCGACGACGACCGACGGGCTCTCACGGGTCGCGCGGGCCAGGTCGACGATGTAGGCGAGCACGTCGGGGGAGGCTCCGACCCTTCCGACCTCGGCCTGGGCCCGGGCGAGGTCGTCGGGGCCGAGGACGGGCGTGACCCCCGCCGCCCGCAGGTCGCGGGGCGAGAAGCCCGCCGCGTGTCGACCGAGCACCTCGACCTCGGCGTCGCGCGGGGGCAGATCGAGGGTCAGCTTCATCAGGAAGCGGTCGAGCTGCGCCTCGGGCAGCGTGTACGTGCCCTCGTATTCGATCGGGTTCATCGTCGCCGCCACGATGAACGGCGTCGGGAGGGGACGGCTGACCCCGTCGACCGAGACCTGGCGCTCCTCCATCGCCTCCAGCAGCGCGGACTGGGTCTTCGGCGGCGTCCGGTTGATCTCGTCCGCCAGGAGCACGTTCGTGAAGACGGGCCCCGGTCGGAACTCGAACTCGCCGGCCTTCGCGTCGTAGACGAGCGAGCCCGTGATGTCGCCGGGCATCAGATCGGGGGTGAACTGCACGCGCGAGGTGTCGAGCGACATCGAGTGGCCGAGGGCGCGCACGAGCAGGGTCTTCGCGACGCCGGGCACGCCCTCGAGCAGCACGTGCCCCTGGGCGAGCAGCGTGACGATGAGACCGGTCACGGCGCCGTCCTGGGCGACGACGGCCTTGCCGACTTCGACGCGGACTCGCGAGAAGGTCTGCTGGAGGTCTGAGGTCATGTCGTGCTCTTCTCCGGGTGGTGGTGGTCGTCTGCGGATGGGGGAGGCGCGGGGGGAAGCCGAGGAGGCGCGGCGCCGGTCACGAGGGAGCCACCGCCGCCCGCACGGCCCGCTCCAGATCGAGGAGCGCGTCGCTGAGCGAGAGCAGCTCGCGGTCGTCGGCCGGGTCGGCGTCGAGGAGGACGTGGCGGAGCGCCGCCGGCGGGGCCGAGACCAGCGGTGCGACCCGGTCGACGATCTCGTCGACCGACGCGCCGGCGGCCAGCCCGGTGACGCGTGCGAGGCGACCCAGCGTCCCGATGCGCAGCTGGTCGAGGGCGTGCCGTCGGTCGCCGGATCTCTCGTACAGCCGTGCCCGCCCCTCGGTGGTCTCGGCGGCCTTCACCGTGACCGGCAGCCGCTCGACGACGAGGGGGCCGAGGCGGCGGCCCCGCCAGACCATGGCGGCGACGCCGGTCAGCAGCAGGACGACGAGCGCCGGGGTGACCCACGACGGGGTGAGCGTGGCGAGCGTGCCCTCGCCCTCGGGCAGATCGGTCGCGCTCGGCAGGTACCAGACGAGCTCGGGCGAGCCGCCGAGCAGCGCGAGGGCGTAGGCGGCGTTGTCGTCCGAGCCGACCTCCTCGTTGGTGAGCGCCGTGGTCGCGCCGACGACCGTGACCGTCGAGTCGGGCCCGGCGAGCTCGACGAGGCCGAGGCCGGCATCGGTCGGGAGGCACGCGGCCGTGTCGGAGTCGCGGGAGCCGGAGTCGTCGATCGCGTAGGCGACCCCGCCGGCGTCGACCCGGTCGACGCGCGACAGGATCTCGACGTCGCAACGGGGCGCCACGACGTCGTCGTCGGACGGACCGGCCTCCGTCACCCCGGGCGCGATGGAGTCGAGCGCGGTCTGCGAGGGGGCGAGCAGCACGAGCGAGGCCCCGGTGCCGGCGAGTCGGGCCCACTGCGAGTCGGTGACGAATCCGTCGGCGTCGTCGACGACGATCGCGGTGCGTGTCGGGTCGGTCGATCTCGACAGGGTGTCGCCGAGCGACGTCGTCACCGTCACGCCGACGCCCTCGTCCCGGAGCACCTCGACGACGGCCTTCGCCCCGGCCGGAGCGGCGTTCTCGGGCCCGAGCGGTCGTCCGCCCGTGCCGCCGCCGACCCCGAGCAGGGTGACGACGATCGCACCCGCGAGGGCCACCGCCGCCAGGGCGATCCAGACCCGCGCCGAACGCAGTCGGGCCCCGAGCGTGGGGGTGACGACGCTCATGCGTCCGCCCGTACCGTGTCGCGGCCGGCAGACCGTGCAGGGGGCTGCTCGCTCGACAGGATCCGGTCGAGCTCGGCGACGGCCCGGTAGTCGTCTTCGGAGCCGGTGCGACCCAGATAGCGGACCTCGTCGAAGGCCCGGGCCGCGGCCCTGGAGGCCCGCTCGTGCTCGGGGAACACCGCCGAGGCGCGCTCGCCCACGCCGTTCGCCGTGGTGCCGGGGGACGTCTCGATCAGCCCTCGATCGACGAGTGCGCGCGTCAGGCCGCGGAACGCCTCGGCGATCGCGGTCGCGTGATCGCCTCGGGCGGCGGCCGCCCGGGCCGCGCGGCGCAGGGTGTCGGCGTCGCGCTCGTCGTCGACGCCGAACACGGAACCCGAAGAGGCCGACCGGCGGTCGAGCCGGGGTCTGCCGTAGACGACGAAGACCACGACCACGACGCCCACCAGGACGATCAGGGCGACGAGGAGCCCGGCCGCCGGTGCACCGTCGACCCCGCCGAACCGGATGCCCTCGATCCAGTCCCAGAAGGATTGCGCCGCGCGGTCGAGCCAGGTCGGTCGGGCGGCGACGTAGTCGGCGCCGGTCAGTTCGCGGAGCAGCGCGCGTCGGGCGTCGTCCGGCTCGGGCAGCAGCGGGGCGGCGGCCGACACCGTCGTCGTGATCACCGAGGGGACGCCCCCGCGTGGTCGTGCGCGTCGCTCGGAGTGCGGAACGGGTCGAGGCCGGTCGGGTCGGAGGCGCGCTCGTCCATGCTCCGTGCCAGCTCGAGATCGAGGCCCTCGAGACGCATGCGGCGGTCGACGTAGACGAGACCGACCGAAGCGGCCTGGACGACCGAGCCGATCGCCGTCACCACGGAGGTCACGAGGATGGTCAGCAGGTAGCCGATGCCCGTGACGACGAGCGAGGTCGGGTCGAGGGTGTCGCCCGTGGGCGCGAGGGTGCCGCCGAGCAGGGCGAACAGGATCGAGAACGGGGTCGCGACCACCTGCGCGGCGACCTGGATCATGACGAAGACGAGAGCGACGATGCCGAAGGTCCGCCAGAAGTCGCCGCGCACGAGCGACCACGATCGGGTTATCGCGGTGCGCAGCGTGGTGCGCTCGAGCATCAGCGTGCTCGGCACGAGGCACAGCCGCACCGTGAGCCAGACACCGAGGGCCGTGGCTCCGAGCCCCGCGAGCAGACCGGCGCCGATGCCGATTCCGATGCTGGGGCCCGTCCCGATGACGACGCCGAGGGTGACGATCGCGGCGACGACCGCCAGGGCGACGATCGTCGCCAGGGCGACGAGGGCCGACCAGCCGATCAGGGCGCCGATGCGCCCCCTGGCCAGGGCGAGCAGACCGCCCAGTCGGAGACGCTCGCCCCGGATCTGCCGCGAGGTCTCGAGCACGAAGAGCCCCTGGAGGACCGAGCTCACGACGAGCGACAGGGCGGCCGGGATGAGCGCCGAGAGCAGGATGAGGGCGATGGCGCCCGAAGTCACCGTCTCGAGGTCGGAGGGACGGGCCGATTCGATCCGGTCGAAGGCGGCGAACGTGGCGGCGCCGACGGCCCCCGCCGTGACGATCGCGACGACGACCTGGGCGAGCAGCGCCGTGCCGAACGTCGTCCGGGGGTTGCGTCGGAAGACCTGGAACGACGCCCCGAGGATCTCGCCGAAGGTGAGCGGGCGCAGCGGCACGAGACCGGGCTTGGCCGGAGGGGTCCAGCCCGCCTGCGGGGGGAGCGGTGCGGATTCGGGGGCGACGCGTTCGCCCCAGCGAGGGCCGTCGTCGGCGCCGCCGGGGGCCGCCCAGTCGTTCGGATCGGTCATTCGTCCCCCCGGGTCGTCCACCGCCGAGGTCGTCCTCGCGTCTCCCGCCATGTTTCCATAGCGGAGGCGAGGGTGCCAGCCGATGCGCGCCTCCTGCAGTAATCTGATCCGACGTGCCGCCTTCCGAGCGGCCCATCCCGAAGACGGAGACCATGACCCCGCGCATCCTCGTGGTCGACGACGACCCCGCTCTGGCCGAGATGATCGGCATCGTCCTCCGGGCCGACGAGTTCGAGCCCCACTTCTGCAGCGACGGCAGCGCGGCGCTCGACGCCTTCCACAACTCGAGCCCGGACCTCGTGCTGCTCGACCTGATGCTGCCGGGCATGGACGGCCTCGAGGTCTGCCGCGCGATCCGCGCCGAGAGCGGCGTCCCGATCATCATGCTGACCGCCAAGGGCGACACGGTCGACGTGGTCAAGGGCCTCGAGAGCGGCGCCGACGACTACGTGGTCAAGCCGTTCAACCCGAAAGAGCTCGTCGCCCGCATCCGCACCCGCCTGCGCCCCGCGACCGAGCCCACCAACGACGTCCTCGCCGTCGGCGACCTGCGGGTCGACGTCGCCGCCCACGAGGTGCGACGCGGCGAGACGGCGATCCCGTTGACGCCGCTCGAGTTCGAGCTGCTGCTCGCACTCGCGTCGAAGCCCCAGCAGGTGTTCACGCGCGAGATGCTGCTCGAGCAGGTCTGGGGCTACCACTACAAGGCCGACACGCGCCTGGTGAACGTCCACGTGCAGCGCCTCCGGGCCAAGGTCGAGCACGATCCCGACAACCCGCGCATCGTCACGACCGTGCGCGGCGTGGGGTACCGGGCCGGTTCGAGCGCGTGACGACGTGGACGGGTCGCGGTCGCCCGTGAGCTCCACGAGCTCGGCGGGCTCACCCGGCGCGACGGGCCCCCGGGTCCCCGTGGGCGCAGCCGGGCGATGACGTCGCCGCGCCTTGCCCTCCCCGGGGCGACGGTCCGGCGGCTCGCCGTCGTGGGTCGCCGGCTGAGCCACGTCTGGCGGTCGTCGCTCGAGCTCCGCACCGTCGCCCTCACCGTGGTGCTCGCGGGGGTGGGCGCGTCGATCATCGCGGCGTCGATCTCGGTCAGCATCGGCGCGAACCTGTTCGATCAGCGCCGCGACCAGGTGCAGTCCGAGTCGTTGCGGGCGACCCTGCTGGCGCAGAGCATCTTCGACTCGGCGACGGCCACCGAAGACGCCGACCAGGTCGAGCTCGACTCGTTGCAGAACGAGGCCCAGAGCGCGATCCTCGGCTCGACGTCGAGCCCGGGCGGCACCCGCATCGCCATCCTCCGCACGCCGGGCCAGACCACCGCCCGCACCATCCAGAACATCGCCAGCCCCGACTTCCCTGCCGACGTCATCACGTCCGACCTCCGTCGGCAGGTGGCCGCCGACACCGGGTCGCTCGCCCTGCAGTCGGTGTCGCTGGCGTCGACCTCAGGAGGCGCGGCGCCGGGGATCGCCGTCGGTTCGACCCTGCAGGTGCCCACCGCGGGCCAGTACGAGCTCTACCTCGTGTACGACCTCGGCGACGCCGAGGCCACCCTCGCCCTGATGCAGAGGACCCTCGCCATCGGCTCGATCGCCCTCGTCGCGCTGATCGCCCTCATCACGTACGCCGTCGTCCGGCTCGTCGTCGCACCCGTGCGGGTGGCGGCCGAGACGAGCCAGAAGATCGCCGCCGGTCATCTCGAGGAGCGCATCCCCGAGAAGGGCGAGGACGTCGTGGCGACGCTCGGGCGGTCGTTCAACGGCATGGCCGACGCCATGCAGAGGCAGATCTCGCAGCTCGCCGAGCTGTCGAGGGTGCAGCAGCGCTTCGTCAGCGACGTGTCGCACGAGCTGCGGACTCCGCTCACCACCATCCGTCTCGCCGGCGACGTGCTCTACGACCAGCGCGAGGGCTTCAGCCCGTCGGCCGCGCGCACCACCGAGCTGCTGCACACCCAGGTGGACCGCTTCGAACTGCTCCTCGCCGACCTCCTCGAGATCTCCCGGTTCGACGCGGGCGCCGTCGAGCTCGAGCTCGAGCGCATCACCCTCGTGCGACTCGTCGAGGACGGCGTCGCCGAGTACGAGCCCCTGGCGGCCGAGACGGGCAGCGAGATCGAGATCGTCGCCCGGGGCGGCTACTTCGAGACGGAGGTCGACGCCCGTCGCGTCCGCCGCATCTTCCGCAACCTGCTCGGCAACGCGATCGAGCACGGTGAGGGGCGCCCGATCACCGTCGAGGTCGACTCCGACCCGGACTCCGTCGCGATCGCCGTCCACGACCACGGGGTGGGCATGACCGAGGCCGACGCCGAGCGCGTCTTCGACCGCTTCTGGCGGGCCGACCCGTCACGCCGTCGGACGATCGGGGGCACGGGTCTCGGGCTGGCGATCAGCCTGGAGGACGCCGTGCTGCACGGCGGGCGCATCGACGTGTGGTCGAGACCCGGCGAGGGCAGCCGCTTCGTCATGACGCTGCCCCGCGTCGTCGGGCGGCCGGTCGCCTCGTGGCCCCTGCCCATCCGCCCGGAAGGACTCTCATGACCGGTCGGATCTCCCGACGCCCCGCGGCCCTCGCCGTGGCCGCCTCGGTCGTCGCCGTGCTCGTCGGCTGCGCGGGGATCCCCGACAGCGGCTCCGTGCAGCAGGGCGAGCCCATCACGAGCGACGTGGTCGACAGCGACGTCGTCTACACGCCGAACGGCCCCTCCGTCGGCAGCTCGCAGGAGCAGCTCCTCAACGGCTTCCTCGCCGCGGGCACGGGGCCGCAGAACGACTACGCCGTCGCGCGGCAGTTCCTCTCGACGGGGTTCGCCGACGGTTGGGACCCTCGGGCGAGCGTCACCGTCCGCCCGGGGACGGGCACCACGACCCGGGTCTCGGACACCGAGCTCGACTACACGTTCGTCGACTCGGCGACGGTCGACGACGACGGGCGCTACGCCCCCGCGACGTCGTCCGTCCCGACGACCCTCGGCTACCGGTTCGTGCAGGAGGACGGCCAGTGGCGCCTCAGCGACGCGCCCGACGGGATCGTGCTCACCCCGGCGACCTTCCAGTCGGTCTTCCGCGCCCATTCGGTCTACTTCTACGACCCGACCTTCACCTACCTGGTCCCCGACGAACGGTGGTTCCTGGCGCGCTCCTCGACGGGCACGCGCATCGCCAGCGCGCTGCTCTCCGGTCCGTCGCCGTGGCTGCAGGGCGCCGTCGTCTCGGCGTTCCCCGACGGCACGAGGCTGTCGCTCACCGCCATCACCGTGGAGGACGGCACGGCACGGGTCGACCTCACGGCCGACGCCCTCGGGGCCGGGGCGGACGCCCGGGCCCGCATGCAGGCGCAGCTGCTGGCGAGCTTCTCCAGCGTCGCGGCGATCACCAGGGTCGAGCTGAGCGTCGAGTCGACGGTGCTCGAGGTGCCCGACCTGGGCTCCGACTCGCCCCTCAGAGATCCGACCGTCGACGCGCGACCCCTCGTCGTCGCCGACGGGATCCTCGGCTTCGCGTCGCGGAGCTCGGTGAGCGAGCTCGACGGGCTGTCGTCCGCCGTGGCCGATCTCGGCGCGACGTCCGTCGAGCTGTCCGGAGACCAGTCCTCCGCCGCCGTCGCGACCCCGGAGGGGGCAGTGCTCGCGAGGGCCGACGGCAGCACGCGCCTCCTCGACGCGCGTCCCGGTCTCGTGCCGCCGACCCTCGACGACCGGGGCTTCGTCTGGAGCGTCCCCGAGAGCGACCCCGAGGGTCTCCGCGCCATCGGCGCCGACGGCGTGTCGCACCGGGTCGTCTCATCGCTGCCGGGCGGCGCCGACGTGGTCGCCCTCCGCGTCTCGCGCGACGGCACCCGCGTCCTCGCCCTCCTCGACGACGACGGCGACGCGCGGATCCTCGTCGCCGCCGTCGTCCGAGACGCGGACGGCATCCCCACGGCCCTCGGCGAGGCGCTCGAGCTGGCGGCCCCCACGGGGGTGCCCGTCGATGCGACCTGGGCCGATCAGTCGTCGGTCGCCGTCCTCACCCGAGCGGGCGACGAACCGCAGGTCACCGTCTCCGAGGTCGGCGGACCGGCCACCTCGCGGGGCAGGCCGCCCGGCGACCCCGACACGATCGTCGGCGGCAACGGTCTGGCCCGTCTGCAGGTCCGCACCTCCGACGGGACCGTTCTCGAGCCCCGCGGCAGCAGCTGGCAGGACAGCGGCGTCCGAGCCGATCTGCTCGGCACCCAGCGCTGATCCCGACCCGGCGCCTCTCCTCCCCTTCGGGCCGAGGTCCGCGCCTGCTGTGGACGACTCCCGTCGCGGCGCGGACCCCGCCGGCGGGCCGGGCACGCTGGGGGCATGACGACTCGAACCGCCCTCCGCGAGGCCCTGTCCGTCGTGTCCCCGGTGGCCTGCGCGGGGTGCGCTGCGCCCGACGTCGAACTCTGCACCGACTGCCGCGTGCGACTGGAGCCGGCGGTCCGATCGCGCACCCTCGTCACCGGGCTCCGGGTGGTGTCGGGACTCGACTACGAGTTCGAGGTGCGCCGCGCGGTCATCGCCTTCAAGCAGCAGGGCAGGCTCCGGCTCGCGCGATGGCTGGCCCCCGCTCTGCGGGCGGCGCTCGCCGAGGCCTGCCCGCCGGGTGCGCCGCCGCTGCTCGTCGCCGTGCCCGCCTCGAGGGCGGGCCTCAGGAGGCGCGGGTTCGATCCCGTGGGTCTGCTCGCCCGCGAGGCGGGGCTGGTCCTCGCACCGCGCCTCCTGAAGTCCGTCGTCGGTGCGGGCGGTTCGCAGAAGCACCGCGACCGGGTGCAGCGGCACCGCGATCGACTGGGCAGCCTCCGGGCTGCCGCCGATCTGACAGGACGTCGCGTGCTGCTCGTGGACGACGTCGTCACGACCGGATCGACGCTGCTCGAGGCGGAACGTGCGCTCGTGACGAACGGGGCGACCGTCGTCGGGGCCGCCTGTCTGGCGTCCACGCCGCTCACCGGGAGACGGCTGTGACCGATCGACAGAGGGCATTCGAATCCGCTGGAGAACGGGCGACTCGGTGGACACGGGGTGACGGGCGGGGGCCGTCACGGTTACGGTGGGGCAAACGGCGTGAAAGAACACTCGCCTGGCTGACAGGCGGCACGTCTTAGCCAAAGGAGGTCGTCATGGAAATTTCCGTCACGGGTCGAAACGTCGGGATCACCGATCGTTTCCGCGACTACGCCACTGACAAGGCCGACAAGGTGGCGCAACTCGCCACCAAAGCCCTGGCACTCGAGATCAAGGTCTCGAGGCACCACGAGAAGTCGAGCGGTCAGGCGGGAGACGACCGCGTCGAGCTCACCCTCATCGGACCGGGTCCGCTCGTGCGCGCCGAGTCGACGGCCGGCGACAAGTACGTCGCGTTCGACCTCGCCATCGCGCGTCTGCTCGAACGGGTCCGCCGGGCCAAAGACCGCAAGAAGGTGCACCGGGGTCAGCACCGACCCACGTCGCTGCACGAGGCGGCGACGTCCGACTTCAGCACGCACGGCGTGACGCCGGCCGCCGCCGAGACCCTCGACGCCGTCCGCACGGGCGCCGTCGCGGTCGTCTCGGACGACGACGCGGCGACCTCGGCCGCCGAGGAGGAGGAGGAGTACTGCCCCGTCGTCATCCGCTCGAAGGTGTTCGCCTCGACGCCCATGACGGTCGACGATGCGCTCTACTACATGGAGCTCGTCGGGCACGACTTCTATCTCTTCATCGACTCCGAGACCGATCGGCCGAGCGTGGTCTACCGCCGGAAGGGCTGGGACTACGGCGTCATCGGCCTCGACCAGTCGGCCCCCGAGCTGCAGGAGGTCGCCACGGCGCTCCGGGCGGGTCTGGCCGGCTGACCCGACCCACGGGGGCCCGTGAAGCGGGCCCCGACACGGCCGCGGCTCTGCGGAGACGACGAGGCTCTCGCCTTGCCGGCTCCCAGGGCCGCGGCCGCTAGTCTTGTTACCATTCTGTGCTCGTCCGTCCGCGGGTCGAGCCGATCCCGGCGAGGCCCTCGGGCCCGCCTCACGGGGTGCGCGGGTCTCTTCGCGTGCTCGACCGAAACACAGGGAGTAACCGGTGGCCAACGTTCTCGAGAAGGTCCTTCGCGTCGGCGAGGGCCGTACCCTCCGCAGGCTCAAGGCGTACGCCAAAGCCGTCAACGAACTCGAAGACGACTTCACCACGCTCACCGACGACGAGTTGAAGAACGAGACCGTCGAGCTGCGCGAGCGCTACGCGGGCGGCGAGTCGCTCGACGATCTGCTGCCCGAGGCGTTCGCCGCCGTCCGCGAGGCCTCGAAGCGGACGCTGGGCCTCCGGCACTTCGACGTCCAGCTGATGGGCGGCGCCGCCCTGCACCTGGGCAACATCGCCGAGATGAAGACCGGTGAGGGCAAGACCCTCGTCGCGACGACCGCGGCCTACCTGAACGCGATCGCCTCGCGCGGCGTGCACGTGATCACCGTCAACGACTTCCTCGCCAGCTACCAGTCCGAGCTGATGGGCCGGGTGTTCCGTGCGCTCGGCATGACCACGGGCTGCATCCTCGCCGGTCAGACGCCGGCGCAGCGTCGCGAGCAGTACGCGGCCGACATCACGTACGGCACCAACAACGAGTTCGGCTTCGACTACCTGCGCGACAACATGGCGTGGCAGTCGCAGGACATGGTCCAGCGCGGACACTTCTTCGCCGTGGTCGACGAGGTCGACTCCATCCTCATCGACGAGGCCCGGACGCCGCTCATCATCTCCGGTCCGGCCAGCGGCGAGGCGAACCGCTGGTTCGCCGAGTTCGCGACCATCGCCCGCCGTCTCGTGTCGGGTGTCGACTTCGAGGTGGACGAGAAGAAGCGCACCGTCGGCGTGCTCGAGCCCGGCATCGAGAAGGTCGAGGACTACCTCGGCATCGACAACCTGTACGAGTCGGCCAACACGCCGCTCATCTCGTTCCTCAACAACGCGATCAAGGCCGACGCGCTGTTCAAGCGCGACAAGGACTATGTCGTCATCAACGGCGAGGTCTTGATCGTCGACGAGCACACCGGTCGCATCCTCAGCGGGCGCCGCTACAACGAGGGCATCCACCAGGCGATCGAGGCGAAGGAGGGGGTCGAGGTCAAGGCCGAGAACCAGACCCTCGCCACGGTCACCCTGCAGAACTACTTCCGCCTCTACAAGAAGCTCTCCGGCATGACGGGCACGGCCGAGACCGAGGCCGCCGAGTTCATGAGCACCTACAAGCTCGGCGTCGTCCCCATCCCGACGAACCGTCCGATGCAGCGCATCGACCAGACCGACCTCGTCTACAAGAACGAGACGGCGAAGTTCGACCAGGTCGTCGAAGACATCGTCGAGCGTCACGCGAAGAACCAGCCCGTGCTGGTCGGCACGACGAGCGTCGAGAAGAGCGAGTACCTCTCTCGTCTCCTCGCGAAGAAGGGCGTCAAGCACGAGGTCCTGAACGCCAAGAACCACGCCCGCGAAGCCGCGATCGTCGCCCAGGCGGGTCGGGCCGGGGCCGTCACCGTGGCCACCAACATGGCCGGTCGCGGTACCGACATCATGCTCGGCGGCAACGCGGAGTTCCTCGCGGTGGCGGAGATGAACGCCAAGGGTCTCAGCCCGGTCGACACCCCCGACGAGTACGAGGCCGCATGGGACGCCGTCTTCGCGTCGCACAAAGAGGCCGTGGCCGAAGAGGCCGCGAAGGTCATCGAGGCCGGCGGGCTGTACGTCCTCGGGACGGAGCGCCACGAGTCGCGCCGCATCGACAACCAGCTGCGCGGGCGCAGCGGACGTCAGGGAGACCCGGGAGAGAGCCGCTTCTACCTGTCGCTGACCGACGACCTCATGCGTCTGTTCAACTCGGGCGCCGCCGAGTCGCTGATGGGCCGGGGCAATGTGCCCGACGACCTCGCCATCGAGAACAAGATCGTCGGACGCGCCATCCGGTCGGCGCAGTCGCAGGTGGAGTCGCGCAACGCCGAGATCCGCAAGAACGTCCTCAAGTACGATGACGTCCTGAACCGTCAGCGCGAGGCCATCTACGGCGACCGCCGGCACATCCTCGAAGGCGACGACCTCCAGGACCGCGCCTCGAAGTTCCTGGACGACGTGGTCAACGAGGTCATCGACCAGCACACCGGCGAGGGCAGCCCCGACGACTGGGACCTCGACGCGCTGTGGACGGAGCTCCGCACGTTGTACCCGATCTCGATCACGATCGACGAGGTCATCACGGAGGCCGGCTCGAAGGGCAAGGCCACCCGTGACTTCCTCGGCCAGGAGATCCTCTCCGACGCCAAGGTGGCGTACAAGACCCGTGAGGAGTCGCTCGGCGAGGCGGCGATGCGCGAACTGGAGCGTCGTGTCGTGCTGTCGGTCATCGATCGCAGATGGCGCGACCACCTGTACGAGATGGACTACCTGAAAGACGGCATCGGCCTGCGTGCCATGGCGCAGCGCGACCCGCTGGTCGAGTACCAGCGCGAGGGCTACGCGCTCTTCCAGAGCATGATGGGCCAGATCCGCGAGGAGTCCGTGGGCTTCCTGTTCAACCTCGAGGTCGAGGTGCAGGGGCAGGTCGACTCGGAGAAGGCCCCCGTCATCGCCGCGAAGGGTCTCGGCAACGAGCAGGCCCCGCCTGCGCTCGAGTACTCGGCTCCGAACATCGACGGCGAGGTCGAGGTGCGCGACCAGAAGGGTCGTCTCGAGAAGGCGGCGACGGCGCGGGCCCAGCGACAGCAGGACACCGCCGAGCGCACGACCGCCCCCGAGGTCGCCGCGGCACGCGCCGCGAGCGGTCCGGCGCCGGCCGCGGCGGGCAAGGGCGCCTTCGGTCAGAAGACCGGTGGCGACGAGTCCGCGCCCGTGAACCGGGCCGAGCGCCGCGCCGCAGGCAAGAAGGCCTCCGACTAGACGTCGGGTCGAGCAGCAGAAGGAGGCGCACCCGCTCAGGCGGGTGCGCCTCCTTCTCTCGTCCGCTCTGGCGGATGTCGCTCTGTCGCTCAGAGGATGTGCAGGGCGCTGGCGCGCCAACGACCTCGGACGGTCTCGAGTCGCACGGCGACGCCACGGCTGCGGCCGCGACCGTGGACGACGACGACCGCCTCGACGATGCCGGGGGAGGGCTCGGCGATGTGGACGCGCCCGAATCGCAGGATCGGTCGATGTCTGCGGACGCCGTGGGCCAGTCGGGCCTGCGTCGAGACCCTTACCCGGTTGCGCAGCGTGGCGAAGACGTCGGCGGTGACCCATCGCGCCAGCTGGTCGATGTCGCGGGCGCCCGCCATGACCTCCAGCACCGATCTGGCCAGCGCCTCGACGGCGGCTTCGGCGGTGATGGGTCGGACATTCGACGACAGGGAGTCTGGCGACACTGCGGCGAGTGCCCCGCACCCCTCGACGGCGCTGAGATGGCGCACGGGTGCGATCGTCGCCGTCGGCGTGTCGCCGCCCCCGGACTCGGGCTCGACGCGGGGCGGAGGGGTGGCTGGTGAGGAACGTGGCATGGTGCTCGAACTTTCGTGAAAGCGGCTCGGACGAACACAACATATGACATTCGGTATTGATTTGCTAGGGACAGGCCGATCTGTGGAGAACTCGTGTCGCACCGATTTTCCGTGATCGCGGCTCGACTTAGACTGGGGCGGTGTCGACGCTCAGTGATCTCGTACTCGCCCAGGGCCGCTCCAGCGAAGCGGACATCGAGTGGCTGCACCTGCTCGTCGGCGACTGGCAGCTGCTGGCCGACCTGGCGTTCGCCGACATGGTCCTGTGGGTGCCGACCCAGACCGGCAGTTTCGTGGCCGTCGCCCACGCGCGGCCGTCGAGCAGTGCGACGCTCTTCTACCGCGACTTCGTGGGGCAGGAGGTCCGGCCCGAGTGGCGGGTGCAGATCGACTCGGCCTTCTCGTCGACCCGCATCGTCGACTCGGCGGCCCCCGACTGGTACGAGGAGACCCCGACCCGAGTCCGGGCCGTCCCCGTGCTGCGTCGTCTCGGCGCCAGCCGCCCCGACGTGACCGAGGCTCCGATCGCGGTCATCACACGGCACACGAACCTCAGCGAGGCCCGCACCCCGAGTCGTCAAGAGCTCACCTTCAACCAGTGCGCCAACGACCTCTTCGCCATGATCGCCGCGGGCGACTTCCCCGACCTGGGTGCGCCCACCGGGCCTCGTCGGGGCGCCCCCCGCGCCTCCGACGGGCTGCTCCGGCTCGACGTCGACGGCACGGTCACCTTCGCGAGTCCCAACGGCCTGTCGGCCTTCAACCGGATGGGCTTCGACGGCGAGCTCGAGGGCGAGTCGTTGGCGGAGGTCACCACGAACCTGCTGCAGGGCAAGCTCGTCATCGACGAGTCGCTGCCTCTGGTCGTCACCGGGCGCGCCCCCTGGCGGACGGACATCGAGGCGCGCGGCGTGACGGTCTCGCTGAGGGCCATCCCGCTGCGCGACCGTGGTGACCGGATGGGCGCGATCGTCCTCTGCCGCGACGTCACGGAGCTGCGGCACCAGGAGCGCGAGCTCATCACCAAAGACGCGACGATCCGTGAGATCCACCACCGTGTGAAGAACAACCTGCAGACGGTGGCGTCGCTGCTCCGCATCCAGGCCCGCCGGACGCACACCGATGTCGCCCGCGAGGCTCTGACCCAGGCCATGCGCCGGGTGGCCTCCATCGCCGTGGTGCACGACACGCTGTCCGAGGGGCTGAGCCAGAACGTCGACTTCGACACCGTCTTCGATCGCGTCCTGATGCTCATCGCCGAGGTCGCCTCGAGTCACAACACGACGGTCCGGCCCGCGCTGGTGGGCAGTTTCGGTGCCCTGCCGAGCGAGTACGCCACCCCGCTGGCGCTGGCGCTGACCGAGCTCGTCACGAACGCCGTCGAGCACGGTCTCGACGGTCGCGACGGCGAGGTGCAGATCGTCGCCGAACGCGACGACGAGCAGTTGACCGTCAAGGTGCGCGACAACGGCGTGGGTCTCCCCGAGGGCAAGGTCGGCTCCGGGCTCGGCACCCAGATCGTCCGCACGCTCATCCAGGGCGAGCTCGGGGGCACCATCGACTGGCACACGCTCGTCGGCAGCGGCACCGAGGTCACCATCGAGATCCCGTTCCGCTGGCTCACGCAGCCCTGAGCGGCTGTCAGCGCTCCCTGATCGGCTGTCAGCGCCTTCTGCGACGACGAAGAGAGGCCGGCTCCCCATGGGGGAGCCGGCCTCTCTCACGCCGTTCGGATGGCCGAGGCCACCCGACGACGGGGTCGTCTAACTGGCGCGGCGGGCGCGGGCGGCGCGGCGCTTGAGCGCGCGGCGCTCGTCTTCGCTGAGGCCGCCCCAGACGCCGGAGTCCTGGCTGGTCTCGAGCGCGTACTGCAGGCACGTCTCGGTGACGGTGCACCGGCCGCAGACGGTCTTCGCCTTGTCGATCTGGTCGACGGCGGGGCCGGTGTTGCCCACGGGGAAGAACAGCTCCGGGTCTGCGGTCAGGCAGGCGGCCTTGTCACGCCAATCCATCGATGGGTACTCCTTTAAATGCTGAACCGGCGCAACGAAGCACCGGTTCCGGATGGGGGAAAGAGAAAGAATTCGGGAGGCGCGCACGGCCGTGTGCACGTCACTTCGACCTCGAATATGGTCGCATACTGGTACGGCCAAATCAAGGATTTTGTGGAGGGCGACGCATGAGCGGAGCGGCTGAGAACGACCCGGCGACGCCGACAGATCCGTCTGCCGACCGGCGGCGCCCCGCCCTGCTGTGGCTGCTGATCGTGCTCCTCGTCGGCGAGCTCGCCGTCGTGGCGTCCGCCGCCGGCTACCTGCTCGTCGAACTCGTCGTCGAGACGCCGTCGTCGTACGCGTCGGCCGTCGCCGTGCTCGTGCTGACCCTGATGGCGACCGCCTGGATCGGCTCCATCGTGGTCGGCGCCTTCCGTGGTCGAGCCTGGATCCGCGGTGCGGCCATCGTGTGGCAGGTGCTGCAGATCGCGGTCGGCGTCGGCAGCCTGCAGGGCACGTTCGCCAACCCGACCATCGGCCTCTGGCTCATCGTGCCGGCCGTGCTCGTCGTCGTGCTGCTGCTCACCCCGTCGGTGGTGGCGGCCACGTCCCGCCGCGACGACGTGCCGCCCCGCACCTACTGACCGGACGGTGCAGGAGGCGCGGGGCGGCGACAGGGGGAGGGGTCAGTCGAGCGCGAGCTTCTTCCGCAGCGACGCCACGTGCCCCGTCGCCTTCACGTTGTAGAGCGGCAGCACGACGGCACCCTCACCGTCGACGACGAACGTCGAGCGGATGGTGCCGGTGACGATGCGTCCGTAGCTGTTCTTCTCGCCGTAGGCGCCGTACGCCTCGTGCACCGCGAGGCCGGGGTCGCTCAGCAGCGGGAAGTTCAAGCCCTGCTCGTCCTTGAATCGACGGAGCGCCTCCGGGGCGTCCTTCGACACGCCGAGCACCTGGTAGCCGGCCGACTTCAGCGAATTGATGTTGTCGCGGAAGTCGCACGCCTCGGTCGTGCAGCCGGGCGTCGATGCCGCCGGGTAGAAGTACACGATGACGTTCTGCCCCGCGAAGTCCGACAGCGAGACCGGCGAACCGCTCTCGTCGTCCAGGGTGAAGGTCGGCGCCGGGGCGCCCTTCTCGAGTCTCGTGGCCATGATGCTCCGATCTGAGGGCGCGCGAGGCACCCGGGTGTTCAAGTGGGGTCAGAACTCATGCTAATGTTGGTCCTCGTTGCGGGGCATACCGCGGCGCGCACCTCTAGCTCAATTGGCAGAGCAACTGACTCTTAATCAGTGGGTTCTCGGTTCAAGTCCGAGGGGGTGCACGAAAAATGGGTCCCCCGTGTTCATCAGTCGATGAAGCGGGGGATTTTTCGTCGTGCCGGTCTGGTCGGCTCCGCCGACGTGCGGCCTGGGGCCGCGCGGGGTGGGGGTGCTTTGCCGCCAGGTGCGTGTTGCTCGGGGGCGACGTCGCTTCGCCGTCGCGGTGCGGCTTCGCTTCGCTGGCCGCGGGGTGGGGACGGGGTGACGTCGCTTCGCTCGTCGCGGGGGCTGGGGGCGCGGGAGCGGGACGGAGGGGGCGGAGTCCGTCCCGCTCGCGGCGGGGGAGTGGCGCTACGGGCGGTCGTCGCCCGGGCGGGGGTGCTGCGCCGCGGCGTCGCGGCCCGTGACGGGATACGGGCCGGTCATGCCCTCGCGGAGGCGTGCTGCGGCGAGGATGCGATCGCGCTGCAGGTGCCAGCCGAGCATCAGCAGCGGGATGATCACCACGAGCGACATCACCGTCAACGAGCCGATCGGCCAGTCGATCGCCATCAGCACGACCACGGCGAGCAGGAACGCCAACGTCAGGTAGCTCGTGACCGGGGCGCCCGGCAGGCGGAACGAGGGCTCCTTCGCCTTGCCCTCCTTCGCCCACCGGCGGAGGCGCATCTGGCAGAGGATGATCGTGCCCCATGCGGTCAGGATGCCGAGCGACGCGATGTTCAGCACGATCTCGAACGCGGCGCTCGCGCCGACGATCGCGTTCAGGCCGACGCCGAGCAGCGTGATCGACGCCGTCAGCAGGATCCCGCCGAACGGCACCCCGCCCTTCGACATCTTCGTCGTGAACTTCGGGGCCGAACCGTTCATCCCCATCGAGTGGAGCACGCGGCCCGTCGAGTACAACCCGGCGTTCAGGCTCGACAGCGCGGCCGTCACGACCACGAAGTTCATGATCGACCCGGCGATGCGACCCACCTCGGGGCTGCCGATGCTGCTGAAGAACGTCACGAACGGGCTCTCGCCCTCGGCGTACGCGGTGTAGGGCAGCAGCAGCGACAGGAGCACCAGCGAGCCGACGTAGAAGACCGCGATCCGGATGATCACCGTGTTGATCGCCCGCGGCACCACCTTCTCCGGGTTCTCGGTCTCGCCCGACGCCGTTCCGACCAGCTCGATCGCGGCGTACGCGAAGACGACGCCCTGCACGACGAGCACGGCCGGCAGCAGACCGCTCGGCAGGATCCCGCTCGCGGCGACCACCGACCAGCCGGTGTCGACGTCCGCGCCGTCGTGCGTCACCGGGAACGCCGCGGCGAGCCAGACGACCCCGACCACCAGGAAGATCACGAGCGCGGCGACCTTGACGATCGCGAACCAGAACTCCATCTCGCCGAACACCTTCACGGCCAGCAGGTTCACCGACAGCACGACGGCCAGGGCCACGAGGGCCAGCAGCCACTCCGGGGCGGCCGTGAAGGCCTTCCAGTACTGCAGGTACAGGGCCACCGCGGTGACGTCGACGATCGCCGTCATCGCCCAGTTCAGGAAGTACATCCAGCCCGCCGCGTAGGCGAACTTCTCGCCGTAGAACTCGCGGGCGTACGAGACGAAGGATCCCGAGGAGGGGCGGTGCAGCACCAGCTCGCCCAGCGCGCGCAGGATGAAGAACGCGAACACGCCGCAGATGGCGAACACGATCGCGAGAGAGGGCCCCGCCGTGGCGAGTCGACCGCCGGCGCCGAGGAACAGCCCCGTGCCGATGGCGCCGCCGATGGCGATCATCTGCAGCTGCCGGGGCTTCAGACCGTGCTGGAACCCCTCCTGCTCGTGGCTGAAGTCCTGGGGGACGGTGTCCGGGTGCGCGGCCGAGCCGCGGTCTCCGTCTGATGCGCTCATGCCGAGAGGGTAGGCCCGAGTCCGCAGTTCGCGCACATCGACAGGTCGGCATGTCGGGGGACCCGCGCTCTGCGGACGGCGACCCTCGGAGGTGCAGAGCGTGTAACGAAACGGCCACGATGTCGATGCCCATGAACACGGCGATCGGAGGGGATCGGGGTACACGTCCGGTCCCTCCGGAGGGGGGTGCGGATTGGGATGAGCGACACATGTTCGCTACGGTCGTCGAGGCCCGCTCCGGTGGGCCCGTCATCATCAGGACGCGATGATCGGCGGTCCGGCAGTCTCGGATCCCGGTCGCCGTACGGTCTGGTGGCGCCGGTGCCGGTCCCATGACCGCACCAGTGGGGTACAAATTCGCATCTCGGATCACGATGCTTGAGCCGGACCATCCCGCATGCGCCGTCGACCCGTCCGCCCGACCAGAACGCCGCCGACGGCGCGCCTGCCCGAGCGGAAGGTGCGCCCCGGCGTGCCCGCGGAGAGCCCATGACAACGACACCACCCGCCGTGCGTGCGAAGAACCTCTACAAGGTCTTCGGACGCCGCCCCCGAGAAGCGGTCACCCGCCTCGAGTCCGGCGCCAGCCGCGCCGACGCCTCGGCCTTCGGCACGGCAGCCGTCATCGACGCGTCGTTCGACGTGCAGCCCGGCGAGATCTTCGTCGTCATGGGGCTGTCGGGCAGCGGCAAGTCGACGCTCATCCGCATGCTGAACGGCCTGCTCGAGCCGACCTCGGGCTCCGTGGAGGTGTCGGGGTCGAACATCTCCGACGTCCCCGCGAAGGAGCTGCGCGCCGTCCGACGCAAGCACGTCTCGATGGTGTTCCAGCACTTCGCGCTCCTCCCGCACCGCACCGTGATCGACAACGTCGCCTACGGCCTCGAGGTGCAGGGAGTCGCCAAGGCGAAGCGCCTGGCCAAGGCCCGCGAGGTGACCGAGATCGTCGGTCTCGCCGGCTGGGAGGACAAGCTCCCGAGCGAGCTCTCCGGCGGCATGCAGCAGCGAGTGGGCCTGGCCCGTGCGCTCGCAGCCGAGACCGACATCCTGCTGATGGACGAGGCGTTCAGCGCCCTCGACCCGCTGATCCGCCGCGAGATGCAGGAGCAGCTGCTCGAGCTGCAGGCGAAGCTCGGCAAGACCATCGTCTTCATCACGCACGACCTGAACGAGGCCATGTTCCTCGGCGACCGCATCGCGGTCATGCGCGACGGCCGCATCGTCCAGATCGGCAGCCCCGAGGACATCCTCACCGACCCGGCCAACGACTACGTCGCCCAGTTCGTGCAGGACGTCGACCGGGCGCGGGTCCTCACCGCGTCGAGCGTCATGGAGCCGGCCCGGGCCGTCGTGCAGCTGACCGCCGGCCCCCGGGGCGCGCTCCGCACCCTCCGCGATCTGCAGACCGCGGCCCTGTTCGTCCTCGGCCGCGACCGCAAGCTCCTCGGCTGGGTCCGCGACCGCCACGTCATGCGTCAGGTGAAGACGAACGACACCGACCTCGAGGCGATCGTGAACACCGAGTTCGCCAGGGTCGGCCCCGACGCCGCCCTCGTCGACCTCTTCGAACTCGCCGTCGAGAGTCCCCTTCCCATCGCCGTGGTCGACGACCGCGATCGCCTGATCGGCGTCATCCCGCGGGTCACGCTGCTCGCCGCCCTCGGCAACGTCGACACGACGACCTCGCCCATCCCCGTGCTCGAACCCGTCACGCGGTTCTCCGAGAGCGAGCTCGACGCCACCCTCGCGACGGAGGAGACCCCCGTCGCGGTCACCGAAGGAGCCACCCGATGAACGACATCCTCCGCATCCCCTTCGGCAGCTGGGTGTCGTCGGTCGTCGACTGGATCACCGACAACCTCGGCGGCTTCTTCGACGTCGTGCGCGCCGTCTTCCTCTTCTTCTACGAGTGGATGGAGTACATCCTCAGCGCGCCTCCGTTCTGGGCCGTGGTGATCGTCGTCGCCGCGCTGGCGTTTTTCGCCCGCGGCTGGAAGTTCGCCGTCGGCTCGGCCGTCGGCCTGCTGCTGATCAGCTCGGTCAACCAGTGGGAGAACGCCATGGCGACCCTCGCCCTGGTGCTCGTCGCCGGTGCCATCGCGATCGCGATCAGCATCCCCCTCGGCGTGCTCGCGGCCAAGTCGACGATCGCGTCGCAGATCATCCGCCCCGTCCTCGACTTCATGCAGACGACCCCGGCGTTCGTGTACCTCATCCCGGCTCTGCTGCTGTTCCGGGTCGGCGTCGTGCCGGGCATCGTGGCCACCATCGTGTTCGCCATGGCACCCGGCGTGCGACTGACCGAGCTGGGCATCCGCGGGGTGGACACCGAGGTGGTCGAGGCCGGCCAGGCGTTCGGCTCGTCGCCGTGGCGGATCCTGCGACAGATCCAGCTGCCCCTCGCGAAGCCGAGCATCATGGCCGGCGTCAACCAGGTCATCATGCTGTCGCTGTCGATGGTCGTCATCGCGGGCATGGTCGGGGCCGGCGGACTCGGCGGCGACATCGTCGCGAGCCTCAACCGCATCGACGTCGCCCTGGGGGCCGAGGCCGGCGTCTCGGTCGTCATCCTCGCGATCATCCTCGACCGCATGACCGCGGCCCTCGGCGCGGACCGTCGTCGTCGCCCGTCGCGCTCCACGCGCGCCGCCGGCAGCGCTTCCGCCGCCTCCGGCGGTGCCGAGACCGAGGTCGACGCCACCCCGCTCCCCGACGCACCGGCGCCCGAGCGCGCCACCGCGTCGGTCTAGAACCCCGGCGGGTCGGCCGGCGTCATCGGCCGACCCGCACCTCCTGCACCACCCGAAAGGATCACATGAACAAGCGCACCACCATCGCAGCCTCGGTCGCCCTGGGCACCTCCGCCGTCCTCGGCCTCGCCGCCTGCTCGCCCCCCGGCAGCTCGTCGTCGACCGAGACCCTCGAGAACGGCGACCAGAGCGTCGTCGACATCGCCGTCTTCAACGGCTGGGACGAGGGCATCGCCGCATCCTGGCTGTGGAAGTCCGTGCTCGAAGAGCAGGGCTACACGGTCAACCTCGAGATGGCCGACGTCGCACCGGTCTACCAGGGCCTCACGACCGACGACTACGACGTCGTCCTCGACACCTGGCTGCCCGTCACGCACAAGGAGTACATCGACAAGTTCGGCGACGACCTCACCGACCTCGGCGCCTGGAACGACGGCGCCAAGCTGGCCATCGCGGTCAACGCCGACGCCCCGATCGACTCGATCGACGAGCTGAACGAGAACGCCGACCTCTTCGGCGGCACGATCGTCGGCATCGAGCCGGCCGCAGGTCTGACCTCGGCCGTCGAGAACGCGACGATCCCCGAGTACGGCATCGACGACCTGACCCTGCAGACCTCGTCGACGGCCGCCATGCTCACCGAGCTGAAGAGCGCCACCGACGCGGGCGAGAACATCGCCGTCACGCTGTGGAGCCCGCACTGGGCCTACGACGCGTTCCCGATCAAGGACCTCGAAGACCCCAAGGGCACCCTGGGCGACGCCGAGGGGATCCACTCGTTCGGCGGCAAGAGCTTCACGGACAGCCACCCGCAGTTCGCCGAGTGGCTCGAGGGGTTCGAGATGGACAACGACCGTCTGTCGTCGCTCGAGAACGCCATGTTCAACAGCGGTGTCGACGGCAGCGACTACACCGAGGTCGTCGACGCCTGGATCGACGACAACCAGGAGTACGTCGACGGCCTGACCAGCTGATCCGACCGCATCACCTGTGCGAGGGCCCCGGGCGACGACATCGCCCGGGGCCCTCGTCGTGCGCCGCCCCGGCGGACACCGGGATCACGCAGCCCGGCCGGGGGTTACGCACAGCGAACCGTCAGGGCCTTGCCGAGGAGGCGCGACTACCGTCTGTCTCGTCGCGATCGCAGCATGCGTCAGCACCATCACCCCGGACATCCCGGGGATCAGCACGAGAGGCACCACCCGTGAGCATCACCAGCATCGACGCCGTCCGCCGAAACGCCCGGGTCAGCACCCGATCGATCGCCGCAGACCTCGTGCAGGTGTCGACGCCCGACCGCGTGCTCGGCCACATCCGCGTCGAGAACGGCTCGCACGTCGCGCTGCGGGGTGCGAACCCGCACTGGGGCGACGAGGTGGGCCGCTACGCCACGCAGGGCATGGCGCTCGAGGCTCTGCGCCTGCGGAAGCGCTCCGTCTGAGGCGCTGAGGCGCCAGGCGCTGAGGCGCTGAGGCGTCCGCCCTACGGGCCGATCGTCGCGAAGAACGACCGCAGCTCGCGGTCGATCCGGCTGCGCGCCTCCTCGTCCGACAGGGTCGCCGTGCCGTCGCCCGACTGCTCGCCGTAGTCGCCGAACTGCGCGTGGTTCGAGCCCTCGATCTGCACCATCGTGGCGTCGTCGGGCAGCTGCGCACGGTAGCGCTCGATGTCCTCCGGCGTGCTCAGGCCGTCCTCGCTGCCGCCGAGGCTGAGCACGGGCAGCTCGGAGTCGTCCGAGAGGTCGTTGGTCGCGCAGTACGACCCGAACAGCACGAGACCGTCGACCCGGGGGTCGCTCTCGGCGTAGCCGCAGGCCCGGACCCCGCCGAGCGAGTGCCCGCCGACGGCCCAGTGCGAGATCTCGGGGGCGACCGCGGTGAAGTCGCTGAGGGCCCGCCAGTCGAAGATCGCGAAGCCGAGCACGGGACGCACGATCACGACCGTCACACCGGTGCGGACGACGCCCGAGAGCACCTGCTCGTAGGCCTGCGGGTCGACCCGCGCGCCGGCGACGAAGACGAGGCCCTGGTCGCGGGGACGCGTCTCGGCCGGTCGCATGACCACGGTGTCGGGTCGGTCGGTGACGGTCACCGCCGGGTCGGCCGCGACGGCGGCGATCGAGGAGGCGGTGGCCGACATGGGCAGTTTGGCCCAGGTGAAGAAGCCGGTCGCGACCAGGACGACGACGGCGAAGAGCACCGACGCGACGATCTTGACGAGGCGTCGCGATCGTGATCCCCGATGGAATGCGGGTACGCGGGCGGCGGGCTCGTCGGGGCTGTCGGTACGTCGTCTCACGTCTGACATTCTGGCCTCTTCCTGGTCGCGCCGCTCGCCGGCGTCGACCAAGCTGGTGCGATGCCATGGATCGAACTCGCCGTCGCGGTGCTCGTCGCCGTCGTCCTCACCTTCGTCGTCTCCGCCCTCGTGGCCTGGGTCTTCTCGCTCGTCGCCCGCCGGAAGGACTGGGCCAAGGCGTTCGTGACGCGGATGCGCCGCCCCTTCCGATGGTCGCTGCTGGTGGTGCTGCTCACGATCGCGCTCTCGACGACGCTCCCGCGCCTCCTCGGGGCCGACTACCCGGGGCAGGAGGCCGTCTCGCAGCTGTTCCGCTGCACGGTGATCGTGGTCGTCGCGTGGTTCGTCGGCGCCCTCGCCCTGTTCTTCGAGGACCTGGGTCTGTCGCGGTACCGGGTCGACACGCCCGACAACCGGGTCGCGCGGCGGGTGCGGACCCAGGTGCTGATCCTCCGCCGGCTGACGGTCGCCCTGATCGTGATCGTCGCGGCCGGTGCCCTCCTGCTGGGGTTCCCGGGGGTCGAGGCCGTCGGAGCGAGCGTGCTGGCGAGCGCCGGGCTCGTCTCGGTCGTGGCGGGTCTCGCGGCGCAGTCCACCCTCGCCAACGTGTTCGCGGGGATCCAGCTCGCGTTCAGCGACGCCATCCGCATCGACGACGTCGTGGTGGTCGAGGGTCAGTGGGGCCTGATCGAGGAGATCACGCTGTCGTACGTCGTGGTGCACATCTGGGACGACCGACGGCTCGTGCTCCCGTCGACGTACTTCACGACCACCCCGTTCGAGAACTGGACGCGACGCAACAGCGAGCTGCTCGGCGCCGTCGAGTTCGACCTCGACTGGCGCGTGCAGCCCGGCGACATGCGCGACGAGCTCGACCGGGTGCTGGCCGGCACCGACCTCTGGGACGGCCGGGTGAAGGTGCTGCAGGTCACCGATGCGACGGGCGGCTACGTGCGGGTGCGGGTGCTCGTCACCGCGAAGGACGCCCCGACCCTGTTCGACCTCCGCTGCCTGGTGCGAGAGGACCTCATCGCCTGGCTGCACGCCTCGAGCCCCGTGTCGATCCCGCGCGCGCGGGTGCAGATGGTCGGCGACGAGCCGATCGCCCCCGCGCGGCCGCAGCGGTCCACGTCCGAGGCCGGCGGCCTCTTCAGCGGCGAGAACGCCGACACCGAACGCACGGCGCTGTTCACGTCGGCGATCCCGGTCCAGCACCCGGACGACGACGGCCACGGTCGACCCGACGGGCGCCCGGTCGGACGACCCGACCGCTGACCCCGCGAGGACGACGAAGGAGGCGCGCCCCGGTCACCCGAGGCGCGCCTCCTTCTCGAATCGATCGCTCGGATCGGTTCGCTCGATCTAGTCGTCGTTCGCGGCGTCGACCACGTTGCCGATGGCGATGGCCGTCGTCGCGGCCCAGGCGACCGCCGTGAGGAGCAGTCGCCAGTCGCGGGGACCGGCGGTGATGCTCTTCAGCAGGCTGAAGCCCGAGAAGGTCGCACTGAGGATGGCTCCGTTGAAAAGGAATTTGCGCAAGGTTCGCTCCCGTGTTCGTTGTGATCACGCTATCCGGTGCGGCCCGTCGTGTCCGGCGGTTGTAGGTTGAGCTGTCCGACGCCCGGTTCGGACGGATCGCCGGTCCCGTCCCCTCCGAAGGAGTCCCCGTGCGCACTGCCGTGCTCGGCGCCGTGTTCCTCGCCCTGGGTCTCGTGGCGTTCCTGGCGGGCGTCCTCACCGGCGCCGAGCTGGTGGCCCTCGTCGAGCGGGTCGCGCCCGTGCTGGGGTTCGTCGTCGCGCTGACCGTCGTCGCCGAGCTCGCCGCCGAGGCGGGGCTCTTCTCCTGGCTGGCGCGCACCTGCTCGCGGCTCGCCGGCGGACGCGTCGTCGTGCTGTGGCTGTACGTCGTCGTCCTCGCCGTGGCGTGCACGGTGTTCCTGTCGCTCGACACGACGGCCGTGCTGCTGACGCCCGTCGTCGTCCTCGTGGCGCGTCACGTCGGTCTGCCGGCGATGCCGTTCGCCCTGACGACGGTGTGGCTGGCCAACTGCGCGTCGATGCTCCTGCCCGTGTCGAACCTGACCAACCTGCTGGCGCTCGGGCAGCTCGGCTCGCCCGCGCCCCTGACCTTCGCGGCGCTCGTGGCACCCGCGGCGGCCGTCGGAGTAGTGGTGCCGGTGGCGGCGATCGGCCTGCGGTACCGCCGCCAGCTGACCGGGCGGTTCGCGCCTCCCGAATCGGAGGAGCCGGCCGACCGGGTGCTGTTCCGCGTGGCGGCGATCGTGACCGCCCTGCTCGTGCCGGCGCTGGTGTCGGGGATCGAGGTCTGGATCCCCGCCGCCGGCGCGGCGCTCGTGCTCGTCGTCGCGTTCGCCGTCCGTCGTCGCGCGGTGCTCCGACCGGGCATCGTCCCGTGGAGCACGATCCTCTTCGCGGGCGGGCTGTTCGTGGTCGTCGAGGCCGCGCACTCGCTGGGGCTGGCCGACCTGCTGGGCTCGGTCGTGGGCGGAGGCGACTCGCTGCCCGATCTGCTGCGGCTCGCCGGCGGGAGCGCCGCCGCCGCGAACCTCGCCAACAACCTGCCGGCCTACCTGGCGCTCGAACCCGTGGCCGGGTCTCCGCTCCGTCTCGTGGCGGTGCTGATCGGCGTCAACATCGGCTGTCTCGTCACGCCGTGGGCGTCGCTCGCCACGCTGCTCTGGCACTCGCGGCTCTCGTCGATGGGCGTCGAGGTGTCCTGGGGTCGGTTCATGCTCGCCGGCCTCGGGATCGCCGTCGTCGCCGTGCCGCTCGCCGTCGTGGCGACCGTGCTCGTGCTCTGACCCGACGCGGGGGACGGTGCGGGGGCCGGGGATCCGAGGTGCCGACGCGCGAAGGCGACGGTCCGCCGCAGCTGCTCGACCCGCGCCTCCTCGGCTCGGCCGCCGGTGCCGGTGTGCACCTCGGCGACGATCGAGCCCGACCATCCCGATCGAGCCAGATGCGTCAGCACCTCGGCGACCGGCTGCGTGCCCTCACCCGGCACGAGATGCGCGTCGTGCAGTCCGCCCGGGCGCTGCGAGACGCGGCCGTCGGTCAGATGGACGTGCCGGAGGCGCGACCCCAGCGCCAGCGCGAGGTCGAGCGCGTCGCGCCCGGCCACCGCGGCGTGCGAGAAGTCGAGGGTCGCCGCGTCGACGTCGATGCCCGCGGGGTCGTGGCCGGGTCGGTGCACGTCGATCCCCAGCGGCCCGACGCGCAGCGGGAACATGTTCTCGACCGCGAGGGTCACCCCGGTCGCCCCCGCGATCTCGCGGACGGTCTCGACGAACCCGGCCGAGTACCGCCGCTGCCAGAGGAACGGGGGATGCACGACGACCGTCGAGGCCCCCAGCTCTGCGGCCAGCTCGGCCGAGCGGAGCAGCTTGTCGCGCTGATCGCGACCGAACGCGAAGTGGGCGATCGGCAGCACCGGGGCGTGCACCGAGAGCACCGGCAGACCCCATCGGGCCGAGGAGGCGCGGAGCAGGTCGGCGCGACGGGTGCCGCGATCCGCGGTCACCATCACCTCGACGCCGTCGAAGCCGGCGAGCCGGGCGAGCCGGAAGGCCTCGTCGGTCGACATCGGGAAGACGCAGGACGTGCTCATTCCGACCGTGATCACGCGGCCAGGCTACGACCGACGCACCCGGCGCTCGGGGCGGGCCGGGTGAACAGTTCGCGAACGACCGGTCACAGCCAGTCGCGGCGTCTGAACTGCCACCAGAGGAAGCCGCCGATGGCGACGATGAGCACGCACGAGGTGACGAACCCGGTCGTCGACTGGAACCCCGGGTACGGAACGTTCTGGCCGTAGAAGCCGGTGATCGCCGTCGGCACCGCGATGATGGCGGCCCAGCTCGTCACCTTCTTCATGATCAGGTTCATCCGGTTCGACTGCAGGTTGAGGTTCGTGTCGAGGATCGTCGAGACCAGGTCGCGCAGCGAGTCGTTCTGCTCGGAGACCCGCAGCACATGGTCGTAGACGTCCTGGAAGTACGGCTGCATCTCGGCGTCGACCTCCTTCAGATCGCGACGCAGCAGCGTGTTCAGCACCTCGCGCATCGGCGACGACACCCGGCGGAGCTGCACCAGGCTCTTGCGCAGGGCGAACGAGCGCTTCTGGACGTCGAGGGTCCGCGGCTTCGGGTCGAAGAGATCGTCGGCGATCCCCTCGATCTCATCGTCGAGCGCGTCGGTCGCGTCGAAGTGCCGGTCGACGACGCTGTCGAGCAGACCCCAGAGCAGGTAGGTCACGCCGTGCGTCGTGAGGTCGACGTTGTCGTCGTAGGTCCGCTCGAGCCGCGACACGTCGAACTCGGGGTGGTGGATCGTGACGAGCGCCCGGGCCGTGACGAACGCCTTGACCTCGCTCGTGCTGAGCACACCGGAGTCCCGGTCGAAGTCCACGTCGTACAGCGCGGTGAAGAGATGGCCGTCGTACCGGTCGATCTTCGGACGCTGTCCGTCGTGCAGGGCGTCCTCGACCGCCAGCTCGTGCAGGCCCAGCTCGTCTTCGAGCTCCGCGAGATCGGCCGGGGAGGGGTCGGTGAAGTCGACCCAGACGATGCAGTCGGCGTCCTCGAGGTGGTCGCTCACCTCCGCGAGCGGGAACCCGTGCGCGATGAGCTCGCCGCCGCGGTAGGCCCTCGTGACGGTCGCGGTGCTGCTGCTGCTGGTGCGGGCGGGTCGCGTGTCGGTCATGAGGCGAATGCTATTCCCGTGGGCTCGGACACCGAGAGGAACCCCGGCGCCCCCACGACCCCCGCTGATAATCTGGCCGTCCCGCGTCCGTGCGGGTGATCCGACAGGAGCTGACCCACCTCATGCCCGACTCTTCCGAACGTTACGGCTTCGTCGTCGTCTCCAACCGCCTCCCCGTCGACCGGGTGATCGCCGACGACGGCAGCGCCTCGTGGCAGCACTCGCCCGGCGGCCTGGTCACCGCCCTCGAGCCGGTCATGAAGGCCAACGACGGCGCCTGGGTCGGCTGGGCCGGTCAGCCGGACCTCGAGTTCGAGCCGTTCGACGACCAGGGCATCTCGATCGTCCCGGTGCCGCTCAGCGCCGAAGAGGTGCAGCGGTACTACGAGGGGTTCAGCAACGACACCCTGTGGCCGCTCTACCACGACGTCATCGCCGCCCCGACCTACCACCGCGTCTGGTGGGAGGCCTACGTGCAGGTCAACCAGCGCTTCGCCGATCGCGCCGCCGAGATCACGGAGGAGGGCGGCACCATCTGGGTCCAGGACTACCAGCTGCAGCTCGTGCCGCGGATGCTCCGCGAGGCCCGCCCCGACCTCACCATCGGCTTCTTCAACCACATCCCGTTCCCGCCGCTCGGCATCTTCTCGCAGCTGCCGTGGCGCAAGCAGATCCTCGAGGGGCTGCTCGGCGCCGACGTGATCGGGTTCCAGCGCGCCGACGACGCGTCGAACTTCTCCCGCGCCGTCCGGCATCTGCTCGGCTACGGCACCACCCGCCCGTACGTCGAGGTGCCCGTCGACGACGAGTCGGCTCCCGTGTCGAAGCGCGGCAAGAAGGTCCGCCGGGTGCTCGCGAAGCACTTCCCGATCTCGATCGACGCCGCCAGCTACGAGGAGCTCGCCGCGCGGCCCGACATCCAGGCCAGGGCGCGAGAGATCCGCGAGGGGCTCGGCAACCCCAAGACCGTGATGCTCGGGGTCGACCGACTCGACTACACGAAGGGCATCCGGCACCGCATGAAGGCGTTCGGCGAGCTGCTCGCCGACGGCCGCCTCAGCGTCGAGGACGCCACGCTGGTGCAGGTCGCGAGCCCGAGCCGCGAGCGGGTCGAGACCTACAAGCAGCTGCGCGACGAGATCGAGCTGACCGTCGGCCGCGTCAACGGCGACTACGCCACGATGAGCCACACCGCCATCAGCTACCACCACCACGGCTATCCGCGCGAAGAGATGGTCGCCCTCTACCTAGCGGCCGACGTCATGCTCGTCACGGCCCTCCGGGACGGCATGAACCTCGTCGCGAAAGAGTACGTCGCCGTCCGCCGCGACAACGACGGCGTGCTCGTGCTCAGCGAGTTCGCCGGCGCCGCCGACGAGCTCAAGACCGCGCTGCTGATCAACCCGCACGACATCGGCGGGTTGAAGAACACCATCATGCGGGCGATCGAGATGCCGCGCCGCGACCGCACGACCCGCATGCGGGCCCTGCGTCGCCGGGTGCTCGACAACGACGTGGCCAAGTGGTCGGCGTCGTTCCTGCAGGCGCTCGAGAACGTGCGCCCCGGCCAGCAGATCACCCCGGCGGACGCCGGGGCGACCGATACGACCGAAGAGAGCACCGCCGAATGACCTCCGAAGACCCCCGCGCCCTGTCCGACGCGCTCGGTCGTCTCGCGACGACCCCGCGCCTCCTCGTCGCCCTCGACTTCGACGGCACGCTCGCGCCCGAGGTCGACGCGCCCCTCGAGGCCAGGGCGCTGCCCGAGGCGCTCGCCGCGATCTCACGACTCGCGGCGGCCGAGTCGACCACGGTGGCCCTCGTCTCGGGGCGCGACCTCGCCTCGCTGAGCGCGATCAGCGAGACGCCCGACGAGGTGCTGCTGGTGGGCTCGCACGGCATCGAGCTGCGGATGGACGGCCACGAGACCTCGCTCACCCCCGACGAGGTCGCGGCGCGCGCCCGCCTCTCGGACGCCGTGCACGCGGCGGCCGCGGGGCACGAGGGCGTCTTCGTGGAAGAGAAGCCCGCCGGTCTGGCCCTCCACACGCGCCTCGCCGACGACGAGACCACCGAGACGGTCCTGGCGGAGGCGCGGCGCACGGTCGGCGCGCTCGACGGCATCCACGCGCGGACGGGCAAGAACGTGCTCGAGTACGCCGTCCGGTCCACGGGCAAGAACGACGGCATCGATCGGCTGCGCGACATCGTGGGCGCGACCGGGGTGCTCTACGCCGGCGACGACGTCACCGACGAGGACGGCTTCGCGGCCCTCGGCGAGGGCGATCTGGCCGTCAAGGTCGGACCGGGGGAGTCGCGAGCGGGGCACCGGGTGGCCGACCCGCAGGCCGTCGCGCGACTGCTGGCCGAGCTGGCGGATCTCCGGGCGCACCTCGGGCACTCCTGAGGCCTCCGGGGTCGGCCCGGGTCGGCCCCGGGGCGAACGCGACCGGGCGTTCCCAGGTGCCTGCAAGGTAGTCTGGACTCTCCGCCCGACTCCCCGCGCCCGTTCATCCCGATCGGTAGACGAGGTCGCCAGCCGACGGAGGTCGTCGTGATCGTAGCCCTGACAGCCTTCGCGGTGGCCGCCGTGGTCGTCGCGGCCATCGGTCGCCGTCTCGGCACGTCGCTGTTCCTGTGGGCCTCGCTCGTCCCGTTCGCGGTCTTCGTCTTCACGGCCCTGCAGGGGCCCGCGGTCCTGTCGGGGGACGTCCCCGAAGAGACCGTGCCGTGGATCCCGCAGCTGGCGATCTCGCTCACCCTGCGGATGGACGTCCTGGCCTGGGTCCTCGCCCTGGTCGTGACCGGCATCGGCGGGCTCGTGCTCGTCTACTGCGCCCGCTACTTCCACAGCGACGAGGCAGGGCTCGCGCGATTCGCGGCCGTCCTGGTCGCGTTCGCCGGGGCCATGTACGGCCTCGTCACGAGCGACGACGTCTTCGTGCTCTTCGTCTTCTGGGAGGCCACGAGCGTCTTCTCGTACCTGCTGATCGGGCACTACACGTCGAAGCAGGCCAGCCGCGGCGCCGCTCTGCAGGCCCTGATCGTCACCACCGCGGGAGGCCTCGCCATGCTGGTGGGTCTCGTCATCCTCGCCGTGCAGGGCGGCACGAGCTCCCTCTCCGCGCTCGTCGCCGAGCCCCCGTCGGGCACGGCCGTCACGGTGGCCGTCGTGCTGGTGCTCGTCGGCGCCCTGTCGAAATCCGCCCTCGTGCCGTTCCACTTCTGGCTGCCGGCCGCCATGGCCGCCCCGACACCGGTCAGCGCGTACCTGCACGCCGCCGCCATGGTCAAGGCGGGCATCTACCTCGTCGCCCGACTGGCGCCCGGCTACCACGACTCGCCGGGCTGGCAGGAGATCATCGTCACCGTCGGCGTGGTGACGATGGTGCTCGGCGGCTATCGCGCTCTGCGGCAGCACGACCTGAAGCTCGTCCTCGCGTACGGCACGGTCAGCCAGCTCGGGTTCCTCACGATCGTCGTCGGCTACGGCACCCGCGACGCCGCCCTCGCCGGCTTGGCGCTGCTCGTCGCCCACGCGCTGTTCAAGTCGACGCTCTTCCTCGTCGTGGGCGTCATCGATCACCGCACGGGCACCCGGGATCTCCGCAAGCTCAGCGGTCTCGGTCGTCAGACGCCGGTGCTCCTGGTCGTGACGGTGCTCGCGCTCGCCTCCATGGCGGGCGTCCCGCCGACCTTCGGATTCGTCGCGAAGGAGGCCGTGCTGACCGCCCTGCTGCACGACGCCGAGTCCGGTGCCGTCTGGGGCGTCATCGCCCTGGTGGGCGTCGTGGTCGGATCGATCCTCACCACGGCCTACAGCCTGCGGTTCCTCTGGGGGGCCTTCGCCCGCAAGAAGGGCGTCGAACCGGTCGACTTCGTCCGCGAGCACATCGACTTCCTGTTCGCCCCCGTCGTCCTCGCCGTCGCGGGTCTCGTGCTCGGTCTCCTCGCGCACCCCGTCGACCCGGTGTTCGCCCGCTACGCCGACACCCTCCCGGCGGGCGGCGGCGACCACGAGCCGTACTACCTGGCGCTGTGGCACGGTCTCGAGCCCGCGCTGGGGCTGACCGCCATCTCGCTGGCGGTCGGCGCCCTGATGTTCTGGCAGCGCGACCGGGTGTCCGCGTTCCAGAAGGCGGTCTCGTTCCTGCCCCGCGCCTCCGACGGGTACGTCCGCATCATGGCGGGCATCGACCGCACGGCCTCGCGCACGACGGCGACGACCCAGCGCGGTTCGCTGCCGTTCTATCTGGCGACGATCCTCGTGGTGTTCATCGCCTCGTCCATCGTGACGCTGTCGCTGAACCGCACCTGGCCGAGCACGGCCGTGCTCTTCGACTATCCCGCTCAGCTCGCGATAGGCGTCCTGATGATCGTCGGTGCGATCGCCGCGGCGCTGTCGAACAAGCGCTTCCAGGCCGTGGTGCTCGTCGGGGTGACGGGTTACGGCATGGCCGCCCTGTTCGCCCTCCATGGGGCGCCCGACCTCGCCCTGACGCAGGCGCTCATCGAGACGATCACCCTCATCGCCTTCGTGCTGGTGCTGCGGCGCCTGCCCGCCCGTCTCGGCGACCGCAACGGCCGGACGCACCGGGTCGCGCGCGCCGTCATCGGCGTGGCCGTCGGCTCCGTCATGGCGGCCATCGCCGTGGTCGCGCTCGGCGCCCGGCCCGGTGCGACGATCTCGGGGGCGTTCCCGTCGCTCGCCGTCGACGGCGGTCACGGCAAGAACGTCGTGAACGTCACCCTCGTCGACATCCGCGGCTGGGACACCATGGGCGAGATCGCCGTGCTCATCGTCGCGGCCACGGGTGTCGCCAGCCTGGTCTTCATCACCTCGCGAGCCGACATCCTGCCGCGACCCGCACGTCGCACACGGGCGCAGCGCTTCCTCGCCCGTGTCCGCCCCCTGCGCGAGCCGGCACCCGTCGTGCCCGACGGCGGATCGACCGTGCAGATCGGCGACAGCACGGAGGGCGACCGTCGCGCCTGGCTCCTCGCCGGTCGCAAGCTGGCGCCGCAGAACAGGTCGATCCTGCTCGAAGTCGTCGTCCGACTCATCTTCCACGCCATCATCGTGGTCTCGATCTACCTGCTCTTCGCGGGGCACAACACGCCGGGCGGCGGTTTCGCCGGCGGGCTGGTCGCGGGCTTCGCGTTCGTCGCCCGCTACCTCGCCGGTGGTCGGTACGAGCTCGGTGCGGCCGCACCGCTCGACGCCGGCAAGCTGCTCGGTGCGGGTCTGCTCACGGTCAGCGCGACGGCGCTCGTCCCCCTCTTCTTCGGGGCCGACGCGCTCACGTCCACCTGGGTCGAAGGCGAGGTCCCGCTGCTCGGTCACCTCGAGTTCGTCACCTCGACCTTCTTCGACATCGGCGTGTACCTCGTCGTCGTCGGGCTCGTGCTCGACGTCCTCCGCAGCCTCGGCGCCGAGGTCGATCGACAAGAAGAGGAAGACGACACCGGTTCGCCGGTGCCGCAGCCCGACGACGCCGGCGAGACGCTCCCCGTCTCGGTCTCCGGCCCGACCTCGACCGACGGAGGCCGCGCATGAGCGTCTCGCTCGTCCTGATCGTCGTCATGGCGGCGCTCTACGCCTGCGGCGTCTACCTGCTGCTGGAGCGCAGCATGACCCGGGTGCTGCTCGGATTCCTGCTCGTCGGCAACGCGACGAACATCCTGATCCTCATCATGTCGGGTCGCCGCGGGGCTGCTCCCATCGTCGACGGCCAGGCCGCGCCGGTC
Source organism: Frigoribacterium sp. CFBP9030 (assembly GCF_034045195.1). NCBI lineage: Bacteria > Bacillati > Actinomycetota > Actinomycetes > Micrococcales > Microbacteriaceae > Frigoribacterium > Frigoribacterium sp. CFBP9030. The sequence goes on from NZ_JAXCWG010000003.1 coordinate 197,153, forward strand.
GACTTCGCCGATCCGCTGCCGCAGGCGTTCGTGCTGACGGCGATCGTCATCACCTTCGGCATCTCGGCCTTCATGCTCGCGCTCATCTACCGGTCGTGGCGCCTGGCCCAGGTCGACACGGTGGTCGACGACGTCGAGGACCTCGAGATCGGGCGCCGCGGCGTCCCCGCCGAAGAGGAGGACTCGCAGAGCGACGGCGACGACGTGGCCGGCGGAGACACCGAGTTCGGTGATCGCGCCGAGGCGGCGGTGCCGACCGAGGCGCTCCGCCGGACGGCGCCCGGCGACACAGCCGGGAGCCGCGCCGACCCGGCCGGTTCCAGCCGCACCGGCCGCAGCCGCACCGACCGCACCGACCAGCCCGACGAGAGCGAGAACGCATGAGCTTCCTCGTCCCCCTCGTCGTCCTCGTCCCGCTCCTGGGCGCGGCCGCCGCATTGATCACGGGTCGCCGCCCGCGGCTCCAGTCGATCCTCTCGATCGTCGCCCTCGGCATCGTGGTGGTCATCAGCCTCGTGCTGCTCGTGGTCGTCGACACGCAGGGCGCCATCGCCGTGCAGGTCGGCGGCTGGGAGGCCCCGTACGGCATCACCCTCGTGGTCGACCGCCTCGCCGCCCTGATGCTCAGCATCTCGTCGATCGTGCTGCTGGCCGTGTTCGTCTTCTCGGTCGGGCAGGGCCAGGCCGACGGCGACGGCGAGGCACCGGTCTCGATCTACAACCCGACGTACCTCATCCTCGCGACGGGGGTCTTCAACGCCTTCATCGCGGGCGACCTCTTCAACCTCTACGTCGGCTTCGAGATCCTGCTGGTGGCCAGCTACGTGCTGATCACCCTCGGCGGCACCGAGCAGCGCATCCGCGCCGGCGTGGTCTACATCGTCGTCAGCCTCGTCTCGTCGGTGCTGTTCCTCGCGTCGATCGCGATGATCTACGGCGCGCTCGGCACGGTGAACATCGCCGACATCGCCCAGCGGATGGACACCATCCCGGCCGACGTGCAGACGATCATCCACGTCATGCTGCTGACCGCGTTCGGCATCAAGGCCGCGATCTTCCCGTTGTCGTTCTGGCTGCCCGACTCGTATCCGACGGCGCCCGCGCCGGTGACGGCGGTGTTCGCGGGTCTGCTGACGAAGGTCGGCGTCTATGCGATCATCCGCACCGAGACCGTGCTCTTCGTCGAGAGCAACGTCAACGTCTACCTGCTGATCATCGCGCTGCTGACGATGGTGGTCGGCATCCTCGGCGCGGTCGCGCAGGCCGACATCAAGCGGCTGCTCTCGTTCACGCTGGTCAGTCACATCGGCTACATGATCTTCGGCATCGCCCTCGGCACGGTCGAGGGGCTGGCGGCCACCATCTACTACGTGGTGCACCACATCACCGTCCAGACGACGCTCTTCCTCGGGGCGGGGCTGATCGAGCGCCGAGGAGGCACGGCCTCCATCACGAGACTGGGCGGGCTCCTCAAGGCGGCCCCGATCATCGCGGTGCTGTTCTTCATCCCGGCGCTCAATCTCGGCGGCATCCCGCCGTTCTCGGGCTTCATCGGCAAGGTGGCGCTCTTCGAGGCCGGCGCGCGACTGGACGATCCGCTCGTCTACGTGCTGATCGGCGCCGGCGCCCTCACCTCGCTGCTGACCCTCTACGCGCTCATGAGGGCCTGGAACCTCGCCTTCTGGCGTCCGAAGGCCGACGTCGACGACCACGAGTCGCCGTTCACCGAGCACCTCGAGGAGGCGCCGGGTCGCGTGGCCGTGCAGCAGAAGCGCACCAACCCCCGCACGATGGTCGGCGCGACGGCCGGGATGGTCCTCGTGTCGCTCGTGCTCACCTTCGCGGCCGGGCCGCTCTACGGCGTGGCCGAGCGGGCGGCAGGTCGCGTGTACGGGTCGAACGAGTACGTGCAGCTCGTCTTCCCCTCCGGAGAGGGCGAGACCCGGGGCGACGACTCGTCGCCGGCACCGACACCCGCCGGGGGACCGGTCGACGAGGGGAGCACGCCATGACCGGTCGCCCGTCACGCCGCGAGGTGGGTCGCAGCCTCGCCCGTCAGATGCCGTTGCTGATCGGCCTCGTCGTGCTGTGGATGTGCCTGTGGAGCCAGTTCACGGTGCTCGCCTTCGTCACGGGTGTCGCGGTGGCCCTCCTGGTAACCCGGGTGTTCTTCCTGCCCCCGGTCGAGCTGAGCGGCCGGTTCAACATCTGGTACGCACTCGTGTTCCTGGCGCACTTCGTCGTCGATCTCGTGCGCGCGTCGGTGCAGGTGGCCTGGCAGGCCGTGGGCCCCCGGGGGGTCCACTCGAACGCCATCGTCGCCGTCCAGCTGCACACGCGGTCGGACTTCATCATGACGCTGGTGGCCGAGGCCATCTCGCTCGTCCCCGGTTCGCTCGTCGTCGAGGCCGATCGTGAGCGGTCGATCCTCTACCTGCACGCTCTCGGCGTCTCCGACGCCGACGAGGTCGAGGCGGTCCGTTCGGGCGTGCTGGTCGTCGAGAAGAGGATCGCCCGCGTGCTGGGCAGCACCGACGATCTCCGACGGATCGCGGACGGCACGCCTGCCGCCGCCGAGGTGCACGACCCGGTGTCCCCGTCCTCGTCCTCCGAAGGGGGTCCCTCATGATCGTCGTCGAATACGTCGTGGGCGCGCTGTTCGCCTTCGCCGGTCTCGCCTCGGTGATCCGCATCGTCCGGGGTCCGTCGATCCTCGACCGCATGATCGCCTCCGACATGCTGCTGACGACGCTGATCTGCGTGCTCGCGGCCGACATGGTCTTCTCGGGGCACACCCGCACGATCCCCGTGATCATCGTGCTCGCGCTGTCGGCGGTGTTCGGATCGATCACGGTCGCCCGGTACGTCTCCAGGCAGGACCCGTCATGATCCCCCAGTCCGCCTACGACATCGCGTCGTCCGTCCTGCTCATCGCCGGTGCGCTGCTCTCGCTCGCCGCGGGCATCGGCCTGCTCCGGTTCCCCGACGCGCTGTCGCGGATGCACGCCGCGACCAAGCCGCAGATCTTCGGGCTCATCCTCGTGCTCGCCGCCATCGCGCTCGACCAGCACACAGTCGGCACCATCGCGTCCCTCCTCGTGGTGCTCGTCTTCCAGATGCTGACGGCGCCCATCTCGGCTCACATGATCGGGCGCGCCGGCTACCGGAACGGCGACCTCCGGCGCGATCAGCTCGTCGTCGACGAGCTCGACGAGGCCGTGGCCCGTGCGGCGGGCGAGCTCGCCGAGACGGTCGAGAGCGACGACGCCGACATCGACGTCACCGACCTACCGGTCGGATCCGCCGACGCCCTGGCCGTCGAGATGGACCGCGTCGAGGGCGTGGGCGACCACTCCACGGCCGACGGCGACGGTCCCGTCGAACGCGACTCGGAGGGCCTGCCGCGGCAGGCCGGCGACGATCGACGAGGCGGTTCCGACGGGCTCTGACCGCCCCCGGCCCGGGTGGACGGAGCACACGTCGTCACGCCCTAAACTCGACCCATGCCAGAGAAGGACACCCCGGTAGGGATCGACATCAAACCGCGGAGCCGAGTCGTCACCGACGGCGTCGAAGCCACGACCTCCCGGGGCATGCTCCGTGCCGTCGGGATGGGCGACGCCGACTGGGACAAACCCCAGATCGGCATCGCCAGCAGCTGGAACGAGATCACCCCCTGCAACCTGTCGCTCGATCGTCTCGCGCAGGGTGCGAAGGAGGGCGTCCACTCCGGCGGCGGCTACCCCTTGCAGTTCGGCACGGTGTCCGTCTCCGACGGCATCTCGATGGGGCATGAGGGCATGCACTTCTCGCTCGTGTCGCGCGAGGTCATCGCGGACAGCGTCGAGGTCGTCATGAACGCCGAGCGCCTCGACGGCTCGGTCCTCCTCGCCGGCTGCGACAAGTCGCTGCCGGGCATGCTGATGGCCGCCGCGCGCCTCGACCTCGCCAGCGTCTTCCTCTACGCGGGCAGCGTCGCCCCCGGCTGGGTCAAGCTCAGCGACGGCACCGAGAAGAACGTGACGATCATCGACTCGTTCGAGGCCGTCGGCGCCTACAAGGCCGGCACGATCGGCGAAGAGGACCTCAAGGCCATCGAGTGCGCGATCGTCCCGGGCGAAGGCGCCTGCGGCGGCATGTACACCGCCAACACCATGGCGAGCGTCGCCGAGGCCCTCGGCATGAGCCTCCCCGGCTCCGCCGCCCCGCCCTCGGCCGACCGTCGTCGCGACTACTTCGCCCACCGCTCGGGCGAGGCGGTCGTCGAGATGCTCCGGCTCGGCATCACGACGCGCGACATCCTCACGAAGAAGGCCTTCGAGAACGCCATCGCTGTCGCCATGGCCTTCGGCGGCTCGACGAACGTCGTGCTGCACCTGCTCGCCATCGCCTACGAGGCCGAGGTCGACCTCACCATCGACGACTTCAACCGCATCGGCGACAAGGTGCCGCACATCGGCGACCTCAAGCCCTTCGGCAAGTACGTCATGAACGACGTCGACCGGATGGGCGGCGTGCCCGTCGTCATGAAGGCCCTGCTCGACGCCGGGCTGCTGCACGGCGACTGCCTCACGGTCACCGGCAAGACGGTCGCCGAGAACCTCGAGGCGATCAAGCCGAAGCCCCTCGACGGCGAGGTGCTCCGCACCCTCGACAACCCGATCCACGCGACCGGCGGGCTGACGGTGCTGAGCGGCACCTTCGCCCCCGAGGGCGCCGTCGTCAAGACCGCCGGCTTCGACGCCGAGGTCTTCCAGGGCCCGGCCAAGGTCTTCGAGCGCGAGCGCGGGGCCATGGACGCCCTGACGGAGGGCCGCATCGAGGCCGGCGACGTCGTCGTCATCCGGTACGAGGGCCCCAAGGGCGGGCCGGGCATGCGCGAGATGCTCGCCATCACGGCCGCCATCAAGGGCGCAGGGCTCGGAAAAGATGTACTACTCTTGACGGACGGACGATTCTCAGGCGGCACAACCGGCCTGTGCATCGGCCACATAGCACCCGAAGCGGTCGACGCAGGTCCGATCGCCTTCGTGCGCGATGGTGATCTGATTCGGGTCGATATCGCCGCTCGCTCGATCGACCTACTCGTCGATCCGGCTGAGCTCGTCTCCCGCCGCGACGGCTGGGAGCCCCTCCCGCCGCGATACACCCGCGGTGTCCTCGCCAAGTACGCACGCCAGGTCCGCTCCGCAGCGGAAGGCGCCGTCACCTACTAGGCCGCGCCTCCCGGGCGGTCCTCGGTGGGGGTCGGCCCACCGAGACCGCCGGCACGGCGGCCAGGGCTCGACCGTCAGCGGCGACACCCCGTCATCACCGTCACATCATCACGAAGAGGAACCCGGCTCCGATGCCTCCAGAAGCGACGCCCCTCCCCGGCGGCACGACCCGTGCCTCCGGCCGCGGCACCAGTCCCGACGCGACCACCGCGCCTCCCGTCCTGACCGGCTCGGGCGCGATCCTCAAGTCGCTCGAGTACCTCGGCGTGACCGACGTCTTCGGTCTGCCGGGCGGCGCGATCATCCCGTTCTACGACGAGCTGATGGCCTCGACGGCGATCCGTCACATCCTGGTCCGGCACGAGCAGGGTGCCGGTCACGCCGCCGAGGGCTACGCGGCCTCGTCGGGTCGGGTCGGCGTCGCCATCGCCACCTCCGGACCCGGCGCCACCAACCTCGTCACGGCCATCGCCGACGCCTACATGGACTCCGTGCCGCTTCTGGCCATCACCGGTCAGGTGTTCTCGACCCTGATGGGCACGGACGCCTTCCAGGAGGCCGACATCGTCGGCATCACCATGCCGATCACGAAGCACTCGTTCCTCGTGACGAAGCCCGAAGACGTCCCCGCCACCCTCGCGGCGGCCTACCAGATCGCCAGCACGGGTCGACCCGGCCCGGTGCTCGTCGACATCACCAAAGACGCCCAGCAGAACAGCGCGCCCTTCATCTGGCCGCCCGTCGTCGACCTGCCCGGCTACCGTCCGGTGACCAAAGCGCACGGCAAGCAGATCACGGCAGCTGCCCAGATGATCGCCGACGCGAAGCAGCCCGTCTTCTACGTCGGCGGCGGGGTCATCCGCGCCGGCGCGTCCGCCGAGCTCAAGACCCTGGTCGAAGCCACCGGCGCCCCCGTGGTGACGACCCTGATGGCTCGAGGCGCGTTCCCCGACTCGCACCAGCAGCACCTCGGCATGCCGGGCATGCACGGCACCGTCCCGGCCGTGCTCGGTCTTCAAGAGAGCGATCTGATCATCGCGCTCGGCGCCCGCTTCGACGACCGCGTCACGGGCAAGGCCGATCTCTTCGCGCCGAACGCCAAGGTCGTCCACGTCGACATCGACCCCGCCGAGATCTCGAAGATCCGCATCGCCGACGTCCCCATCGTGGGCGACGCGAAGGTCGTCATCCCCGACCTCACGAGCGCCTTCCTCGAGGTCACCGGCGGCACCCGCCCCGACATCTCGGCCTGGTGGGAGCACCTCGACGGGCTGCGCGAGCAGTTCCCCCTCGGCTACACCGAACCCGACGACGGCCTCCTCTCGCCCCAGGGCGTCATCCAGCGGATCGGCGAGCTCTCGGGCCCCGAGGCGGTCTACGCGTCGGGTGTCGGTCAGCACCAGATGTGGTCGGCGCAGTTCATCCAGTACGAGCGTCCGAACGCCTGGCTCAACTCCGGAGGCGCGGGGACGATGGGCTACTCCGTCCCGGCCGCCATGGGAGCCAAGGTCGCGCAGCCCGATCGCGTGGTCTGGGCCATCGACGGCGACGGCTGCTTCCAGATGACCAATCAGGAGCTCGCCACCTGCGTCATCAACGACATCCCGATCAAGGTCGCGATCATCAACAACTCGTCGCTCGGAATGGTGCGGCAGTGGCAGACCCTGTTCTACGAGGGCCGCCACTCGTTCACCGACTTGAACACGGGGCACGAGACGCGCATGGTGCCCGACTTCGTCAAGCTGGCCGACGCGTACGGGGCCCTGGGCATCCGCGTGCGTCGTGAAGACGAGGTGGACGCCGCCATCAAGCTGGCGCTCGAGACGAACGACCGCCCGGTCGTCATCGACTTCGTCGTCAGCCGCGACGCCATGGTGTGGCCGATGGTGCCCCAGGGCGTCTCGAACTCCGAGATCCAGCACGCCCGAGCCCTCGCTCCCGAGTGGGACGACGAGGCGCCCGGCACGAGCGCCTCCGACACCACGCGCGACGGCGACATGACAGGAGAGCACGCATGAGCCACGTCCTGAGCCTCCTGGTCGAAGACAAGCCGGGCCTGCTGACGCGGGTCGCCGGCCTCTTCGCCCGCCGTGGCTTCAACATCGAGAGCCTCGCCGTCGGCAAGAGCGAGCTCGAGGGCTTCAGCCGAATCACGGTCGTCGTCGACGTGGAGGAGCTCCCGCTCGAGCAGGTCACGAAGCAGCTGAACAAGCTCGTCAACGTGATCAAGATCGTCGAGCTCGACTACTCGCAGTCGGTGCAGCGCGAGCACATGCTGATCAAGGTGCGGGTCGACAACACGACCCGATCGCAGGTGCTCGAGGCCGTGACGCTCTTCCGCGCCTCGGTCGTCGACGTCTCGACCGACGCTCTCGTCATCGAGGTGACCGGCGACACGGGCAAGACCAACGCCCTGCTCCGCGTGCTCGAGCCCTACGGCGTGAAGGAGATCTCGCAGTCGGGGCTGCTGGCCATCGGCCGCGGCGCGAAGTCGATCACCGACCGCGTCTTCAAGAACTAGACCGGCGGGGCGCGGTCGACCCGCGCCTCCTCGGCCCCCATCAACCGACATCCACCGACACCCGTCGACAACCGAGGAGTATCACCACTGTGACTGAAATCGTCTACGACAACGACGCCGATCTGTCGATCATCCAGGGCAAGAAGGTCGCCGTCATCGGCTACGGATCGCAGGGTCACGCGCACGCGCTCAACCTGCGCGACTCGGGCGTCGAGGTCGTCGTCGGCCTGAAGGAGGGCTCGAAGAGCCGCGCCAAGGCCGAAGAGGCCGGGTTCACCGTGCAGACGCCCGCCGAGGCCTCGGCCTGGGGCGACGTCATCGTCATCCTCGCGCCCGACCAGGTGCAGCGCCACGTCTACGCCGACGACATCGCCCCGAACCTCGCCGACGGCAAGGCGCTCGTCTTCGGCCACGGCTTCAACATCCGCTTCGGCTACATCGAGGCGCCCGCGGGCGTCGACGTCGTGCTCGTCGCACCCAAGGGCCCGGGCCACACGGTCCGCCGCGAGTTCGAGGCCGGCCGCGGCGTCCCCGTGATCGTCGCCGTCGAGCAGGACGCCTCGGGCTCCGCCTGGGACCTCGCCTGGTCGTACTCGAAGGGCATCGGCGGTCTGCGTGCCGGCGGCATCAAGACCACCTTCACCGAAGAGACCGAGACCGACCTCTTCGGCGAGCAGGCCGTGCTCTGCGGCGGCACCTCGCAGCTGATCCAGTACGGCTTCGAGACCCTCACCGAGGCCGGCTACCAGCCGCAGATCGCCTACTTCGAGGTGCTGCACGAGCTCAAGCTGATCGTCGACCTCATCTGGGAGGGCGGCCTGGCCAAGCAGCGCTGGAGCGTCTCCGACACGGCCGAGTACGGCGACTACGTCTCGGGCCCGCGCGTCATCACCCCAGACGTGAAGGACAACATGAAGGCCGTGCTCGCCGACATCCAGTCCGGCGCGTTCGCCAAGCGGTTCATCGACGACCAGGACGCCGGTGCCCCCGAGTTCAAGGAGCTGCGCAAGAAGGGCGAGGAGCACCCCATCGAGGCCACCGGCCAGGAGCTCCGCGCGCTCTTCGCCTGGAAGCAGCAGGACGCCGACTACGTCGACGGCAGCGCCGCCCGCTAGTCGCCCGTCTCGTCACCGAGTCACCCCACGAGGGCCTCGCACCGCCCGGTGCGGGGCCCTCGCGGCGTCCGCCCGGTCGGCCTCGCCGTGGCATGATCTAAGGCATGGCAGATCGCAAGACAGCAGTCCACTTCGGCGCCGGCAACATCGGCCGCGGCTTCGTGGCCCAGTTCCTCCATGCGAGCGGATACGAGGTCGTGTTCGCCGACGTGAACGACGACCTCATCGGCTCGTTGCAGTCGCAGTCGTCGTTCGAGGTGCACGAGGTCGGCGAAGACAGCCGCACCACCGTCGTCGACGGCTACCGGGCGATCAACAGCCGCTCCGACGAGGAGGCGCTGGTCGCCGAGATCGCGGCCGCCGACATCGTCACGACCGCGGTGGGCGCGCGCATCCTGCCGTTCGTCGCCCCGGTCATCGCGAAGGGCCTCGCCGCCCGAGACGCCGACCGCCCGGCCCTCGCGGTCATCGCCTGCGAGAACGCCATCAACGCGACCGATTCGCTGGCCGCCGCCGTGCGCGAGCACGACCCCGCAGACAACGCCGTCTTCGCCAACTGCGCCATCGACCGCATCGTCCCCGAGCAGGCCGGCGGCACGCTCGACGTCACGATCGAGTCGTTCTTCGAGTGGGTCGTCGAGAGCACGCCGTTCGGCGACGACCGACCCGAGATCGAGGGCGTCACCTGGGTCGACGACCTCGAGCCGTTCATCGAGCGCAAGCTCTTCACCGTCAACACCGCCCACGCCGCGGCGGCGTACCACGGGTTCCGTCGCGGTCTCACGAGCATCCGCGAGGCTCTCGACGACGCCGAGGTCATGGCCGAGGTGCGAGGCGTGCTCGCCGAGACCAAGTCCCTCCTCGTCGCCAAGCACGGGCTCGAGGCCGACGCGCAGCAGGCCTACATCGAGAAGAACCTGGTGCGCATCGCGAACCCGCACCTCCCCGACACGACCGAGCGGGTGGGGCGCAACCCGCTCCGCAAGCTCAGCCGGCACGAGCGGTTCGTCGGTCCCGCGGCTCAGCTCGCCGAGCGGGGGATGCCGTCCGAGGCGCTCGTCCGCGCCGTCGGTGCCGCCCTGGACTTCTCCGTGGCCGACGACGTCGAGAGCGTCGAGCTGCAGGCGCTGCTCGTCTCGGGTCTCGATGTCGACGAGCTGACGACGACGCTCACGGGGGTCCTCGCCGACCACCCGCTCTTCCCGGCTCTGCGCGACGCGGTGGCCGCCAAGACGTCGGCATGACGCCGAGCGGCCCCGGCGCACTCGACCACGGAGACGACGACGCGCTGAGCTGGGGCGACGAGCTCGACGCCAGCCACATCGACGGGCCCTCCCGCGACGCTTCGACGATCGGGTCCGAGGGCGACCTCGACGACGATCCGGACGCCGTCCGGCCGATGAGCTCGGCGTCGCTGATCGCCCATGGGGTGCTCGGCGGGGTCTTCCTGCTCTGCTCCGTCGGCTGGGTCGCGCTCGTCGGGCGCTTCGGGTACACCTTCGCCACCCCCGTCGCGACGGGCCTGTGGCGGTTCGGCGTGCTCCTGGCGGTGGCGGCGCCGGCGCTCTGGTTCGTCTCGTCGATCGTGCTCGTGCCCGCCACGGCCATGCGCCGACGCATCCTGGCAATGATCATCGGCGCCCTGGTCGTCGCCCCCTGGCCCCTCCTGATCGGCGCGGGCGCATGAGCCGGGCCTTCGCCGGGGCGACGGTCGGCACCCGACGCGACCGCGCCTCCTCGGTGGTGTTCGTCGCCCTCGTCGTGCTGTTCGGTCTGCTGTTCGCCTACGACCTGTTCGAGGCCGTCACGAACCTGGTCTCCGTGCCGGGGCAGGCGCGATACGCCAACAACGACTTCTACGCCGAGAACGGGCTCGACGGTCTCGTGGCGTCACCGCCGTGGTTCGCCCTGATCGCGAACGTGGCGCTGCCGCCCGTGGTGTTCGTCGCCGCGCTCGTCGTGGTCCGCCGTCGGCCGCTGCCCGTCGTGGCGCTGGTCTTGCTCGCTGGTCTCGCTGCGGTGGCCGCACTCAGCCTGACGATCACGGCGTACGTCCAGAGCGTCTGACGCCGCCGGGGCGACCCGGGGCGTCACACGTCGACGGAGTCGATAGAGTGACGACAGCCGCGCCCACGGCGCGTCGCGGCCGTCCCCCCCGACTCTCTCTTTAAGGACATCGTCTCCGTGGCAAAGCCCGTCGTGTTGATCGCAGAAGAACTCTCACCCGCAACCGTCGAGGCCCTCGGCCCCGACTTCGACGTGCGATCGGTCGACGGCACCGATCGTCCGGCCCTCCTCACGGCGCTGGCCGACGCCGATGCGGTGCTCGTCCGATCGGCCACCCAGGTCGACGCCGAGGCCATCGCCGCGGCGCCGAACCTCAAGGTCGTCGCCCGTGCCGGGGTCGGCCTCGACAACGTCGACATCAAGGCGGCCACGACCGCCGGTGTGATGGTCGTCAACGCCCCCACGTCGAACATCATCTCGGCGGCCGAGCTGACGGTCGGGCACATCCTGAGTCTCGCCCGGCACATCCCCGCCGCTCACGCGGCCCTCGCCCAGGGTCAGTGGAAGCGCTCGAAGTACACCGGGGTCGAGCTGTTCGAGAAGACCGTCGGCATCGTCGGTCTGGGTCGGATCGGCGCCCTGATCACGGCCCGTCTGCAGGCGTTCGGCGTGAACGTCGTCGCCTACGACCCCTACGTCACCCCGGCGCGAGCCCAGCAGCTCGGGGTCACGCTGCTCTCGCTCGACGATCTGCTGGCCACGGCCGACTTCGTCACGATCCACATGCCGAAGACCCCCGAGACCACCGGCATGATCGGTCTCGAGCAGATGAAGGCGATGAAGAAGAGCGCGTTCGTCGTGAACGTCGCGCGCGGCGGTCTCATCGACGAGGACGCCCTGTACGAGGCGCTCACGACGGGCGAGATCGCCGGTGCGGGCCTCGACGTGTTCGTGTCCGAGCCCCCCGTCGACCAGAAGCTGCTCGGTCTCGAGAACGTCGTGGTCACGCCGCACCTCGGCGCGTCGACGTCCGAGGCGCAGGAGAAGGCCGGCGTCTCGGTCGCGCGGTCGGTGCGTCAGGCACTGGGCGGCGAGCTCGTCCCCGACGCCGTCAACGTCGCCGGGGGAGTCATCGACCCCTACGTCCGACCGGGCATCGGCCTCGTCGAGAAGATCGGGCAGGTCTTCTCCGGCCTCGCCGACAGCCCCCTCACGAGCGTCGACGTCGAGGTGCGCGGCGACCTCGTCGAGTACGACGTCAGCGTTCTCAAGCTCGCCGCGCTCAAGGGCATCTTCACCAACATCGTCAGCGAGTCGGTCAGCTACGTGAACGCGCCGCTGCTCGCCGAGCAGCGCGGCATCACGGTCCGACTGCTCACCGACCCGGCGAGCGACGAGTACCGCAACGTCATCACCCTGCGCGGCTCGCTCAGCGACGGCTCGCAGATCTCGGTGTCGGGCACGCTGACCGGCACGAAGCAGGTCGAGAAGATCGTCGAGATCAACGGCTACGACGTCGAGGTGCCGCTCGCGAAGCACCACCTCGTCATGGTCTACGGCGACCGCCCCGGCATCGTGGCCGTCTACGGGCGCGAGTTCGGCGAGGCGGGCATCAACATCGCCGGCATGCAGATCGCGCGTCGCAGCGCCGGTGGCCAGGCGCTCAGCGTGCTGACCATCGACAGCCCCGCGCCCGACGAGCTCGTCGAGAAGGTCCGCGTCGCGATCGACGCCGAGCTGTTGCGCGAGATCGACATCACGCTCTAGTCCGACCACACCCCCCTGACCGCCCGCCCCCGTATCCGGGGGCGGGCGGTCCGTCGTCCGGCGGCGGAGCGGCTGAGACCTCGCCGAGGAGGCGCGGCGTCAGATCTCGAGGGATTCGTGAGCCGCGAGCAGCACGGCCCGCCCGCCGACCGTTTCGGCGCTCGACCGGAGCCGGTCGAAGTGCATGGTGAGCCCGGCATCGCTGAGGGTGCGTTCGTGCGTGGGGAACACGGTGGTCGCGCCGACGGCGGTGACGTAGTCCATGGCCTCCGAGACCTTCAACCACGGGGCGCCCACGGGCGCGGCGAGTATCTCGACGGGAACGGGCGGGACGGTGAACGCGTCGCCCGGGTAGAAGAGCCGACCGTCGACGAGCACGCCCACGTTGTCGATGACGGGGATCGACTCGTGGATGACGGCGTGACGCGAGCCGTGGAACGCGAGGTCGAACGGGCCGACCTCGATCGTGTCGCCGTCCGCGACGACGTGGACGTCGAAGTCGGCCGCCGCGGAGGCGACGCCGGCCGGACCGTAGATCGTCATGCCGGGGTTCGTCGCGAGCAGGTGGGCGAGCTGGTCGGGCGTCCAGTGGTCGGGGTGCTCGTGCGTCACGACGACGGCGTCGACGTCGGCCACGTCGATCATCGGCGAGCCGAACGACCCGGGGTCGACGACCAGGCGCCGCCCCTCGATCTCGATGATCAGGCAGGCGTGTTCGAGTTTCGTGAGGCGCATGGGCGCGACTCTACGCGCGGATCCAGGCGACGCCGTCGAGTCATCCCGAGGGCGTGGGGTCGAGGAGGCGCCCGGTCCAGTCGCGCAGAGCGGTGACGGCCCGGCGCGACAGGATCGCCTCCGGCATCATGCTCGTGGACCCGTGGAACGCCCCCGGCCACACGTGCAGCTCCGCCTGCACTCCCGCCGCCCAGAGCGCGCCGGCGTACGCGACGGTCTCGTCGCGGAACACCTCGGTGCTGCCGCAGTCGACGTAGGCCGGCGGCAGGCCGGTCAGGTCGTTCGCGCGGCCGGGGGCGGCGTAGATCGACACGTCGTCACCTCCGCGACGGTCGCCGAGGTAGGCGTCCCAGCCGAACCGGGTCATCTCGCGGTCGGCGACACCCACCCCGTCGAACTGCCGGGCGGAGAGCGTCGCGTCACGGTCGTCGAGCATGGGGCTGACGAGCACCTGCCCGACGACGGCCGGCCCCCGCCGATCCCGGGCGAGCAGCGCCGTGCCCGCCGCCAGCCCGGCTCCGGCGCTCTGGCCGACCAGGACGATCCGCTCGGCGTCGACGCCGAGCTCATCGGCGTGCTCGGCGACCCAGACCAGGCCGGCGTAGCAGTCCTCTACCGGGTACGGGTCGGGATGCTCCGGGGCGAGACGGTAGTCGGGGCTGATCAGGACGACGTCGTGCACCAACAGCCAGTCGTCGTACGAGTCGAGATTGCCGAGGTGGTGGCCGAACATCATCCCGCCGCCGTGGATGGCGTAGGCGCAGGCCGCCGTCCCGGTGCGGCCGATGCGTTGGACGACCGCGAGGGCGATCGGCTCGCCGAGGTGCCCGGGAACGGTGAAGCTGCGCCTCTCGAGACCGCGGGCCCGCAGCCCTTCGTCGAGCTGCGCCTCCGTCATGTCCAGCTGTCGCATCTGCGGCAGCATCGCGGTCTCGAGGCGGAAGCGGCCGCGGGCGTCCATCGCCTCCAGGAAGGGCGCGAACTCGGGGTCGAACGGCGGGCGGGGCAGGGCTGTTCTGTCAGACACGAGAGGACTCCTGGGCGGTGGGGGTGAGAGCGGACGAGGGGGCGGGTGCAGTGGTGCCGAGGGCGGGGTCGGCGGCCCGGGCCCGGACCATCCCGATCGCGACGAGCACGGCGGCGACCGCGGCGAGACCGAGCCCGGCGACGGTGAGGGCGTTCTCGAAGGACGCGAGCCGCGAGGCCGTCCACGGGGCGGTCGTGATGCTGCCGGTGACGAACGCGGCGACGATCGTGCCCGCGGCGGCGACGGCTGCTCCTCCGGCGAGCTCGCTCGAGGTGTCGACGAGGGCCGCGCCGACCGAGGTGCGGTCGGCCGGGAGGCCCGTGAGCACGGAGACTCCGGCCACGACGCCGACGACGCGCATGCCGACGGCGACGAGCACGAGCGCGACGAGCACCCAGACGTACCCCTGACGACTCAGGGCGCCGAAGACCGCGAGGCCCGACACGACAGCGGCGGCGCTGACCCCGGCGGCCCGGCTCAGGCCGACCCGCTGCACGAAGGGCCCGACGAGGCGGCCCCCGGCCAGGAGCACGACGACCTGCGGCAGCGTGCCGACGGCAGCGAGGGCCGGCGGCCAGCCCCAGGCGAACTGCAGCTGCAGCGTGACGAGGTACGACAGTCCGGCGACGGCGAGGCCCGACGCGGCCTTGAACGCCAGGCCGCTCGACACCAGGGGGCGGGCGAGCAGGTGCAGGTCCACCACCGGGCCACGCCGCAACCCCGCCGCGTCGTCGCGAGCGACGCCGACGAGGATGCCGATGAACGCGAGCGCGGCGATCGGCACGTCGGCCAGCAGCAGCACCTGCCATGGGGCGACGGCGAGCACGAACCCGCCGACGGTCGGGCCGACGGCGAGGCCCACCAGCCCCGCGGTCGAGATCACCGTGAGAGCCCGGACGCGGAGGCCCTCGTCGTCGAACAGCCGGAACGCCAGCGCCATCGACCCGGGGGTGGTCATCGCCGCGGCGACGCCCGTCAGCACCCGGACGGCGATCAGCTGCTCGGTGGTCGTGACCGCCACGGTGGCGAGGCTCGCCACGGCCAGCAGCGCGAGGCCCGCGAGCATGATACGGCGGCGCCCCACCCGGTCGGCGACGGCGCCGAAGAGGAGCATGAGCCCGCCGAAGGCGACCCCGTAGGCGCCCGACACCCACTGCAGCCCCTTCGTCGACGAGCCCAGCTCACGGCCGATCGTCGGCAGGGCGACGTTCAGCACCGAGGTGTCGAGCATCTCGAAGAGGAACACCGCGGAGAGCCCGGCCAGGGCGATCCACGAGTCGGAGAGCCGGGGAGGCGCGTCGCCGGCAGGCAGCCGACCGCGGGTGGGAGAGGGACTGGGGGACACGGGGGCGCACTCCTTCTGGGAAGAAGTGGCGACTCGTTCGATGCCGCGTGCGGGTGCGCCGCAGAGCGCGACGCCTTTTACCTCAGTGCTGTGCACGATACACCGGCTGTTGCAGAAGGAGAACTCCCGCTGCTCTGGCGCAGTACGGCAGAGCCTGCGACTCGGCTCCGAACCGCGCGACCGGGCCGATTTGTGCGGCGCTCGACAGCTGTGGCATACTCGACGAGTTGCAAATACGGCCCCATCGTATAGCGGCCTAGTACGTCGCCCTCTCACGGCGGTAACACGGGTTCGAATCCCGTTGGGGTCACCACCACGAAACCCGCTCAGCTCAGGCTGAGCGGGTTTCGTCGTCTCCCGGCACTTGGCGCCGGTCGAGGTCGAGGCCCAGCCTCACCGGCCGCTCGATCCCTCACGGCGTGGCCACGACGTTCCGGGCCGTCCCTTCGAGCAGACGGGCCACCCCGTCCACGTCGACCTCGACGAAGCGCCCGGCCCAGGTGCCGATCTGCAGCTGACCCGCGAACGACCACAGCGTCTCGCCCGTCGCGAGGTCGAACCCGACGAGGGTCGAGCGCCCGCCCGAGCTGCCGAAGGCGAGGGCGTACCCGACGGTGCGCGACGCGGCGACCACCACCGCGCCGTCCGGCAGGGCGATGGTCGCGCGCGCGGCCCCGGTCTCGCCGTCGAGGGCGACGACCGACTGCGGGCCGACGCCGGGCGCGGTGACGGTGGCGTACACGGTGTCGTCGGTCTGACCGGGCAGCCCGTCGGCGCTCGACGCCCCGCCCGCCGGTCGCGACCACCGCACCTCCCCGGTGCTCCAGTCGACGCAGCTGAGCTGGTCGTCGCTCAGATCGGTGACGGTGAGGCACGTCCGCGACGTCGAGTACGAGCCCGACGCCTCCGGGGTGGAGGTCCACAGCGGCCGTCCGTCGAGGTCGACGGCGGCGAAGCCCCGGTCGACCCCGCGGACCGGCCCCACGATCGAGTCCGGGCGGGCGACGTAGCCGCCGAGCGCGGCGAGATCCCCCCGCCACGGGGTCTCGCGACCGTCGAGTCCGACCTGCACCGTGCCTCCCGGGCGGGCGACCACGAGGCGGTCCGGCAGGGCGAGGGCCTGGCCCTCGAGACTCCCGGGGCCCGCCCAGAGCACGAGGTCCAGATCGCGGACGTCACGCAGCTGGAACGCGTACGTCGCGCCCTCCGCCGTCTGCCCGCCGGTCATCACCGTGCGGCCCGCCGTCTGGAACTGCTCCGAGTCGACCGTCGTCACCGGGGCCGTCTGCTGCCTCGGCTCACCGGTGGTCGCGTCGAGGGTGACGAGGACCGTCTGGCCGCCCGCCCGGGCCCGCACCACGACGATGCGGGCGTCGTCGACGACCGTGGCCGACGCGAGCTCCACCGGGCCCCGCAGCCCGAGCGCCAGGAGGTCGTCGGCCACGTCGTGGACCCACAGCACGCGCCCGAGGTCGGTGTCGAACGACGCCAGTCGAGTGCCCACGCCCGCCGTGGCCCCGCCGCAGTCGCCGTCGTTGGCGAAGCCGTAGGTCCACGCGCCGGCCGCGCGCAGCAGCACCCGACGATCGTCGATCGGCTCGTCCCGGAACCGCAGGCACTCCGCCGGCGTCCCGGGCGCGAGCGCGGCACCGAGGTCGATCGACCAGCCGGTGGCCGTCGGCGCCTCCCGCAGGTCGTCGACCGCGACGCCGCGCCATGGCCGGTCCGCCCCGTACCGCGGCTGCCCGGGCACGAGCGCGACGATCACGACGACGGTGACGATCGCGCCGACGAGGTAGGCGGTGGCGATGCGGCGGGCCGAGGAGGCGCGGTGCCAGCCCGAACCGACGCGACGGCTCGGTCGACGGGAGGTCCGTCGGGCGCCGGCCCGTGCCTCCTCGGCCTGTCGGTCGGATGGCCGGGTCATGACGTCGCCCCGATCCGCTGACCGCCGCCGAGTCGTCGCGCGACGCCCACGCCGTCGACCTCGACGAGCGCTCCGCCCCAGAACGAGACGCTGCCCGCCGAACGGAGGGTCCAGAGCGGGCGTCCCGAGGCGGCGTCGTGGGCGGCCACGGCCCTGCTCTGCGGCGACGCGCCCTTCGCCAGGTAGACGACGGTGCGCGAAGCCGCCACGACCGTCTCGAGATCGCCTGCGGGGACGTCGAACACCGACCGCCCGGTGGGGCCGTCGAGCGCCGTGAGTCGGGGTCGACCGTCGCGGCGGGCGATGCCGTAGACGTCGTCGGAGACCTGCCCGGGCACTCCGCGCGCCGTCGCGGCCGCACCGTCGACGGACCAGCGCGTCGTGCCGTCTGCGGGCCGCAGGCACGTCGTCGTGTCGTCGTCGGACGTCACGAGCAGGCAGCCGGGCGTCGACGCGATCGAGCGGGCGTCGAGGGGGCGCGCCCATCGGGCGGCGCCGTCGGGGCCGAGGGCCGAGACGACGCGGCCGCCGGGACCGGAGCGCACGGCGAACAGGTCGTCGTCGCCGCCCGGCCCCGGTGAGCCGGCCGCGACCAGATCGGGGTCCGACCGGTACGGCGTCATCTCGCCGGTGCGCCCGTCGATCCTGACCGTGCGCCCCTCGATGCGCACGATGAGGGCGCCGGGCACCAGCAGGGGAGCGGCGCCCCGATCCGCGGATCCGCGCCAGACCGGCACGGTCAGCGCGGCGGCGTCGACGAGGGCGTACGCGTCGGGGTCGCCGACCGCGGCCGCCGCCGAGCGCAGCTGGAGGCGACCGAGCGTGGCCACGCTGATGCTCGGCAGGTCGCGGCGCTCGCGGGCCGTCTCGAGATGCCGTCCGTCGTCGACGGCGAGCGCCGCCTGCACGAGCCCGCGCTCGGACTGCGTCTGCACGAGCACGCGGCCCGCCGCCGGCACCACCTGGGCCGACGGGATGCTCGTCGGGTCGGCGTCGGGCACGTCGTCGACGAGGTCGTGCACCCAGACCGCGGCTCCGGTGCGGACGTCGACGAGGGCGACGCGGCTCGTGTCGTGGGCGAACGCCGCCGTGCGGCACTCGGCGGCCTGCGCGAGGTCGTCGGCTCGGAGGTCCACGTCGGCCTCGAGGTCGAGGTCGATCGAGGTGGTGACGGCGACCAGACCGGACTCGGCGACCGACGGCCAGAGATGCACGCAGTGCGCGGGCGCCTCGGGGGCCAGCAGCGCCGCGAGGTCGAGCGACCAGAGGGTCTCGCCGGGGGCCGAGCGGAGGTCGTCGACGACGAGTCCGCGCCACGGCGGCTCCGCGCCGTAGTCGGGGTCGGCCGCCCACCCCGCGATCAGCACGATCGCCGTCGCCACGAGCAGCGCCAGGTAGCCCCCGAGGAGGCGCGGCGCACGTCGACCGCGGACGGCGCGCAGTCGTCGCCACGGGTCTCGCGCGGGGCCGGGCAGGGGGTCGGGCACGGGCGGATCGACCTCCTCGTCGAGCGGCGCCGCCGGTGCGTCCGACGACTGCCGTCATGGTATTCGGAGCCGTCCGCGTCGGTGCTCGCCCGGTCGGCGGGAATGGGCGGACCGGCCCCGCGCGTTGCCCCCTCGACCGAGGACTCGCGCACGACCCTGGCGTAGACTTCGACGATCATCCGAGCAGCAGACATCGAGAGAGGCGGGCCCGTGGGTAGAACGCTGGCCGAGAAAGTATGGGACGACCATGTGGTCGTCAAGGGCGAAGACGGCGCCCCCGACCTTCTCTACATCGATCTCCACCTCGTCCACGAGGTCACGAGCCCGCAGGCCTTCGACGGCCTCCGTCAGGCCGGGCGGCCGCTGCGTCGCACCGATCTGACGATCGCGACCGAAGACCACAACACGCCCACGCTGGCGATCGACCGGCCGATCGCCGATCTGACCAGCCGCACGCAGATCGAGACGCTGCGCCGCAACACGGCCGAGTTCGGCGTGCGCCTGCACCCTCTCGGCGACGCCGAGCAGGGCATCGTCCACGTCGTCGGCCCGCAGCTGGGGCTCACGATGCCCGGCATCACCGTGGTCTGCGGCGACTCGCACACCTCGACCCACGGGGCCTTCGGGGCGATGGCGTTCGGCATCGGCACCAGCGAGGTCGAGCACGTGATGGCGACGCAGACCCTGCCGCTGAAGCCGTTCAAGACGATGGCGGTCACGGTCGAGGGCACCCTCCGGCCCGGTGTCACCGCGAAGGACATCATCCTGGCCGTCATCGCCCAGATCGGCACCGGCGGCGGGCAGGGCTACGTGCTCGAGTACCGCGGCAGCGCGATCCGCTCCCTCTCGATGGAGGGGCGCATGACGATCTGCAACATGTCGATCGAGGCCGGTGCCCGGGCCGGCATGGTCGCCCCCGACCAGACCACCTACGACTACCTCCGTGGTCGTCAGCACGCCCCCGAGGGCTCCGACTGGGACGACGCGGTCGCCTACTGGCAGACCCTGCCGACCGACGACGACGCCGTGTTCGACGCCGAGATCTTCCTCGACGCCGACGAGCTCGAGCCGTTCGTCACCTGGGGCACGAACCCGGGTCAGGGCGTCTCGCTCAGCGAGTCAGTGCCCGACCCCGAGGCGATCGTCGACCCGAACGAGCGCGCCGCCGCGTCGCGTGCCCTCGAGTACATGGCGCTCGAGGCCGGCACGGCCATGAAGGACATCGCGGTCGACGCCGTCTTCATGGGCTCGTGCACGAACAGCCGGATCGAAGACCTCCGCGCCTTCGCGTCGATCATCCGGGGCCGCACCAAGGCCGAGGGCGTCCGCGTGATGGTCGTGCCCGGCTCCGCCCGGGTGCGCCTCGAGGCCGAGGCCGAGGGTCTCGACAAGGTGTTCACCGACTTCGGCGCCGAATGGCGCTTCGCCGGCTGCTCGATGTGCCTCGGCATGAACCCCGACCAGCTCGCACCGGGCGAGCGTTGCGCATCGACCTCGAACCGCAACTTCGAGGGTCGTCAGGGCAAGGGCGGTCGCACCCACCTCGTCTCGCCGCTCGTCGCGGCGGCGACCGCCGTCCGCGGCACGCTGTCGTCCCCCTGGGATCTCACCTCCGACACCCCGATCGGCGACGCCCTCGCCGAGCGCCTGACCGGCACCCCCTCAGGAGGCGCGCTCTGATGGAGAAGTTCACCACCGTCACCGGGGTGGCGGCACCGCTGAAGCGGTCGAACGTCGACACCGACCAGATCATCCCGGCCGAGTTCCTCAAGCGGGTCACGAAGACGGGCTTCGAAGACGCCCTGTTCTTCTCCGCCCGCCAGGACCCGGACTTCGTCCTCAACCGACCCGAGTACCAGGGCGCCCGCGTCCTGATCGCCGGGCCGGACTTCGGCACGGGGTCGAGCCGCGAGCACGCCGTCTGGGCACTCCGCGACTTCGGCTTCGACGTCGTCTTGAGCGCCCGGTTCGGTGACATCTTCCGCGGCAACTCGGGCAAGCAGGGTCTCCTCGCCGCCATGGTCGCCGAAGACGACATCGAGCGCCTGTGGGCCGCCGTCGAGGCCGCCCCCGGTGTCGAGATCACCGTCGACCTCGAGTCGCAACGCGCCACGATCGGCGACCTGTCGGTCCCGTTCGAAGTCGATGCTTACACTAAGTGGCGACTCCTCGAAGGCCTCGACGACATCGGCCTGACCCTCCGCGACGAAGCGGCCATCACAGAATTCGAAACCCGCCGCGCCGCATGGCGCCCGAAGACATTGCCGGTGAAGTAAGTGAACTCGCTCATCCAAGACGCAGCAGCAGCAGGGGCCCGTGTGGGGCTCAAGTCCGACGAGATCGTCATCCGCGGCGGCAAGCCGCTGATCGGTCGCATCGAGGTGCGCGGCGCCAAGAACCTCGCCACCAAGGCGATGGTCGCGTCGCTGCTGGGCGACACCCCGAGCATCCTGCGCGACGTGCCCGACATCAGCGACGTCAACGTCGTCCGCGGTCTGCTGTCGGTGCACGGCGTCCGCATCACCGACCCGGCCCGCGGCGAGATGATCCTCGACCCGTCGAACGTCGAGTCGGCCCACTTCGCCGAGATCGACGCGCACGCCGGCTCCAGCCGCATCCCGATCCTCTTCTGCGGCCCGCTGCTGCACCGCCTCGGCGAGGCGTTCATCCCCGACCTCGGCGGCTGCCGCATCGGCGACCGCCCCATCGACTTCCACCTCGACGCCCTCCGTGCGTTCGGAGCCGTCGTCGACAAGTCGTACAACGGCATCCACCTGACCGCCCCGAACGGTCTCGCGGGCGCCAACATCGAGCTGCCCTACCCGAGCGTCGGCGCCACCGAGCAGGTGCTGCTGACCGCCGTGCTCGCCACGGGTGTCACCGAGCTGCGCAACGCGGCCATCGAACCCGAGATCATGGATCTCATCGCGATCCTCCAGAAGATGGGCGCCATCGTCTCGGTCGAGCCGAACCGCGTCATCTTCATCGAGGGCGTCGAGAAGCTCCGCGGCTACACGCACCGGGCCATCAACGACCGCAACGAGGCCGCGAGCTGGGCCGCGGCCGCTCTCGCCACCAAGGGCGACATCTTCGTCGAGGGCGCCGACCAGAAAGACCTGATGACGTTCCTCAACGTCTTCCGCAAGGTCGGCGGCGACTTCGACGTGCACGAAGACGGCATCCGGTTCTTCCACCCGGGCGGCGAGCTCAAGCCCGTCGTCGTCGAGACCGACGTGCACCCCGGCTTCATGACCGACTGGCAGCAGCCGCTGATCGTGGCCCTCACGCAGGCGCAGGGCACGTCGATCGTCCACGAGACCGTCTACGAGAACCGCTTCCAGTTCACCGAGGCCCTCAACGACATGGGTGCCGACATCACGGTGCACAAAGAGGGTCTGCCCGGTCACGACCGTCGCGTGGCGCGTCGCGAGTTCGAGCAGGCGGCGGTCATCAACGGCCCGACCGCGCTGCACGGCGCCGACATCCGCGTCCCCGACCTGCGCGGCGGCTTCAGCCACCTCATCGCGGCCCTGACGGCCGAGGGCGAGTCGAAGATCAGCAACGTCGGCATCATCAGCCGCGGGTACGAGCACTTCATCGCGAAGCTCCGCAAGCTGGGCGCCGACTTCGACTTCAAGGGCTGATCGGAGCGTGGCACCCCACGGCGACCCGGACGCCCCCGTCGTCCCGGTCGCGACGCGTGGGCGCCGCATGGACAAGGGCGCGATCTTCCGGGCCCTGGCCATCCCTGCGGCGCCGTTGTTCGATCTGATGGCGAAGATCGAGGTCGTCGACGGGCAGAAGCTTCCCGCCTCCGGCTCGTTCGTGCTGACGCCCAATCACATCACCAACATCGATCCCGTCGTGGTCGGGCGCGTGATGTACGGACTGGGGCGTCTGCCGAGGTTCATGGCGAAGGCGTCGCTCTTCCGCGTGCCCGTCTTCGGCCGGCTGATGCACGCGATGGGGCACATCCCCGTCGAGCGCGCCGGTCGCACCCACGACAGCGATCCGCTGGCCGCGGCGCGTCGGCTCACGTCGGTGGGCGGCGGGGTCATCGTCTACCCCGAGGGCACGCTCACGCGCGATCCCGACCTCTGGCCCATGAAGGGCAAGAGCGGGGCCGTCCGGTTGGCCCTCGCCGCCGGCGTGCCTCTCGTGCCCGTCGCCCATTGGGGCAGTCAGGAGCTCATGGGGCGCTACTCGTCGAAGCTCCGTCCGTTCCCCCGCAAGCGGATCCGCGTGATCGTCGGCGATCCCGTCGATCTCTCGGCCTACCGCGACCGGCCCCTCGACCAGGCCTCCATGACCGAGGCGACCGCCCTCGTCATGGCGGCGATCACCGGACTCCTCGAGCGCCTCCGAGACGAGCAGGCACCCGTCGAGCGCTGGAACCCCGCCAAGAACGACCAGAAGGAGACCGGCCGCTTTGAGTAGTCCTGCGTCGCGCGAAGGCGCGATCGAAGCACTCGGCGAGGGCGCCGTCACCACCGAGGCGATCTCGATCGTCATGCGGGACTCCGTGCCGCGTCGAGTCGCGGTGCTCGGCTCGGGCAGCTGGGGCACGACGTTCGCGAAGGTCCTCGCCGAGGGCGGCGCCGACGTCACGCTCTGGGCCCGTCGCCCCGAGGTCGCCCGCGAGATCACCGAGAGCAAGCGCAACACCGACTACCTGCCGGGCATCAACCTCCCGCGCACCCTGGTGGCCTCGTCGAGCGTCGAGACCGCGCTGGCCGGTGCCGAGCAGGTCTACCTGTCGGTGCCCAGTCAGACCCTCCGCGACAACCTCTCGGCGATCCGCTCGCTCGTGCCGCGCGGCGTGCCCGTGGTCAGCCTGATGAAGGGCGTCGAGAAGGCCACCGGCCTCCGCATGAGCGAGGTCATCGAGAGCGAGCTCGACATCGACAGGTCGCTCATCGCCGTGGCCTCGGGCCCGAACCTCGCGCTCGAGATCGCGAAGCGGCAGCCGACCGCTGCGGTCGTGTCGTCGCACAGCCTCGAGACGGCGACGCTCGTCGCCGCGACCGCCACCAACCCGTACTTCCGCTCGTTCGTCAACACCGACGTCATCGGCACCGAGTTCGGGGGCGTGCTGAAGAACCTCATCGCGGTCGCCATCGGCATCGTCGACGGCGTCGGCTACGGCGAGAACACCAAGGCGTCGATCATCACGCGCGGTCTCGCCGAGATGACGGCGTTCGCGGTGTCGTTCGGGGCCAAGGCCGAGACGCTCGCCGGTCTCGCCGGGCTCGGCGACCTCATCGCGACGTGCGAGTCGCCCCTGTCGCGCAACAACACCGCGGGGCGCCTCCTCGGTCAGGGGTACGCCTTCGGCGACGTCGTGCGGCAGATGAACCAGACCGCCGAGGGTCTCGCGTCCGTCGCGCCGATCCTCGAGCTGGCCCGCGGTCGCGGCGTCGACATGCCCATCGTGCAGCAGGTCGCCGAAGTGCTCGCCGGTACGCTTGACCCGCGGAACATCGCTCCGCACCTCACCGAGACCAGCGAGCCCCAGGGCGAGTGACCGGGGGTCGACGGCGCGCGCCGGTGCGACGCCGCCCCGAGTCGCCTGCCCGCCGACCACCCCGAGAGTGACCCCGATGAGCATCGATCAGGCCAGCCCCGCTCCCACCCCCGTCGCGGGCGCCAAGCAGACGGTCGTCGTGCTGTTCGGCGGCCGGTCGAGCGAGCACGCGATCAGCTGCGCCACCGCCGGGGGAGTCCTCTCGGCCATCGACCGCAGTCGCTACGACGTCATCCCGGTCGGCATCACCCGCGACGGCGCCTTCACCCTGCAGGCGGACGACGCGTCGAGCTTCTCTCTGACCGGCGAGACGCTGCCCGCCGTCGTCGACAACGGCACGAGGGTGCACTGGCCCGAGTCCGCCGCGACTCGCGAGCTCTCTGTCGTCGAGCCGGACGGCTCGGTCCGGCTGCTCGGCGCCGTCGACGTCGTCTTCCCCATCCTGCACGGTCGCTTCGGAGAAGACGGCACCGTCCAGGGGCTCCTCGAACTCGTCGGCCTCCCGTACGTCGGGGCGGGTCTGCTGGCGTCGTCCGTCGGGATGGACAAGCACTTCACGAAGACCGTGCTGCAAGAGGCCGGCATCGCGGTGGCCCCGTGGCGGACCGTCCGCCGTCGCACCTGGCTGAGCGACCCCGACCAGGTGATCGCCGACGTCGCGCCCCTGGGGTTCCCCGTCTTCGTCAAGCCGGCCCGCGCGGGGTCGAGCGTCGGCGTCTCGCGGGTCGACTCCGAGGCGGAGTTCGCAGCCGCGATGGAGATCGGGCTCGCCGAAGACGGCAAGGTGCTCGTCGAGGCCGCCGTCTCGGGGCGTGAGATCGAATGCGCCGTGCTCGGCGGGCGCGACGGCGGGTCGCCCCGCACCTCCGTCGGCGGTGAGATCGTGCTCGGCAGCGACACCTTCTACGACTTCGAGTCGAAGTACCTGGGTGCGCCCGGCGCCGATCTCGTCTGCCCGGCCGACCTCACGGACGACCAGCTGGCCGAGATGCAGCGACTCGCCGCGCTCGCGTTCGAGTCCGTCGACGGCACCGGGCTGTCGCGGGTCGACTTCTTCCTCACCGACAACGGCTGGGTGATCAACGAGATCAACACCATGCCCGGCTTCACGCCGATCTCGATGTTCCCGGCCTGCTGGCTGGCCAGCGGACTCAGCTACCCCGAGCTCATCACCGAGCTGATCGAGCTCGGGCTGCAGACCGAGCGCTGACCGGCCAGGGCCTCCTGCGGAAGTCGACCCGCGCCTCCTCGGAGGAGGGGCGGCCGAGGAGGCGCGGGTCGGCTCAGGAGGACGGGGTCGCCTCGGTGCCGGGCAGGTCGTCGACGCCGACGCAGCCGCGACCGTCGTTCGGCAGGTAGCCGACCGCGTCGGCCAGGTCGAAGAGCGCGGTGCTGCCCGCCTCGGCGGAGACGATCACCTGGACGGCCGGAGTGCGACCGTAGGTCGTGAAGACGAAGGTGTCGGGGTCGTCGGCATCTTGATCGGCGAGCCAGTCGACGCCGCTGACGGGGTAGCACGGCAGATCGGAGACGGCGGGGGCCTCGACGCCGCAGCGCAGGAGGACCTGCGTCGGCGTGCCCCAGGCGCCGGTGGCCTGCGCGTCGGTCTCGCGGCGCTCGAAGGGGGAGTTGTCGGGGCCGACCGTCTCGGGGAGGTGCACGGTCACCTGCGCGCAGGCCGCGTCGTTCGCATCGGCCGCCGCCGTCATCGGCACGGCCGCCGTGCAGCCGGCGAGCGCCGGGGCGATCACGGCGCCGGCGGCGAGCAGACGGAGGAGGCGGCGACGAGGTCGCCTGGTCGGGCTGGGCACGGCAACCAGGCTACCGTCGTCACATGGAACGCCCCGCCACGTCGGTCGACGTCGAACCACCCGCCACGGTGCAGGGGGTGGGCGAGCTCGCCACCCTCGCGCGCATCCTGCCCCGACTGCCCCGCGGGGCCCGCACCGATCTGGGGCCGGGCGACGACGCGGCGGTGGTCTCGGCACCCGACGGGCGATTCGTGGTGACGACCGATCTGATGGTGCACGGCCCCGACTTCCGTCTCGCCTGGTCGACCCCGTACGACCTCGGCTGGAAGGCCGCCGCCTCGAACCTGGCCGACGTGGCCGCCATGGGGGCGGTGCCGACCGCTCTCGTGGTGGCCCTCGCGGTGCCGGGCGACACCCCGGTGTCCGATCTGGAGGCCCTCGCCGACGGGCTGCGCGACGCCTGCGCCGTGATGGCCCCGGGCTGCGGCGTCGTCGGCGGTGATCTGTCCGTCTCGGCGACGATGACGATCGCCGTCACGGCCTTCGGCGATCTCGAGGGGCGGCCGCCGGTCACCCGCGATGGCGCCCGCGAGGGGGACGTCGTCGCCGTGTCGGGCGCGCTCGGCCGGTCGGCCCGCGGGCTCGAGCTGCTCTTCCGTCTCGGCGTCGACCACGACGGGGTCCCCGATCGCGCCGCTGCGACGGCCCTGCGCGAGCGTGACCCCGACGTGGGCTGGCAGCTCGCCCCCACGCCGCCGATCGTCGACGGGCCGATCGCGGCCCGGGCCGGTGCGACGGCGATGCTCGACCTCTCGGATGGTCTGGCCCTCGACGCGGGTCGGGTCGCGCGGGCGAGCGGTCTGGTGGTCGACCTCGACTCGTCGGCGTTGGGCGGCGATCCCGCGGCGGCCCTCGCCGGGGGAGAGGACCATTCGCTGCTCGCGACGTTCCCGCCGGGTGCGGCGCTGCCGGGCGGGTTCCGGGCGATCGGCGTGATGCGCGCCGTCGGGTCCGGTGAGCCGCGGGTCGTCGTCGACGGCGGCGACGCCGGCCCGGAGGGCGGCTGGGACCCGTATCGCCTGTGGTCGGGCGAGCGGGGCTGACGACGGGTCGGCCGAGCGGGGCTGACGACGGGTCGGCCGAGCGGGGCTGACGACGGGTCGCGCGAGGGGGCCCGACGGCGGGTCAGTCGCGGAGGGCGAACCACACCGTCGTGTCGCCGTACTGCTTCTTCACGTCGAGGGTGAGCCCCGCGGGCCAGCTCGGCTCGCCGTCGCGGCTGGCGCGTTCGACGACGACCAGCGCCTGGGCGTCGAGCAGGGGCAGCAGGGCCGCGAGGTCGGCCGCGAGCTCGTCCTTCGACAGCTCGTAGGGCGGGTCGAAGAAGACCAGGTCGACGAGCGCGCCCGAACCCGTGAGGTACGACCGCACCGTCTGCGCGACGATGTCGACGCGCGGGGGTGCGCCGCGCGGGGGCTTCGGGGCCCGTGCCAGCACGGCGTCGGCGTTCCGCCGCAGCACCTTCGCCGCCGCCGGGGCCTTCTCGACCAGGGTGACCGAGGCCGCGCCCCGCGATGCCGCCTCGAGGCCGAGGCCCCCGGTGCCCGCGTACAGGTCGAGCACGCGTCGACCGCGGATCTCGTCGCGGGCGTCGAGCGACGAGAAGAGCGCTTCGCGGACGCGGTCGCTGGTCGGCCGGGTGCCGACCTTGGGGACGACGAGCGTCAGGTTGTCGGCGAAGCCGGAGATGATGCGGGACATGAGGTCAACCATGCCAGGTCGCGGCGGCCCGCCCGTCTCGTCGGGCCCGCCTCCCGGTCTGCGTCGGGCCCGCCTGCCGGTCTCCGGGGGCGGCGCCGCTTCGAGCATCCCGACAACGCGTCCGCGCCCGGCCCGGTCGTGCTTCGTCGATGAGGCACAACGGACTTGGCAGGGCGTCGCGCTTTCGGAAGCATCTCGCAGCATGACCAGCGTTGATCGTACTGTCCGGCCCTCGTTCACCAAGTCCCTGTTCGCGGGGCGGATCGCCTCCGAGCTGGTGCTGCCGTTCCCGCACATGTCGGCGGCCGAGAAGGCGCGGGTCGAGACGGTGTCGGCGTCGGCCCGCGAGGTGCTGGCCGGCTACGACCCGCTGAAGGCCGAGCACGAGGGCTGGATCGGCGACGACCTGGTCCGCGAGCTGGGCGAGCGCGGTCTGATGGGGCTCTTCGTGTCGGAGGAGTACGGCGGTCTCGGTCTCGGTCAGAGCGCCTACTGCCGCGTCTACGAGGAGTTCGGCCGGGTCGACGGCACCCTCGCCACCGTCATGGGCGTGCACCAGTCGATCGGCACCAAGCCGCTGCACCTCTACGGCACCGACGATCAGAAGGCCCGCTGGCTGCCCGACCTGGCGAGCGGCCGGAAGCTCGCGGCCTTCGTGCTCACCGAGCCCAACGTGGGCAGCGACGCCTACGCGCTCGAGACCCGGGCCGAGCGGCAGAGCGACGGCAGCTGGCTGCTGAACGGCGAGAAGCGCTGGATCGGCAACGGCGACAAGGACGTCCTGACGGTCTTCGCGCAGAGCGACCTCGGGCACGTCGCGCTGATCGTCGAGAAGGGCATGGACGGGCTGAGCACCGGCCCGCGGTTCGAGACGCACGGCCTGAAGGCCAACCACCTGCAGCGGGTGCGCTTCAAGGACGTCCGGGTGCCCGCCGAGAATCTGCTCGGCGAACCCGGCGACGGCTTCCGCATCGCGGTGAACACGCTCAACAACGGTCGCATGTCGATGGGCACGGCGATCGCGGGCGGCATGAAGAGGTTCCTCCAGCTGAGTCTCGAGCACACGGAGGCGCGTCACCAGTTCGGCAGACCGCTCGCGGACTTCGAGATGGTCGGCGACAAGCTCGCCTGGATGACGCAGCAGATCTACGGCATCGAGTCGATGTCGTATCTGACCACCGGTCTCGTCGACCGCGGCGACACCGACTTCGCGCTCGAGTCGGCGATGACGAAGGTCGCCGCGAGCGACACCGGCTGGTACGCGCTCAACCGGGCCGTGCAGCTGCACGGCGGGGAGGCGTACATGGAGGGGCATCCGCTGTCGAAGGCGCTGCGCGACTTCCGCATCTTCCCGATCTTCGAGGGGGCCAACGACGTCCTGCGCGCCTTCGTCGCCCTGAACGGCCTCAAGACGCTCAGCGAGGAGCTGCCCGACGTCGCGTCGCTGAGCATCGGCGCCCCCGGTCGCGCCCTGGGCGTGCTGGCGCCGTACGTCGCGGGTCGCGTGCAGCGTCGGCTCCGACCCGATCGCCCGGTCGGAGTGCACCCCGAGCTCGCCAAGCAGGCCGCGGAGCTCGGCGACCAGGTGTCGCGGCTGCGCGAGCGCACCGAGGGAGCGCTCCGCAAGCACGGCAGGAAGGTGCAGGAGAGACAGCTCGTGCAGAAGCGCCTCGCCGACGCCGCGAGCGGCATCTACGCGCAGACGGCCGTGCTGTCGCGGGCGTCGACGGCCCTGCAGGAGGCACGGGTCGACTCCGACGCCGAACGTCGCCTGGCCGTCGGGTTCTGCAAGCAGTCGGCACGCGGGGTGTCACGGCAGCTGCGGGCCCTCGAGGTGAACGACGACCGGCACGCGACCGAGCTCGCGGCGTCGACCCGCGCCTCCGGCGGGTACGACTTCGCCCTCTGAGGCCGCCCGCCCGCGGCGCGCGTGAGCCCGGGCACCGGTGTCGGAGGCGGGCAGTAGCGTGGTGTCGTGCCCGACTCACCCCTCGACGCCTCCCTCGCCGGTGCCCTGGGCGGCCGCACGGCCACGGCCCTTCAGAAGGCCTTCGGCCTCCGCACCGTCGGCGATCTGCTGACGCACTTCCCGAGGCGGTACGCCCGCCGGGGCGAGCTGACGGCGCTCGATCAGCTGCCGCTCGGCGAGTCGGTCACGATCGTGGCCCAGGTGCTCGACGTGCGCGAGCGCACGATGCGCGCTCGCCGCGGGTCGATCCTCGAGGTCCGCATCGGCGACGGCCAGGGCATCCTGACCCTCACGTTCTTCAATCAGGCATGGCGCGCGAAAGACCTCGTGCCGGGCGCCCGGGGCATCTTCGCCGGCAAGGTGGGCGACTACCGCGGGCTGCGTCAGCTGGCGCACCCCGACTACGAGCTCTTCGACGCCTCGCACGAGGCGGTCGCGGGCGTGGGCGACGCCGAGGCGCAGAAGTGGGCGAAGCAGCCGATCCCGATCTACCCCGCGAGCGCCTCCGTGGCGTCGTGGCAGGTGCAGAAGTCGGTCGAGGTGCTGCTCGACTCGCTGCCGCCGATCGACGACGCCGTGCCGGCCGCGGTCCGTGCCGAGCTCGATCTGATGCCCCTGGCCGAGGCGTACGAGCGCATCCATCGACCCGAGACCGACCGTGACCACCTCACGGCCCGCGACAGCCTGCGCTTCGACGAGGCGTTCGTGCTGCAGAGCGCTCTGCTGCAGCAGCGCGCCCTCGTCCGCCGGTCGGCGGCGACACCCCGTCGTGCCGTCGCGGGGGGCGTGCTCGACCTGTTCGACGCGGCCCTGCCCTTCGAGCGCACGGGCGATCAGCGTCTCGTCGGCGACGAGATCACCCGCGACCTCGAGGCCGAGGTCTCCATGAACCGGCTCGTCCAGGGCGAGGTCGGCTCGGGCAAGACGCTCGTCGCGCTGCGGGCGATGCTCGCGGTGGCCGAGTCCGGGGGGCAGTCGGCCCTGCTCGCCCCGACCGAGGTGCTGGCCGCCCAGCACCTCCGCTCGATCACGGCGACCCTCGGCCCCGACCTGGCCGCCCGACTGCGACCGACCCTGCTCACGGGGCAGATGACCACGGCCCAGCGCAAGAAGGCGCTCCTCTCGATCGTCAGCGGTCAGGCGCACATCGTCGTCGGCACGCACGCGTTGATCAGCGACACGGTCGGGTTCTTCGACCTCGGGCTCGTCGTCGTCGACGAGCAGCACCGCTTCGGCGTCGATCAGCGGGAGGCGCTCCGCAAGAAGGGCGCCACCCCGCCGCACGTGCTGGTGCTGACGGCGACGCCCATTCCCCGCACCGTCGCGATGACGGTGTTCGGCGACCTCGACATCTCGACCATCGCCGAGCTGCCGAAGGGGCGTCAGCCGATCGAGTCGTTCGTCGTCCCGCTCGCCGAGCACCCGGGCTGGGTCGACCGCGTCTGGCAGCGCTCCGCGGAGGAGATCGCGGCGGGGCGCCAGGTCTTCGTGGTCTGCCCCGCGATCGACGCCGTCACGACGGAGCCCGGCGACGACACGGGGCCCGGCGACGACACGGGGCAGGGCGGTGAGGCGGGGCCGGACGGCGACTCCGAGCCCGGCGGCGGCGCTCGATCGGCGGGCGCCGACGGGCAGAACGGGGGCGACCAGCCGCCTGCGCCCCCGCCCCGGGCGAGCGTCGAGGGCATCGTCGCTCTGACGGCCTCGCTGCCGGTGCTCGACGGTCTCGTCATCGAGCCGCTGCACGGTCGCATGTCGTCCGACGAGAAGGACGACGTCATGCGCCGGTTCGCCGCCGGCGACATCGACATGATCATCGCGACGACGGTGATCGAGGTCGGTGTCGACGTGCCCAACGCCTCGACCATGGTCGTGCTCGACGCCGACCGGTTCGGCGTCTCGCAGCTGCACCAGCTGCGAGGGCGCGTCGGTCGAGGCGGTCACGCGGGTCTGTGCCTGCTCGTGACGTCCGCGCCGGCCGACTCCGTCGCCCGCGAGAGGGTCGACGCCGTGGCGTCGACCCTCGACGGCTTCGAGCTAGCCCAGGTCGACCTCGATCTGCGCCGCGAGGGCGACGTGCTCGGCAACCTGCAGTCCGGCGGCCGGTCGTCGCTCCGACTGCTGAGGGTCGCCCGCGACGGCGACCTGATCGGCCTCGCGCGAGAGCACGCGGCCGAGGTGCTCGACGACGACCCGCGCCTGGCCGACCACCCCGCCCTGGCCGCGGCCATCGCGAGACGGCTCGACGATCGCGGGCGCGAGGCGATGGGCAAGAACTGACGTCTCCGCCCGCGCGCCCGACGTCCGGTGGATGCTCGGCCAACCTCCCGGGCCGGGCCGCTACTGTGTCCGCATGAGCAGGATCGCCGTCGTCCCCGGGTCGTTCGACCCCGTCACCCTCGGCCACATCGACGTGATCGCCCGGGCCGCCAACATCTTCGACCAGGTGCACGTGCTGGTGGTGCACAACCCCGACAAGTCGGCTCTGCTCCCGCTCACCCAGCGGGTCTCGCTGCTCACCGCCGCTCTGCGCGAGGCCGGGCTGCCCGAGACCGTCAGCGTGCACAGCTGGAGCATGGGTCTGCTCGTCGACTACTGCACCGACGTCGGCGCCAGCGTTCTGGTGAAGGGCATCCGCTCGCAGGTCGACGTCGCCTACGAGACCCCGATGGCGATCATGAACCGCAGCCTCGCCGGCGTCGAGACCGTCTTCCTCCTGCCCGACCCCGCCCACGCGCACGTCTCGAGCTCGCTCGTCCGGCAGGTCGCGGGGCTCGGCGGCGACGTGTCGCCGTACGTGCCGAGGGTCGTCGCGGAGTACCTCGAGACCACCTGAGACGCACCGGGTGATCGCGACGACCGCCTCCTCGAGGGGGTCCGTTCCGAACACCGCGTGATGCTCCTCCCGCCGATCCGCTCGATCACTCCTCAGAAAGCGATCCGATGACAACGACCAGCCGTCCCGCCGACCGGCCGAGCGCCTCCGCCGACGAGGGCCTCATGCCGTTGGCCGAGGTGCAGCGACGGGCGCGGGGGATCCTCGAGGCCATCGGCACCGTCATCGACGGGAAGGACGGCGCCATCGGCACGGCCCTGACCGTGCTGCTCGCCGAGGGGCACCTCCTGATCGAGGACGTCCCCGGGGTCGGTAAGACCCAGTTGGCGCGTGCGCTCGCCAAGGCCGTCGACGCCACCGTCACGCGCATCCAGTTCACCCCCGACCTGCTGCCGAGCGACATCACCGGCGTATCGGTCTTCGACCGGCCCTCCGGGGGGTTCGAGTTCAAGCCCGGCCCGGTCTTCGCCAACGTCGTCATCGGCGACGAGATCAACCGCGCGTCCCCGAAGACGCAGTCCGCCCTGCTCGAGAGCCTCGAGGAGCGCCAGGTGACGGTCGACGGCATCACGCACCCCCTGCCCGATCCGTTCCTCGTCGTCGCGACGCAGAACCCGGTCGAGATGGAGGGCACGTACTCGCTTCCCGAGGCGCAGCGCGACCGGTTCATGGCGCGCATCTCGCTCGGCTACCCCGACGCCGAGAGCGAGCTCCGCATGGTGCAGCAGCGTGAACGGGTCAGCCCGCTCGATGTCCTGAAGCCCCTCGTGTCGCTGACCGACCTCCGCCGCATGATCGCCGCCGTCCGCGCCGTCTACACGGCCGAGGCCGTCGAGCGCTACGCCGTCGCCGTCGTCCAGGCCACGCGCGTGCACCCCGACGTCCGACTCGGCGCGAGCCCGCGGGCAACCCTGCAGCTGATGCGCGCGTCGAAGTCGTGGGCGGCGCTCAACGGTCGCGAGTTCGTCGTGCCCGACGACATCGACGCCATGAGCGGGCCGGTGCTCGGTCACCGCATCATCCTCGCCGGGCGAGCCGGTGCCGGGGCGGTCTCGGCCGCCTACGACGTCGTGGCGGACGTCGTCGCGGCGACTCCCGTCCCCCTCGGCGACGCGCGCTGACCGTGACCGATCGGGTCGCGGCGCCGCCGACGCCGCACGGCGACGTGCCGGCGCGGCCGGGCGTGCGTGCGCAGACGGTCATCACCCGCGGGGGAGCGCCCCGGCCGACCCTGCGCGGCGGCGCGGTCGTCGGCGTCGGCGTCGCCCTCGTCGCGACGGGGGCCGTCGTCCCGTCTCCGGCGCTCGTCTTCGCCGGCACGACCCTGGTCGTCCTGGTGGTGGCCGTGCTCGTCTCGCTGCTGTTCCGACGCCCCCTGATCACGGTCGCCCGGCGCTTCTCGCCCGATCGCGGCATGGCCGGCTGGTCCGTCGACGAGACCGTGACCCTGACCGCCCCCGGCGGCGCGGCGGGCCGCATCGGCATCCGCGACGACGTCGGCTGGCGCCGCACCAGGGCATCCGAGGCGGTGGGGGTCACGCTCGTGCCGGGCCGCGCCTCCTCGGCCGTGTTCCGTCACGGGGGCCTGCCGCGCGGGCGACACCGCGTCGGGCCTCTGCACGTCGATCTGATCGAGTCGTTCGGCGTCGCCCGGCGTCGGGTCGTCGCCCCCGGCAGTACCGAGCTGCTCGTCGTGCCCGAGGTCCACGACCTGGGGCTCGGTGCCGAGTCCCGCGCCCTCGGGGACGGCGCCCGCCGTCAGCGGGAGCACAGCCTGGCCGGTGGAGACGACGACCCCGTCACCCGCGAGTACCGACGCGGAGATCCCATGCGGCGCGTCCACTGGAAGGCCTCGGCCCGTCATGACGAGCTCATGGTGCGGCAGGAGGAGCAGCACGGCCTGCCGAGCGCCCGCCTCGTGCTCTCGACGGGGGTCGACGGCTGGTCCGACGCCCGGACGGGCTCCGACGGTTCGCCCGTCAGTGACGCCTTCGAGTGGGCCGTCTCGGTCGTCGCGACCCTGGGTGTCGAGTTCGGGCGCAGCGGCTCCGTGGCCCAGGCGACGACTCCCGAGGGCGACGTCGTCGCCCGCAACGACCCCGACTCGACCGCCGCGTACCTCGAGTCGCTCGCGGACCTCCGGCTGGGCGACGCCGGCCACCGCTCGGCGGCGCCCACCGCACCGCGCGAGCCCGTCGTCGCCGTCGTGTCGGGTCTCCGGCCTCGAGAGCTCGAGTCGCTCGGGCGCTCGCGGGGTGTCGGCTCGTCCGCCGTCGCACTCGTCGTCTCGCCGCCCCTCGGCTTCAGCGAGACGACCGCATCGCGGGGCGGCGTCACCGGTGCGGAGACCCTCGGCCCCGATCGGGTGGCGGCCGCCCTCCGCGACGCCGGCTGGCGCGTGGTGGAGGTCTCGTCCGGCGATCCGGTCGCCGACGTCGTGCTCCAGGCGAGGCCGCTCGATGACTGACGCTCCGCTCCGGCGCCCGGTGGTGCGCGTCGCCGCCGCCTCGTGGCTGCCCACCCTCTTCGCCTGGCTCGTGTTCGTCGCGTCGCTGGCGAGCCTCCATCCGCTGTTCGTCGGGACGGGCTGGTGGTTCGCCGCCGCATTCGTCTCCGCCGTGGTGCTCGGCGTCTCGCTGGCCGTCCGGGGCCTCCGGGCGCCGGCCTGGGTCGGCTGGATCGTGGGCGCCGTCGCGGGCTCGGCCGTGACCTGCGCCTTCGTCTCGGGCGGCACGGCCGTCCTCGGCGTCATCCCCACGTCGGCGACGCTCCAGCGGATGCGCGACCTCGCCGATCAGGCCGAGGCGGCCATCGTCGGCGAGGCGGCGCCCCTCGACGTCACCGACGGCGTGCTCGCGACGGTGCTCGTGTCGGTCCTGGCGGCGGCCGTGCTGATCGACCTCGTCTCGTCCGTCGGGCAGCTGCCCGCGTTCACGGGGGTGGTGCCGGTCGTCGTCCTCGCCGTGCCGGCGTTCGTGCCAGGGGTCGAGACGAGCTGGCCGTTCGTCGTAGCGACCGTGCTGCTCTTCCTCGTGCTCCTGGCGCTGGCCACCGGCCGGCACCCCACGCGCGGCGGTCTCGTCGGGGGTCTGGCCGCGCTCGGCGTCGCCGGGCTGCTGACGGCCACCGTGCCCCTCGGCGGCCTCGCGCCCCTCGGCGGCACGGGCGGCTCCGGTCTCGGGCTGGCCACCGGCGTCAATCCGATCATCGACCTGGGCGACGACCTGCGTCGTGGCGCCCCGGTCACGGTGCTGACATACCGGTCGTCCGACGCCGACGGCGAGTACCTGAAGCTCGTCGACCTCGTCGACTTCTCGGGTCGCTCGTGGAGTCCCGCCGAGGGCGAGTCCGACCCGGAGGCGACCCTCGACCGGCTCCCGGCCGCTCCCGGCGTCGCCGAGGCCACCGACCGCCGGGCCGTGACCACCGAGATCGACGTCGGCTCGCTCCGCAGCCCCTACCTGCCGGTGCCGGTGCCGGCCACCCGGATCGAGGGCCTCGGCGACGAGTGGGAGGTCGTGGACGAGTCGGGGGTGACCGTCCGCAGCGGCACGACCGGTACGCAGGGTCTCGACTACACGGTCGAGAGCGCCCCGGTCGACCCCACCCGCGACCAGGTCGTCGCATCGTCGGCCGGCGACGACAGCGCGATGGCCGACTACCTCTCGATCGACGGGGTGCCCCAGAGCGTGATCGCGCTGGCCTCCGAGGTGACGGCCGACGCCCCCAACGACTTCGACGCCGCCGTGGCCCTCCAGGACTTCTTCCGAGACGGCGATTTCACGTACTCCGAGGAGACCCCCGTCGATCAGGGCTACGACGGCAGCGGTCTCGAGGCCGTGCAGACCTTCCTCGAGGTCCGCAGCGGATACTGCGTGCACTTCGCCTCGTCGATGGCCGTCATGGCGCGGACGCTCGGCATCCCCTCGAGGGTCGCGGTCGGGTTCCTGCCCGGCGAGTCCACGGGCTTCGGGGCTGAGGCCGAGCGTCGCGTGAGCAGCGACGACCTGCACACCTGGCCCGAGCTGTACTTCGAGGGGCTCGGCTGGGTGCCCTTCGAGCCGACCGTCGGTCTGGGCAGCCCGCAGGCGTACCTCCAGCCCACGGGTGTCGAGCCGAGCGCCGCGCCGACGGCCGACGACGCCGCGACGCCCACGCCCTCCGCCGACGACGCGCCGGCCCAGACCCCCTCCGCGACGCCGTCCGCCGACGCGTCCGATCCGACCGCCGCGGGCTCCGCCTCGGGCACGGGCGGCCCCGGCCTCGGGTCGGCCGGTCTGATCGCCCTCGTGCTGCTCGCGGTCGTGCTGATCGTGCCCTCGGCGCTCCGGGCCGGGCGCCGCCGACGTCGATGGGCCACCCCGCCGCCCGACGTCGCGCTCGCCGTCTGGCACGAGGTCGTCGACACGGCGGCCGATCTGGGCCTGCACGCTCCGTCGGGGGCGACGCCGACCGCGGTCGCTGAGCTCCTCCGCACGAGACTCTCGTCACGACCGGAGACCGAGGAGGCGCGGGTCGCCCTCGACCGCCTGGTCGCCGCCCTGCAGAGCGAGCGGTACGGCGGGGTCGCCGCCCCCGACGGCACGAGGGCGGACGCCCGGCTCGTGGTCGACGGCCTCCGTTCGGCGTCGAGTGCGCGTGACCGCCTCGCCGCACGGTTCGCTCCGCGATCGCTGTTCGCGACCTCCCCTGCGAAGACCGGGTCGACGGCGTAAACTCGTCTCCCGTGCCTCATTTCAACCTGACCCCCTACACGCTCCCGGTGTACGACCTCATGCACCGCCCGGGCGAGATGCGCGAGCGCACGCTCGACGTCGTGGTCCCCGAGCGGCTCGGCGAGGGCCAGATCTCGGTCGCGGCGGGCGATCCGCTCCGCCTCGACGTGCGGCTCGAGGGTCTGCACGACGGCATCCTGGTCTCGACGCACGTGTCGGGCACGGCGACCGGCGAGTGCAGCCGATGCCTGAAACCGCTCTCCGAGCCGGTGGAAGTCGATTTCGCCGAGCTTTTCGCGTACGCTGTCGACGAAGCTTTTGACTATCAGGTTCACGACGACCACGTGGATCTTGAACCTGTGGTCAGAGACGCAGTGGTTCTGTCACTGCCCTTCCAGCCGGTCTGTCGGCCGGATTGTCCTGGACTCGACCCCGCCACGGGTGAACGGATCGAAGACATCCACGACTACCAGCCCGAAGAGGACATCGACCCCCGCTGGTCGGCACTCACCGGGTTCCAGGCTGAATCGGCACCTGCCGAGGGCTCGCCCGACACCGACTCGCGTCGGTAGGGGTGGCCGGCGGCCTCCCCGGGCCGCATCACACCACCGCGTCACCCACCAGTCAGACCAGGCCCCCTGCGGGGGAGCCGCAAGAGAGAAGAGATGCTCATGGCCGTTCCGAAGCGGAAGCAGTCACGCTCGAACACGCACGCCCGTCGCTCGCAGTGGAAGGCGACGCCGGTCCAGCTCGTCAAGACCATCGAGAACGGCAAGGTCACCTACAGCCTCCCGCACCGCGCGAAGGTCGTCGAGGACAGCGCCGGCACCGCCCTGTACATGGAGTACAAGGGCCGCAAGGTCGCCGACGTCTGAGCACTCCCGTCGTGATCACGTCTCCCTCGGCGGTGTCGAGATGACGTCGACTTCTGATCAGCCCGAGTCGCGCCTCCGCGCCGACCGGGCTGATCTGCTGTCACGCCTCGACATCGACATCCGACCCGAACTGCTCGATCTCGCGCTGACCCACCGCTCGTACGCATACGAGAACGGCGGCATCGCCAACAACGAGCGTCTCGAGTTCCTCGGTGACTCCATCCTC
Organism: Frigoribacterium sp. CFBP9030; assembly: GCF_034045195.1. Classification (NCBI taxonomy): domain Bacteria; kingdom Bacillati; phylum Actinomycetota; class Actinomycetes; order Micrococcales; family Microbacteriaceae; genus Frigoribacterium; species Frigoribacterium sp. CFBP9030. The sequence goes on from NZ_JAXCWG010000003.1 coordinate 235,957, forward strand.
GGGCAGGCCGTCACGGTCATGCTCTTCACGGCGAACCCCGATCTCGACGAGGGCGACCTGGCCAAGCGACGCGCCAGTCTCGTCAGCACGGTGGCGCTGGCCGAGGCCGCCCGTGTCATCGGTCTCGGCGACCACCTCCGACTCGGTCGGGGCGAAGAGCTGACCGGCGGGCGCGACAAGCCCTCGATCCTCGCCGACACGGTCGAGGCGATCATCGGCGCGACCTATCTCGACGCCGGCGGAGACACGGCGACCGCTCTCGTCCTCCGCTTGATCGCACCTCTGCTCGACGATCCCGACCGCTTCGGCGCCGCGATGGATCCGAAGACGAGTCTGCAAGAGCTCGCGGCCTCGCTCGGGCGCGGCATGCCGACCTATCACGTCAGCGACAGCGGCCCGGATCACGACAAGAGGTTCCACGCCAGCGTCCGCCTGGGCGGCGACGACGTCGCGACCGGCATCGGCAGCAGCAAGAAGCAGGCCGAGATGTCCGCGGCCCTCGAGGCGTGGACGCGACTCAGCACACCGGTCGACGGTCTCTGAGCGGTGCCCGAGCTCCCCGAGGTCGAGGTCGTCCGCGCCGGGCTGCAGCCCGTCGTCGCGGGCGCCGTCGTGACCGGTGTCGACGTGCTCGACCACCGGTCGCTCAAGCGTCATCGCGGTCCGTCCGACGACTTCGTCGACCGGCTCGTGGGCGGCACGATCGACGCGGCGGTCCGTCGCGGCAAGTTCCTCTGGTTCCCCTTCGAGCCCGCGGCGCCGCACGAGCAGCCCCTCGCCCTCGTCGCCCACCTCGGCATGAGCGGTCAGGTGCTGCTCCGCAGTCGCGACGCCGAGCCCGACCGCCTGATGCGCATCCGGCTCGACGTCGAGAGCCCCGCGCACGGGCCGGTCCGGCTCGCCTTCGTCGACCAGCGCATCTTCGGCTCGATGGCTCTCGACGACACGGTGCCCACCCTCGACGGGCGACCTGCGGGGTTCTCCGGAGCGCGCCTCCTCGGCTCTCCGGCCCCCGCAGGCGGCGCCACCTCCGACGTCGAGTCCGCAGCCGACGAGAACGCCGCAGCCTGGGTCCGCCGGGTGCCGCAGCAGGTCTCGCACATCGCCCGAGACCCTCTCGACCCGGCGTTCGACGAGAACCGGGTGCTGACGCGGCTGCTCGCGCGGCGCACCGGCGTCAAGCGGGCGCTGCTCGATCAGGGGCTGCTCAGCGGCGTCGGCAACATCTACGCCGACGAGAGCCTCTGGGCTGCTCGGGTGCACCCCGATCAGCCCACCGAGTCGTTCTCGCGGGCCCGCGCACGGGTGCTGCTCGCCGAGGTCCGCGTCGTGCTGCTCAAGGCGCTCGGCGAGGGCGGCACGAGCTTCGACGCCCAGTACGTCAACGTGAACGGCCAGTCCGGCTACTTCAGTCACAGCCTGAACGCGTACGGGCAGCAGGGCAGGCCGTGCCCCCGGTGCGGAGCCGAGATCGTGCGCGAGGCCTTCATGAACCGCTCGTCGCACTTCTGCCCGAGGTGCCAGCGCGTCCGCTGACCCATCCGCACCTATTCTTGAGCGACGGTCACCCCGCAGACAGGACCCGAGGAGGCGCGGCGCATGTACCTGAAGAGCCTCACCCTCAAGGGCTTCAAGTCGTTCGCCTCGCCCACGACGTTCGCGTTCGAGCCGGGGGTCACCTGCGTGGTCGGCCCGAACGGATCGGGCAAGAGCAACGTCGTCGACGCTCTCGCCTGGGTGATGGGCGAGCAGGGCGTCAAGAACCTCCGCGGCGGCAAGATGGAGGACGTCATCTTCGCGGGTACGTCGACCCGGGGCCCCCTCGGCCGGGCGCAGGTCGTGCTGACGATCGACAACAGCGACGGCGCGCTGCCGATCGACTACACCGAGGTGACGATCAGTCGCACGCTGTTCCGCAACGGCGGCAGCGAGTACGCGATCAACGGCGAGGGCTGCCGGCTGCTCGACGTGCAAGAGCTGCTGAGCGACTCCGGCCTGGGGCGCGAGATGCATGTCATCGTCGGTCAGGGGCAGCTCGACGCGGTGCTGCGGGCGACTCCGGAGGAGCGGCGCGGCTTCATCGAAGAGGCGGCGGGCATCCTGAAGCACCGCCGCCGCAAGGAGAAGACCCTCCGCAAGCTCGACGCCATGCAGGCGAACCTGACGCGGTTGAGCGACCTGGCCGGCGAGATCAGGCGGCAGCTGAAGCCGCTCGGGCGCCAGGCCGAGATCGCCCGCGAGGCGCAGACGATCGCCGCCGTGGTGCGCGACGCCCGGGCGCGGCTCCTCGCCGACGAGGTCGTCGGGCTGAAGCGGTCCCTCGACGACAGGTCGCGCAGCGAGGCCGAGCAGAGGTCCGAGCGCGAGCTTCTCACCGGCCGTCTCGGCGAGATCGCCGCCGACGAGCAGCGCCTCGAGCAGTCGATGGCGGGCGACGACGTCGACCGGGCGCGACGGGTCGCGTTCGAGCTCGAGTCCGTGCACGAGCGCCTCCGCAGCCTGTCGAGCCTCGCCCGCCAGCGCCTGCAGCTGCTCGCCCAGCAGGCCGAGCAGCCCGTCGCCGTGACCACGGTGTCGGCGGGCATGGTCGCCGACGCCCGAGACGAGGCCGAGCGCCTGCAGGGCGACGTCGCGGCGGCCGCCGAGGCCGTCGAGGAGGCCCGCGGCGGGCTGGCCTCCGCCCGTGGGGCGCTCGACGCCCTCGACGACGAGATCTCCGCCCAGAGCGCTCTCGTCTCGAAGCACGATCTCGAGGCCGGGCGCCTCCGCTCGGCGCTCGACCTGGCCCGGTCGCGACTCGCTGCGGTGCGGGGGGAGCGCCTCCGGCACGAGACGGCCCTGCAGTCCGCCGAGACCCGCCGTGACGCCGCGCACGCCGAGCTGGAGGCCCTCGACCACGAGGCGCCCGAGGGCGACGGGGTCGACCACGTCGCGGCCCAGGCGGCGGCCGAGAGCGATGCCGCGGCCCTGGGCGAGCGCGTCGACGAGCTCCGCGACCGCCTGCACGCGGCCGAGCGCGAGCGCGACGCCCTGGCCGCCCGGCGCGGGGCCCTGTCGTTGGCGCTCGACCGCGCCGACGGGTCGAGCGCGCTCCTGGCGGCCGAGCGACCGGGCGTGCGTGGCCGGGTGGCCGATCACGTGCAGGTGCGCCCCGGGTTCGAGGCGGCCGTCGCCGCGGCCCTCGGCAGCATCGTCGACTCCGTCCTGGCCGACGACTCGGCGTCGGCCTTCGACGCCATCGAGCACGCGACCGTCGACGAGCTCGGCCGGGTCGAGGTCGTCGTCGCCGAGCCCGAACGCCGTCTGACCACGCTCGACGTGGCCCTGCCGCCCGGGGCCGTGAGCGCCGTCTCGGTCGTCACCGCGCCTCCTGGTGTCCTCGGTCTGCTGGCGAGCACCGTCGTCGCCGACGACCTCGACGTCGCCCGGGCGACTCGAGCGGCCCTCGCCGCGCACCCCGTGCCGGTGACCGTCATCACGCGGTCGGGCGAGGTGCTCACCGACTACGTGCTGCGGGGCGGTTCGGGCGCCGAGCGCTCCCGGCTCGAACTGGTCGCCGAGCGCGACGCCGCGGCCGAGCGGCTCACCGCCGTCGAGGCGACGCTCGCCGACCTCGCGCCCGAGCACGACGAGGCGAGGCGCCGACTCGTCGAGGCGCGCGCGCTGGCCACCGCCTCGGCTGCGCAGGCGAAGGCGCAGGAGGCGCGGGTCGTCGACCACGAGCAGCGTCTCGGTCGTCTGCGCGCCCGGGTCGACGCCGCCGGGGCCGAGGTCGAGCGCCTGCGCGCGGCCCTGGTCGTCGCGAGCAGGTCCGCCGACGAGGCCGCGGTGGTCGTCGACGAGGCCACCGCCGCCGATGAGGTGCACCGCGCGAGGCCCCGACCGCTGCTCGACGTCTCGGCCCGCCAGGGTCTTCTCGACGAGGTCGAGGCCGCCCGTGCCGCCGAGCTCGAACGACGCGTCGTGCTCGAGACGGTGCGCGAGCGCGTGCGGGCCGAGGCCGCCCGCGCGGTCACGCTGCAGCGGCAGCTCGACGAGCAGCGCGAGGCGGCCGAACGGCAGGCGCGCCGCACGGTGATCCGTCAGCGTCAGATGGCGTCGACCTCGTCGGTGCTCACCGCGCTGCCGCCGACCGTCGACGCCGTGGCCCGGTCGCTCGACGAGGCGCGTCGCGAGCTGGCCGAGGCCGAACGCGCCCGCGCCGGCCGCAATGACGAGCTCGCCGCCCTGCGCCGCGACGCCCGGTCGGTCCGAGAGCGGCTCGACGCCGTCACCGAGAGCGTGCACGGCCTCGAGATGGAGCTGCACGAGAAGCGCCTGCATCTGTCGGGGCTGCTCGACCGGGCCGCCTCGGGGCTCGGCCTCGTCGAGGACGTCCTGATCGCCGAGTACGGCCCCGACGTGCCCGTGCCCGCCGAGGCGGCGCCCTCGGACGCGGCGCCCTCGGAGGGCGGCGTCGACGACGGGCCCGGGTCCGAGGGCAGCCCGTTCGACCGTGCCGAGCAGGAGGCGCGGCTGGCGAAGGCCGAGAAGAAGCTCGCCCGACTCGGTCGCGTCAACCCCCTCGCCCTCGAGGAGTTCGCGGCGCTCGAGCAGCGGCACGCGTTCCTGTCCGAGCAGCTGACCGATCTCACCCGCACCCGCGCCGATCTGCTCACGATCATCGACGACATCGACTCGACGATGCAGACGATCTTCGGCAGCGCCTTCGCCGACACGCAGGCGGCCTTCGACCGGGTGTTCCCCATCCTGTTCCCGGGAGGCACGGGGTCGCTGCAGCTCACCGACCCCGACGACCTCCTCGCGACGGGCATCGAGGTGACGGTGCGACCCGCCGGCAAGAAGATCGAGCGTCTGTCGCTGCTCTCGGGCGGCGAGCGGTCGCTGGCCGCGGTCGCCCTGCTGATCGCCATCTTCAAGGCCCGACCGAGCCCGTTCTACATCATGGACGAGGTCGAGGCGGCCCTCGACGACGCGAACCTCGGCCGTCTGCTCGCCATCTTCGAGGACCTCCGCGAGAACAGCCAGCTCATCGTCATCACGCACCAGAAGCGCACGATGGAGATCGCGGACGCCCTCTACGGCGTCTCGATGCGGCAGGACGGCGTCAGCGCCGTCGTCGGTCAGCGCGTCGTGGCGGAGCGCTCGGCCGGCTCGTGACGGTCCGGTGGCTGCCCGCATCGACATGACGCATCCGGTGCACCTCGGGCCGCGGACGGCCCCTGACGGGTCGCATCGACGAGCCGAGGAGGTGCGGGTCACCGATCAGGAGGCGCCCGGCACCACCCCGATCGCCCATGCCGTCGGCGGGGGAGTGCCGTTCAGCACCCACTCGCCCACGATGCGTCGCTTGAAGACCTGCGGGTTGTGCGAGGCGACGGTGCGCGCGTTCCGCCAGTGCCGGTCGAGCGCGGCGTCCACCGACACCCCGGAGGCGCCGAGGGCGTCGAAGAGATGCGAGGCGGCGGCGGGCACGCTGTCGCTCAGCACGGTCTGCGCACGGTAGACGTCGGCTCCGGCGCGGGCGACCAGGTCGCCGAGGTCGTCCGGTCGGGCGCCGTCGAGGGTGGCGAGGGCGACCCGCTCGACCGACTCGGCGCCGCGGCGGAGCAGGGCCTCCGCGGTGAACGCGGTCGCCGAGAGCTCGCCGACGACGGCCTGCAGCTGCGGGTCGTCGCGGGTGGTGTCGGCGTTGCCGTGGCTGTAGACGCGACTGCGGCCGGTGACCTTCGCCACCGCGTCCCGCACGACGGCGCGGGCGATGCCGGTGAGCACCGCGTTCAGCACGAGCTGGAAGTACGGCGTCTGGTGCGGCGCCCTCTCGATGCCGTCGAAGACGTGCTCCGGTCGCACCACGGCCGCGTCGAAGACGACCGTCCCCGTGCCGGTGTGGCGTTGACCGAAGCCGTCCCAGTCGTCGAGCACGGTGACCCCGGGCTGATCGACGCGGACGGCCACCGCCGTGTCGGGCAGCCCGTCGCGGCCGATCGTCACGTCGGTCCAGTCGGCGTAGAGGGTGCCCGTCGTGTAGTACTTCGTCCCGTGCACGGTCAGGGTGCCGTCGGGCGCCTCGACCAGCCGGGTCGCGGTCGTCCCCACCGCCGCCGAGCCGCGTTCGCTCCACGCGTTGCCGATCAGCTCGCCGTCCGCGACCCGACGCAGCCACTCGTCGCGGGCGGGCGACGGGGCGAACGACTTCTGGTCCTCCACGAACTCGAGATGCCCGCGCAGGGCGTGCGCCACGTTCGAGTCGGCCTCCGCCAGCTCGCTCAGGAGGTCGACGGCGTCGGCGAGACCGAGACCGAGACCGCCGTGCGAGACGGGGACGGTGAGGGCGCCGAACCGCGCCTCCTGAAGCTCACGGAGGGCCTGCCTCGGCAGCTCGCGCCGCTGTTCGCGGTCGACGGCGCCGTCGGCGATCCGCGCGAAGAGCCCGCCGAAGCGGGCCCTGGCCGACTCGAGGGTGAGCGGCGCCGCGCTCACGTCTGCGGCGCTCACGTGTAGAGCGACAGCGGCTGGAGGACGCCGGTCAGGTAGTGGGCGCCGACCTCGAGCCGCTTGTAGTCGACGGGGTCGTGCAGGCTGTGCGTCCGGGCGTTCCGCCAGTAGAGGTCGAGGCCGACCGAGCTGCGGGTCGAGCTCGAGCCGGTCGCCTCGAAGACCCGCGAGGTGGCGTCCGTGGCGAGGTCGCTCGAGACCACCTTCACCTTCGCGATCTCGATGGCGAGCGCACCCCGCGACTCGGCGGTCACCTCGTCGCCCTTCGCCGTCTCGGCGTCGAACAGGGCGCCGACGCGATCGGCCAGGGCCTCGACGGCCGCGGCCTGCGAGACCAGCTCGCCGTACAGCCGCCGGACGAACGGATCCTCCGCGTAGCGGTCGGCGTCGCTGAGGAACCAGGCGTTCGGCCGGGCCAGCGTGATGTCCCGGGCCGCGGCCAGCGCCCCCTCGGCGAGACCGAGGTACAGGTTGCCGAAGCCGAGCTGGATGGCCGCGGTGATCAACGTCGAGAACGGCTCGCCGTCGAGGGTGCCCAGCACGTCGTCGGGCTCGACACGGACACCCGTGAAGCGCACGCTGCCCGAGGCGCTCTGCCGCTGACCGAGGGCGTCCCAGTCGCCGAGGTGCTCCACCCCGTCGGCCCGCGCGTCGATCACGAACGCGATCACGTCGCCCTCGCGCTCGCCGCCGACGACCACCGCGTTCACCAGGGCCCGGTCTCCCGACGAGACGCCGGTCGAGAAGCGCTTGAACCCGTCGAGGCGGTACCCGTCGCCGTCCGGGGTCAGACGGAGGTCGGGGTCGACCGGGTTCACCGAGTCGCCCCACAGCCAGCGACCCTCGATGGTCCGCCGGTAGAAGCGCTCGCGCTCGCCGGCCGGAGCGCTCGTCGCGATGTTGGCGACGTTGACGTAGTGGTAGAGCAGCAGCTGGGCCAGCGATCCGTCGGCGCGGGCGAGCACCCGCACGACACGGAAGGCCGTCTGCCAGTGCGCCCCGCCGCCGCCGAACTCGGCGGGGTCGAGGAGGTTCACGAGGCCGCTGGTGCGGAGCGGCTCGAGCTCGGCGGTGGGGTCGTCGCCGCGACGGTCGCGCTCGAGCACGTCGCGGGCCAGGACGGCGGCGACCTCGGCGGCGACGGCCGTCCAGTGCGCCAGCTCGGCGGCGTCGGCGGTGCCGGTCCAATGGCTGCGCGGCTCGGTCGACGAGGCGGGGCGCGGCTCGGTCGACGAGGAGCCATCGGGCGCGGCCGGGGGAGCCGGGGCGGGCGTCGGCGGGTTCAGCAGATCGGTCATCCGTGGCCTCCAGTCGTGGGTGTAGTCGGTCACGCTAGGGCCGCCCCGGGGCGCGGCGGGCCCACCGTTACGCTCCGTGACCCTCTGTGACAGCGCGTGGCGGCGGGTCTTCCGCGCGGCCTCCCGAACCCTCCAGGATGTGGCCACCGCGGCCGTCCGCCGCGTCGACCGCACCGCACCGCACCGCACCGGCCCGGCCCACCAGCCGCCCCGTCGCCCCGTCGCCCCGTCGACCCTTCCCACCCCGAGGACACCATGACCGTCACCCGCCCCGCCCGACTCGCCTCCGTGGTCGCCGCCGCTCTCGGCGTCGTCCTCGTGCTCACCTCGTGCTCGCTGAAGACCTCGACGGCCGACGCCGACGACGTCCCCGCTCCCGCCGCCCCGTCGGCCGCGGCGGACGTCCCGAGTCTCGAGGGCAAGACCGTCGGCGTCGCCGCGAAGGACGTCGTCCACGACTTCAGCCGCATCGTCTACGAGAACGTCCAGGACCGCGTCGAGGCCCTCGGCGGGACGGTCGTCGCCACGCAGGCCGAGGCGAAGGACGACAAGCACGTCAGCGACATCGACGCCCTCGTCTCGCGCGACGTCGACGCGATCGTCGTCATCCTCGGCGACGCGACCACCCTCGCCCCCGAGCTCGAGAAGGTGCACGAGGCGGGCATCCCGCTCTTCACCATCGACAACGTCAGCGAGTACAGCGAGAACAACGTCACGAGCGACAACTGGCAGATCGGCTCGACCCTCGCGCGCACCATCGCGGAGGACATCGGCGGCACCGGCAAGGTGCTCGTCTTCAACGGCTTCCCGGGGGTGGCCCCGTGCCGCATTCGCTACGAAGAGCTGTCGCTCGTGCTGAAGGACTACCCGGGCATCGAGCTCATCACCCCCGAGCTGCAGGACAAGTACGTGGGCACGATCGAAGACGCCAAGCAGCAGGTCACCGACGCCCTGAAGCGCTACCCCGCGGGCGAGATCTCGGCCATCTGGTCGTGCTGGGACACCCCGCAGATCGGGGCGGCGCAGGCCGTCGACGCCGCCGGGCGCGATGAGATCAAGATCTACGGCGTCGACGCCGACCAGGGCGCCCTCGATCTGATCGCCGACCCCGACTCGTCGTACACCGCCACGGTGGCTCAGCAGAACTCGGCGATCGGCACGACGTCGGTCGACAACGTCGCGAGGTTCCTCGGCGGCGACGAGGCGGACGTCCCGGTCACCAGCTATCTGCCCCCGGTGCTCATCACCAAGGAGAACATCGCCGAGACCCGAGTCGAGCTGGGGCTGTGATCGCAAAGTCCGAGAGCCGAGGAGGCGCGGTGCCGGAGTCCGCATCGCCGCCGCCCCCGCAGGGCGCGGCCCTCGCGCTCCGCTCCATCGTCAAGTCGTTCGCCGGTGTCGAGGTGCTGCACGGCGTCGACCTCGACGTCGCACCCGGGGAGGTCGTCGCGCTGGTCGGCGAGAACGGCGCCGGCAAGTCCACCCTCATCAAGGTCCTGACGGGGTTCCACCCCGCCGACTCGGGCACCGTCTCGCTCGGCGGCGTCCCCGTCGAGATCGCGAGCGCCGCCGACGCCGAACGGCTCGGCATCCGGGTCGTCCATCAGGACCGCCACCAGGCGGGCCGGCTGACCGTCGCCGAGCAGCTCTACCTGGGCCGGTCCGAGGGTCGGCGCGGCTGGGTCTCGCCGCGGGCGCTCCGTCGTCGGGCCGAGGCCGACCTCCGCGCCTCCGTCGGGCTCGAGATCCGAGCCGATCTGCTGATCGACGATCTCACCGTCGCCGAGCGCCAGCTGGTGCAGATCGCGCGGGCCGTGCTGTCGGAGCCGCGGGTGCTGGTGCTCGACGAGCCCACGGCGCCCCTCGCGGCGCACGACGTGGCGCGGCTGATCGAGACCGTCGCGCGCCTCCGGAGCCGGGGCGTCCCCATCGTCTACATCTCGCACTACCTGCAGGAGGTGCACGACATCGCCGATCGCGTCGTCGTCCTCCGCAACGGCTCGGTCGTGGGCGAGGTCGATCTCCGGGCCGACCCGACCGCCGACGAGCAGGATCGTCTCGAGCGGGTCGTCGAGCTGATGGTCGGTCGCCGGGTCGACGAGTACGGCGGTCGCCGCCGCACCCCCGCTCCCGCCGGCGCCGAGCCCGCGCTCGTGGTCGAGGGACTGACCGTGGCGGGGCTCCTCGACGGGATCGACCTCGCGGTTCGCCCCGGCGAGATCGTCGGCGTCACGGGTCTCGTCGGCTCGGGCGTCGAGGTGGTGGCCGAGGTCGTGACGGGTCTCCGACGCCGAGGAGGCGCGGTGCGGGTCGGTGCCCGCAGCATCCGCAGCCCGGCCGGCTTCGTCCGCGCCGGGGGCGCCCACGTGCCGAGCGATCGGCGACGCGACGGCGTGATCCTGCGGCACACCGTCCGCGAGAACATCGCGCTGGCCAGCCCACGCGCCACCTCGCGGCTCGGCGGGTGGGTGGATCGCGGGCGGGAGCGCGCCCTGGCCCGAGAGCAGATCGAGCACGTCGACGTCCGGCCGGCCGACGGCGAGGCCGTGGCCGGGCGGCTGTCGGGCGGCAACCAGCAGAAGGTCGTGCTCGGTCGCTGGCTCGCCGCCGGCTCGACCGTCTTCTTGCTCGATCAGCCCACGGCCGGCGTCGACGTCGGCAGCAGGCAGGCCGTCTACGACCGGGTCGAAGGGCAGCTCGCGCACGGTGCCGCCGTGCTGCTGGTGTCCGTCGACCTCGAGGAGCTCGTCGGTCTCGCCGACCGCATCGTGGTGCTCTACCGAGGCCGGGTGCGAGCGGTGATCGAGCACGCCGACGCGAGCGTCGACCGCGTGCTGGCCGTCGCGTCGGGTGCCGATGCGTCCGTCGCCGGTGCCGGTGCCGGTGCCTCCGACGCCTCGATCGCCGAGGCCGTCGCATGACCGCGCTGAGCATCGTGCGGTCACGCCTGACCGCCAGGCGCCGTGGTGCGCCGAGATGGGTGTCGCTGCTCGGCTGGTCGGTCGTCGTCGTCGAGTTCATCGTCCTCGCCGCGGCGTCGCCGTCGTTCGCGACGACGGGCAACGCCGCGACCATCCTGTCGCAGGCCGCCGTCTACGCGATCGCCGGCTTCGGCCTGGCCGTGGTGGTCATCACCGGCGGCGACGACGTCGTGCGCGGCGGCATCGATCTGTCGAGCGGAGCCGTCGTGGCGGTCTCCGGGGTCGTCGCGGCCCTCGTCGCCGCCAGCGGCGCAGGCGCACTGTGGGCGATCGGCGCGGCGCTCGCGGTGTCGGCGGGGTTCGGCGCCGTCAACGGCACGGTCGTCGTGCTCGGCGTCAGTCCGCTGCTCGTCACGCTGGCGTCCGGCGGCATCATCACGAGCGTCGTGTACCTGGCCACCGGCAACGTCAAGGTGCCGCTCGACGACACGGTCTTCCGCTGGCTGCGCGACGGCGACCTGCTCGGCGTCCCGGCACCGGTCGTCGTCCTCGCGGGCGTCGCCGTCGTCGTCGGTCTCGCCGTGGGGCGCACCCCCTGGGGCGTCCGCAGCTACGCGGTGGGGGAGAACCCGACCGCGGCGTCGGTCACGGGCATCGCCGTCTGGCGCTACGTCGCCTCGAGCTACGTCCTGTCCGCCCTGCTCGCCGGGGTCGCGGGCATCGTGCTCGCCTCGCGTCTCGCGGCGGCCGTCCCCGACGTGGGCGAGCAGATCCTGCTCGACATCGTGCTCACGGCCTACATGTCGGTGGTGTTCTCCCGTCGGCTCGTCGTCACGATCGGCGGCACGCTCGTGGCCGCCGTCTTCGTCGCCGCGCTGGGCAACGGCTTCACGCTGCTCGGCATCGGCAGTCAGTGGGTCGGCGTCGTCAAGGGGGCGCTCATCCTGGCGGTCCTCGCCCTGGCCGCCGTCCGAGAGAGAGGGCTCGTCCGATGAGCACCGTCGTCGACCGATCATCCGCCGACCCGTCGTCCGGCGTGCCCCCACTCGGCGGGCCGAGCACGCCGGCGCCCGGCGCGCGGCACGCTCCCGGGTCCGCCGAGCCCGACCGCCTGCGTCGCCGGGCGACCCGCCTCCTCGCTCCGGGCGTGCTCGCCCTGATCGTGCTGGTCTTCGCGATCCTCACCCCGACGTTCGCGACCGGCGGCAACGCCGTGTCCGTCCTGTCGGCGGCGTCGCTGGTGGCCATCGCGGCGTGCGCCATGACGGTCGTCGTCCGGGGCGGGGGCATCGACCTCTCGATCGGCGTGGCCGTCGACCTGGCGGCCCTCGGCGCGACGGCGCTGATCGCCGACGGGTACGTGACCTGGTTCGCCGTGGTGGTGGGCGTCGCCTTCGGCACCCTCGCCGGGGTGGTCAACGCGCTGCTCGTGACGGTGCTGCGGATCCGTGCGTTCCTGGCGACCCTCAGCGTCTGGTTCGTCGGCACGAGCGTCCAGCAGCTGCTCACCGACGGCGGCGCGCCGATCTACCTGCGGCGCCCGACGACCCCCGACTCGTTCGCCGCCCTCGGCAACGCGACCGTGGCGGGGGTGCCGCTGCCGGTCGTCGTCGCGGCGGGGGTCGCGGTCGTCACCTGGCTCCTCCTCGACCGCACGCGCTGGGGGAGGGTCGTGACCGCCGCCGGAGAGCAGCGGACGGCGACGACGATCGCGGGCCGGGCCACCAGGCCGGCCCTCGGCGCCGCGTTCGTCGTCGCGGCGGCGATCGCCTCCGTCGCGGGCGTGCTGCTCGACTCACGGAGCTACGGCTTCGTCGGGGGCAGCGGCCAGGCGTACGTGCTCGACGCGATCGGCGCCGTGTTCATCGGGGCCACGCTCAGTCGCTACGGCCGACCGAACGTGCTCGGCACGCTCGTCGGGGTGCTGGTCTTCACCATCCTGTCGAACGGGCTGGCGCTGCTCGGGGTGAGCTACTACTACGACGGCCTCGTGCGGGGCGTCGTGCTCGTCGCCCTGCTCGTGACCGCGTCGGTGCTCGCACGGGGCACCCTGGGCCCGTCGATCCGAGGTCTGCGCCGACGGCGGCCCGCATCGACATGACGCGTCCGGGGCACCTCGGGCCCCGGACGGCCCCTGACGGGTCGCATAGACGAGCCGAGGAGGCGCGACCGACCTGATCGCGCCTCCTCGGCTCGTGCTCTCGTCTCAGCCTCGTCAGTCGATGTCGGTGTCGACGACCCCGCCGTTGATGCTCAGCACGTGCCAGGCGGTGCCGTCCCACTCGACCGTGTTCGCAGCTGCGTTCTCGATGTGCCCGACCTCGCGGCCGAGGATCTCGGACAGCACGAAGCGGATGATCGTCCCGTGGCAGACGACCACGATGTGGGCGTCGTCGCCGTCGAGCGGGAGGCGCGTGTCGCGGATCGTCTCGAGGGCGCCGATGCCGCGGCGGGCGACCGACTCGCGGGGCTCGATGTCGGGGTAGTCGGCGTTGGGCTCGTCGGGGATGGGCGACTCGGGGGTGCGACCCTCGTGAGACGCGTAGTCGCGTTCGATCAGCTCGTCGTACGCGTCGCCGAGCTCGATGCCCAGCTCGGAGGCGATGATGCGGGCGGTCTCTCGAGCACGACCGAGCGGCGACGACACGATGGCGCTCCACTCGACGCCGGCGAGCAGCCGCGCCGCCTCGTGCGCCTGCCCTCGTCCGGTCTCGTTCAGCGGGATGTCCGACGAACCCTGCAGCTTGTCGTTGAGGTTCCAGTCGGTCTGACCGTGGCGGATGAGTTCGAGGCGCATGGGGGAGTTCCGTTCCTGTGGATCCGTGCCGTGCGGTCGCGGGGCGCGACCGCACGACGGGTGGGGCTAGTGGTCGTCGTCGGTGCTGCTGGCGACGCCGGGGCGGTCGGCCGAGGCCGTCGCCGAGCGGGCGTCACGTCGGGTCTTCGCGAGGCTCAGCACGGTCGCGACGGCGATCGTCAGCAGGATGAACCCGAGCGAGAACCAGATCGGGATCTCGGGGATCCAGTCGATCGGCTCGCCGCCGTTGATGAACGGCACCTCGTTGACGTGCAGGGCGTGGAACAGCAGCTTGACGCCGATGAACGCGAGGATGACCGCGAGCCCCTGCGCCAGGTAGACGAGGCGCTCGAGCAGACCCGAGATCAGGAAGTACAGCTGACGGAGGCCCAGCAGCGAGAAGGCGTTCGCCGTGAAGACGATGTACGCCTCTTGAGTCAGACCGAAGATGGCCGGGATGGAGTCGAGTGCGAAGAGCACGTCGGTCAGGCCGATGGCGACCATCACCAGGAAGAGCGGGGTGAAGAGGCGCTTGCCGTCGACCTTCGTGGTCAGCTTCTGACCGTCGTAGTCCTTCGAGGTGGGGATGATGCGGCGGAGCGTGCGGATCAGCTTGCTGTCGGCCTCGTCCTTGTCGTCGTGACCGCCGCGCACCTGGCTGTAGGCGAGCCAGAAGAGCAGCAGGCCGAAGAGGTAGAAGACCCACGAGAAGTTCTCGATGATGACGACGCCGGCGGCGATGAAGAGACCTCGCGAGAGCAGGGCGATCGCGATGCCGACGAGCAGGACCTTCTGCTGGTAGATCCGCGGCACCGCGAAGCTCGTCATGATGATCAGGAAGACGAAGAGGTTGTCGACCGAGAGGGCCTTCTCGGTGACGTAGCCGGCGAAGTACTCGCCGCCGAAGGTCCAGTTCGAGAAGACGCCGACGCCGACGCCGAACAGGATCGCGATGCCGATGTAGACACCCGACCAGATGGCCGACTCCTTGATGGTCGGCTCGTGGGGGGTCCGCACGTGACTGAAGAAGTCGAAGAAGAGCAGGCCGATGATGCCGGCGATGGTGATCGCCCAGGTGATGAAATGGACGTCCATGTTCGTACCTCCAGTACGCAGCGGGTACCGAAGGTCTCCTCCACTCGCGGGGCGTCCTCTCGAACGCTTGCGAACCGGTGCACCGGGTCGAGATCGGTCTCTTCCGTATTGACGACGCCACCGCGCGGGAGTACTCCCCTTCAACTCGCCGAGCTTACAGCCTCTGCACGGTCTGCACGTCCGCCGATGGCCGAATAAGCTGGCGCACATGGCTTCCCCCTGGTCCCTCTCCGGTGCACTCCGTGGCATGTTCGCGAAGAAGACGATCGACGAGACCACCTGGGACGACCTCGAGGAGGCCCTGATCGGGGCCGACTTCGGCCCCGACGTCACCGAGCAGGTCGTCGACGACCTCCGCGCGAAGGTGCAGCGCTACAGCACGACCGATCCGGCCGACCTGAAGCGCATGCTCCGCGAGGTGCTCGAAGAGCGTCTGTCGAAGCTCGACTCCACCCTCAAGCTGAGCAACCGACCGGCGGTCGTGCTGATGGTCGGGGTGAACGGGGTCGGCAAGACGACGACGATCGGCAAGTTCGCGAAGTTCCTCCGCAACTACGACCGGTCGGTGGTCGTCGGGGCGGCCGACACCTTCCGTGCGGCGGCCGTCGAGCAGGTCGCGACCTGGGCCGACCGGGCCGGGGCGCGCATCGTGCGCCCGCAGCAGCCCGGCCAGGACCCTGCCTCGGTGGCCTACCAGACGGTCGAGCTGGCCATGCGCGAGGGCATCGAGATCGTGCTGATCGACACCGCGGGGCGACTGCAGACGAAGTCCGGCCTGATGGACGAGCTCGGCAAGATCAAGCGCGTGGTCGAGAAGCAGACCGAGATCGCCGAGGTGCTGCTCGTGCTCGACGCGACGACCGGCCAGAACGGTCTCGCGCAGGCTCAGGCGTTCATCGAGCACGCGGGGGTGACCGGTCTCGTGCTGACGAAGCTCGACGGCTCGGCCCGCGGCGGGTTCGTCCTGGCCGTGCAAGAGCAGACCGGCATCCCCATCAAGCTGGTCGGTCAGGGCGAGGGCATCGGCGATCTGACCGGCTTCACCCCGCACGTCTTCGTCCAGAACCTCATCGCGTAGTCGCGGCCCGCCCCGCCCGGGCGGGGCGACTCGATCGCAGGAGGCGCGGCGTCGGTTAAGCTGTCGTCACCATGGCCACATTTGGAACGCTCTCCGACCGCCTCGCGGACACCTTCAAGAACCTCCGCAACAAGGGCAAGCTCAGCCCTGCCGACGTCGACAGCACCGTCCGGGAGATCCGGCGCGCACTGCTCGACGCCGACGTCGCCTTCGAGGTCGTCAAGGCGTTCACGACGACGGTGCGCGAGCGCGCCCTGGGCGACGAGGTCAGCAAGGCGCTGAACCCCGCCCAGCAGGTCGTGCAGATCGTCAACGAAGAGCTGGTCGAGATCCTCGGCGGCAAGCAGCGTCGTCTCGAGTTCGCGAAGAACCCGCCCACCGTGATCATGCTCGCCGGTCTCCAGGGTGCGGGCAAGACGACCCTCGCCGGCAAGCTGGCGAAGTGGCTCGCCAAAGACGGTCACACGCCGCTGCTGGTCGCGGCCGACCTCCAGCGACCCAACGCGGTGCAGCAGCTGCAGGTGGTCGGCGAGCAGGCCGGCGCCGCCGTCTTCGCCCCCGAGCCGGGCAACGGCGTGGGCGACCCCGTGAAGGTCGCCAAGCAGGCCATCAAGTTCGCGCGCGACAAGGTCTACGACACGGTCATCGTCGACACCGCCGGTCGACTCGGCGTCGACGCCGACATGATGAAGCAGGCCGCGAACATCCGGAAGGCCGTCGACCCCGACGAGGTGCTCTTCGTCATCGACGCGATGATCGGTCAAGACGCCGTGGCGACGGCGAAGGCCTTCCAGGAGGGGGTCGACTTCACCGGCGTCGTGCTGTCGAAGCTCGACGGCGACGCGCGCGGCGGTGCGGCGCTGAGCGTCGCGTCCGTCACCGGTCGGCCCATCATGTTCGCCTCGACCGGCGAGTCGCTCGACGACTTCGAGCCGTTCCACCCCGATCGCATGGCCAGCCGCATCCTCGACCTCGGCGACATCCTCTCGCTCATCGAGCAGGCTCAGCAGGCGTTCGACGAAGACGAGGCGATGGCGGTCGCGCAGAAGATCGCGACCGACTCGTTCACCCTCGACGACTTCCTCAAGCAGATGCAGCAGCTGCGCAAGATGGGGTCGATCAAGGGCATGCTCGGCATGCTGCCGGGTGCCAAGGGCATGCGCGAGCAGCTCGAGAACTTCGACGAGCGCGAGATCGTCCGCACCGAGGCGATCATCCAGTCGATGACCCCTCAAGAGCGGCAGCTCCCGAAGCTGCTGAACGGTTCGCGTCGTCTGCGCATCGCCAAGGGCTGCGGCATGACCGTGACCGACGTCAACCAGCTCGTGCAGCGCTTCGAGCAGGCGTCGAAGATGATGAAGACCGTGGCCAAGGGCGGCGTGCCCCAGGTCCCCGGCATGGGGCCGATCCCCGGCGCCTCGTACGCCGGCAAGCGGCCGGCGGCGAAGAAGAAGGGCTCGAAGGCGGGCAACCCGGCCAAGCGCGCCGCTCAGAACGCCGCTCTGGCCACCGGCAAGCCCGCGGCCTCGCCCGGTGCGGCCGGCTCGGGCTTCGGGCTCGGCGGCGGCAAGGGCGACAAGGCGCCGACCCCCGAAGAGCTCGCGTCGCTGCAGAAGATGCTCGGCCGCAGCTAGCCCGGCTGCAGCCAGCCCGATCGCAGCCGGCTCGGTCGCAGCCGGCTCGGTCGCAGCCGGCTCGGTCGCAGCCGGCTCGGTCGACCGTGTGCGATCGCACCGGGGGAGTCGCGTGCTGGAGCGACGTCCTCGGCGACCGGCACCGCGCCTCCTCGGCTCAGACCCGCGGGGTGACGCCCTCACGGAGCTCGCGCACCAACGACGACACGACCGGGCGGAGGTCGCCGCCGTGGCGGGCCGACACCGACAGCTGGCGCTGGTAGCTCGCACCGTGCTCGACGATCGTGTCGAGCGACCGCAGCTCGGCCAGGCAGCCGAGCCGTTCGGCCGTGGGCTCGAGCCGCACGACGAGGTCGCGGAGGTCGTCGGTGACGAGCCGCTCGTCGCCGTCCGAGTTCTGGATGACGATGGCGTCCATCCCGTACCGGGCCGCCCGCCACTTGTTCTCACGGACGAACCACGGCTGCATCTGCGGCGGTTCGTCGCCGTCGTCGAGCGACTGCGACATGTCGTCGACGAGGCACTGGACGAGCGCCGCGACCGCGCCGACCTCCTCGAAGGTGGCGATGCCGTCGAAGACCCGCGTCTCGAGGGTGCCCCACTTCGGTGACGGCCGGATGTCCCAGCGGAGCTCGCTGTGGTGGTCGATGACGCCGGTGTGCGTCATGTCGGCGACCATTTCCTCGTAGTTCGCCCAGGCGCCGAACTGCGGGGGCAGCCCGGCGGTCGGCAGCTGCTGGAACATGAGGGCGCGGTTCGAGGCGTACCCGGTCTCCTCGCCGACCCAGAACGGGCTCGACGCCGTCAGCGCCTGGAAGTGCGGGAGATACGTCAGGAGGCCGTTCAGGATCGGCAGGGCCTTGTCGCGGGAGTCGATGCCGACGTGGACGTGCACCCCCCAGATCATCATCTGGCGTCCCCACCAGCGGGTCCGGTCGATGAGGGTGGCGTAGCGCTCGTTGCCGGGCGTGACCTCCTGGTCGGAGTAGCGGCCGAAGGGGTGCGTCCCGGCGCACAGCAGGTCGGCGCCCAGGGTCTCGGCGGGGCGGTGGACGGCGTCGATGGTGGACCGGAGGTCGTCGACCGCGTCGGGCACCCGGTGGTGGACCCCGCTCACGACCTCGACGGTGTTGGTCAGCAGCTCGTGGGTCAGTCGCACGGGGCCGCCGTCGTTCAGGTGCTCGAGGTCGGCGAGGATCGCGGGCGCGTGCGGGGCCAGATCGCCGGTCTCGCGGTCGACGAGGGCGAGCTCCCATTCGATGCCGAGCGTCGACCGCTCCGAGGTCGTGAAGTCGATCCGCATGCTCGAGGCCCTCCGTCGGTCCGCCGCGGGCGTCCGGTGTCGCGCGCGGCGTCCATCCTGCCAGCCGAGCCGGTCGGGAGACCGCAGGAGGCGCTCCGCCGTCACGCAGGGACGCGCCGTGAAACCCGATCACCGAGAATTGGTGGATCGCGTCGTTCTTCTGCAACAATGGTGGGTCGAGTCTCCGTCCGCCCGACCCTCTAATCAGGCGGCCGATCAGACCCCATCAGAGCTTTCGAGCCGAGTGTGCCCCCACGCTCACGGCTAGCAACTCGCCCACATCACATCACACAGGAGAATTGTGGCTGTCAAGATCCGTCTCAAGCGTATGGGCAAGATCCGTGCCCCCTACTACCGCATCGTCGTCGCCGACTCGCGCACCAAGCGCGACGGTCGCGTGATCGAGGAGATCGGCAAGTACCACCCCACCGAAGAGCCCTCGTTCATCGAGGTCGAGTCGGACCGCGCGCAGTACTGGCTCGGTGTCGGCGCACAGCCGACCGAGCAGGTCGCCGCGCTGCTGAAGCTCACGGGCGACTGGGGCAAGTTCCAGGGCGACGCCGACGCCGTCAGCACCGTCAAGACCAAGGCTCCGAAAGAGGCCTTCGTCGCCGACGAGAAGAAGAAGCCGGTCCTCGTCCCCAAGTCGGAGAAGCCCGCCAAGGCCGAGGCTCCGGCCGAGGCCCCTGCCGACGACGCCGAGACCACCGAGGCGTAGTCAGTGCTCGCACCTGCACTCGAACACCTCGTCCGGGGGATCGTCGATCACCCGGGCGAGGTGCAGGTCGTGGCCTCGACCTCGCCTCGCGGCGAGGTGCTCGAGGTGCACGTGCATCCCGACGACCTCGGTCGCGTGATCGGTCGCGCCGGTCGAACCGCGAAGGCTCTGCGCACGCTCGTCACGGCTCTGGCCGACGGCAAGCGCGTCCGGGTGGACGTCGTCGATGGTGACGTCTGAGCCGTGAGCACCGAAGAGACCACCCAGCTGAGGGTCGGGCGACTGACCAAGCCGCACGGCTTGAAGGGCGCCCTCAAGCTCGAGCTGTTCACCGACACCCCTGAGACGCGATTCGTGCCGGGTGCCGAGTTCACCCTCCAGGTCCCCGAGACCAGCGAATGGCACGGCAAGACCCTGACCCTCGCCGAACTGCGCTGGTACAACGGCCACCCCGTCGGGTTCTTCGAGGGTGTCGCCGACCGCACCGGCGCCGAGTCGCTGGTCAAGGCCATCCTCTGGGTCGACCAGGATCTCGCCCAGCTCCCCGAAGAAGACGACGCCTGGTACCACCACCAGCTGATCGGTCTCCGGGTCGAGCGCGACGGCGTCCAGGTCGGCACCGTGGCCCGCATCGACCACCTCCCCGCCCAAGACCTCCTGGCCGTCGCCACCCCGACGGGCGAGGTGCTCGTGCCGTTCGTCTCCGCTCTGGTGCCGTCGGTCGACATCGACGCCGGGGTGGTCGTCGTGACGCCTCCTGCGGGGCTCTTCGAAGAACTCGTCGACACCGACGGCGACACGCAGCCGACCGACGAGGTCTGACCGTGCGCATCGACATCGTGTCGATCTTCCCCGAGTTCTTCGGGGTGCTCGACATCTCGTTGCTCGGCAAGGCCCGTCAGCAGAAGCTGCTCGACGTGTCGGTGCACGATCTGCGCGATTTCGCGCACGATCGGCACCGCACCGTCGACGACACCCCGTACGGCGGGGGCGCCGGGATGGTCATGCGTCCCGAGCCCTGGGGCGAGGCGCTCGACCACGTCTTCAGCGACGACTCCACTCCCGAGACGACGACCATGATCGTCCCCTCCCCGGCGGGCACCCCGTTCACGCAGGCGGTGGCGAGAGAGCTGGCGCTCGAGCAGCACCTCGTCTTCACGTGCGGTCGCTACGAGGGCATCGACCAGCGGGTCGTCGACCACGCGGCGACCCGCGTCACCGTCCGCGAGATCAGTCTCGGCGACTACGTGCTGAACGGCGGCGAGGTCGCCGTCGTCGCGATGATCGAGGCCATCGGCCGTCTCGTCCCGGGCATGGTCGGCAACCCCGCCAGCCTGACGGAGGAGAGCCACGAGAACGGACTCCTCGAGTACCCCAGCTACACGAAGCCATCGTCGTGGCGGGGTCTCGACGTGCCTCCGGTGCTCCTCAGCGGCAACCACGGGGCGATCGCCTCCTGGCGGCATGAGCAGCAGATCGAGCGGACCCGACGGGTCCGCCCCGATCTGATCGACTGACGCACGTCGGAGCGACTCGCGGGCGTCCGTCCGCCGACGCGATGCAGGAGTTCCCCACCCTGCTTCCGTACTCTGTCTGCATGACGGCACGCCGCGTCCTCTTCCGCCTCCTCTGGCCTCTGGTGTTCGCCCTGCCCCTCTGGGTCATGTTCGGTCGCGCCTTCTTCGGCGTGCCTCTCGGGCTCCAGTTCGTCGGCCAGGTCTTCCTGGTGCCCCTGCTCTTCGTGGGTCAGGTGGTCGCCGCTGGTCTCGTCGTGGCCCGGCGCAGCGTGCGGACCGGCCGTGCCGTCTCGTGGCTCGACGCCGGTCTGCTCGGCACCGCCTGGGTCGCACAGCTCGCGCTGGGGTTCTTCCTGGTCGACAGCTCGGCAGGGTCGCGGGCCGCGTCGGCGTTCACCGCTGTGGCGGGCGGCGGTCTCGATCTGTCGACCGCGCTCTTCGCTCTCTCGGCCGTCGTCACGATCGCGTCGGTGATCGCTCTCATCGCCTCCGGGGTCTGGCAGCTGCTGCGCGAGACCGGTGAGCGGGTGGCCGCGTCGATGGCCGACCTCGACCGCGTCGCCGGTCTCGGGGTCGCGCAGGCCGGGGCGGCCGGTGGTCGCCCGTCGGACGCCGGCGGGATGCGCGGTCCGGCCCGCGGCGACGGCCCGGTGATCCGCATCGAACCCCGGGGCGAGGGCGACGCTAGCCGCTCCGACGCATGACCCGGCGGTAGCGGCTGGGCTCCGGCCTGTGGCACACTTGTTGTTTGTGCCTGCGCACGACTCTGCCACAGGGGAGTCTGCCATCTCAGCGCACATCCTCTTCATCACGAATCGGTGGTCTCCCACCACGAACGGCAGTCGACCTGTGGCGGTTGCAGAGAGCGAACGACTATGCACATCCTCGACGCGGTTGACTCCGCCAGCCTCCGTACGGACGTCCCCGACTTCCGTGCCGGCGACACCGTCAAGGTGCACGTGAACATCATCGAAGGCACGCGCTCGCGTGTCCAGGTCTTCCAGGGTGTCGTCATCGGCAAGCAGAACGAGGGCGTCCGCGAGACCTTCACGGTCCGCAAGGTCAGCTTCCAGGTCGGTGTCGAGCGCACGTTCCCCGTCCACTCGCCGGTCATCGACCACATCGAGATCGTCAGCCGTGGCGACGTCCGCCGCGCCAAGCTCTACTACCTGCGCGAGCTGCGCGGCAAGAAGGCCAAGATCAAGGAGAAGCGCGACCGCTGATCGCCTCCTAGATCCCGCCCGAGCTCCCCGCCGTATACGATGGCGGGGAGCTCGGGCGGTTAAATGACAAACAAGACATCTTCACATCGGCACCGTCTGCGACCCACGCGAGACGACGACCGCCCTCGGGGCTTCGGCGTGTTCCTCCGCGACATCCTCGTGATCTTCCTCGCGGCGCTGCTGATCTCGTTCCTGGTCAAGACGTTCCTGATCCGCTCGTTCTACATCCCCTCCGGGTCGATGGAGAACACGCTGCAGATCGACGATCGCATCATCGTCAACGAGCTCGTCCCCGACGTCGTCGACGTCCAGCGCGGCGACGTCGTGGTGTTCACCGATCCGGGTGGCTGGCTCGACGGCACCGCCCCGGTCACGACGGGTTCGGGCAATCCGGTCGCCGACGGTCTCGCGTGGTTCCTCACCCAGGTCGGTCTGGGCACGCGAGACAGCAACGACCACCTCATCAAGCGCGTCATCGGGCTGCCAGGCGACACCGTCGCCTGCTGCAACGACTTCGGCCAGATGACCGTCAACGGCGTCCCGCTCACCGAGCCGTACGTCCTCCTCCCGCCCGGCGAGACGCGGGTATCGGGCGACGACTTCTCGGTGACGGTGCCGGCCGACTCGCTCTGGGTGATGGGCGACAACCGCTACAACTCGAAAGACAGCCGCTACAACGGCTCGACGCCGAGCGAGGGCTTCGTCCCGATGAGCGACGTCGTGGGGCGGGCCTTCGTCGTCAGCTGGCCGTACACCCGCTGGCAGTGGCTCGACGACCACCCCGAGGTGTTCCGCGGCATCGAGCGCGAGGGCGAGGGCGACTGATGGTCGTCGTCGATCCGACCCTCGACGTCGAGCGCGAGCTGCACGCCGCCGGCGCGGAGTGGGTCATCGGCTGCGACGAGGTGGGTCGGGGCGCGATCGCGGGGCCGGTGGCCGTCGGCCTGGGCGCCGTGCCCGTCGGGTGCATCGAGATGCCGACCGGCCTCCGCGACTCGAAGCTGCTCTCCGAGAAGCGCCGCGAAGCGCTCTACCCCGTGGCGACGGCCTGGGTGTCGCATCACGCGGTCGGGTTCGCCGAGGCCCACGAGGTCGACGAGATCGGCATCGTCGCCGCACTCGGCCTGGCGGGCCGGCGTGCCCTCACGGCCCTGCATCACCAGGGGGTGGGCATCATGCGCTCCGTGGTCGTCCTCGACGGCAACCACGACTACCTCTCGCCGCAGCTGGCGACCCCGCCGCGCATCACCACGCGCATCAAGGCCGATCGGGACTGCGCTTCCGTGGCCGCCGCGTCGGTCATCGCGAAGGTCGAACGCGACCGCCTGATGATCGAGGCCGACGTCCAGCACCCCGGTTACGGCTGGTCGGGCAACAAGGGGTACGGGTCGTCTTCGCACTTCGGCGCGCTGGCCGAGCTGGGGCCGTCGCCCCTGCATCGCCTGACCTGGCTGCACTGACGCTCGGGCGTCCGTCGTGCCCGACACCCTCTCGCGCTCCGCGTAGGATGTCTTCTCGATGGACGAAGACGAGTTCGAAGACTACGACCGCGAGGTCGAGCTCGCGCTGTACCGCGAGTACCGCGACGTGGTGTCGCAGTTCCGCTACGTCGTCGAGACGGAGCGACGGTTCTACCTGGCGAACGAGGTCGAACTCGTCCGCCGCGACACCGAGCACGACTTCTACTTCGAGCTGAGCATGACCGACGTCTGGGTATGGGACGTCTACCGGTCCGATCGCTTCGTGAAGTCGGTGCGTGTGCTGACCTTCAAAGACGTCAACGTCGAAGAGCTGACGGCCCGCGATCTCGAGCTGCCGAAAGAGCTCGCGCTCGACGAGTGAGACCCGTCAGCTGATCCCTCCCCGGTCGGTCGGGGCGCGCATCGCTCCACACTCCGCTCCGCACGGCGCCTGAGCCGAGCCGGTCTCCGCGACGCTTCTCGTCGAGGAGGCCGACATGGCGAAGAAGGATGATCTGGGGCGGCGCGGCGAAGACGTGGCCGCCGAGTGGGTCGAGGCGCAGGGCATGCGCGTCGTCGACAAGAACTGGCGGTGCCGCGAGGGCGAGATCGATCTCGTGGCCCTCGACGGCGACGACGTGGTGGTGATCGAGGTGAAGACCCGGTCGGGCACGGGCTACGGCCACGCCCTCGAGTCGGTCACGGCGTCGAAGCTGGCACGGCTCCGGCGGTTGGCCGCGGCGTGGACGCGAGCGAATCCCGGGCGGGGCCGCGGCCTGCGGATCGACGTCGTCGGCATCACGATCGAGAGGTGCCAGGGCCACGAGCGCATCGACCACGTGCGTGGGGCGGGCGCATGAGCATCGGTCGCACGCGGGCGGTCTCGCTGCTGGGGCTCGAGGGCGCTCTGGTCGAGGTCGAGGCAGACATGGGGCAGGGGCTGCCGGCCTTCATGATCATCGGGTTGCCCGACACGTCGCTCGGCGAGGCGCGCGACCGGGTGCGGGCCGCCGCCACGAACACGGGCTGCGCTCTGCCGACCCGCAAGCTGACGGTCAACCTCTCGCCGGCGTCGCTGCCCAAACAGGGCTCATCGTTCGATCTGGCGATCGCGATGGCGGCCCTCGCTGCGGCCGACCTCGTCTCGGCGGTGTCGGTCGGGCGCATCGTCCATCTCGGTGAGCTCGGTCTCGACGGCAGACTCCGACCCGTCGACGGCGTCCTGCCGGCGGTGCTGGCGGCGCGTCGGGCAGGGGCCGAGACGGTCATGGTGCCGAGCGACAACGCCGCCGAGGCCGGGCTCGTCCCGGGGATCCGCATCGTCCCGGCGGCGAGTCTCCGCGAGGCGGCCATCTGGCACGGCGCCGATCTGACCCCCGAGCCGGTGGAGGCGATCTTGCGACCGCGTCCGATCGGACTCGCGTCGGCCGTCGACGGCCCGCGACCCGACCTCGCCGACGTCGTCGGCAACTCCGACGCGGTGCAGGCGCTGATCGTGGCGGCGGCCGGTGGGCACCACCTCCTGATGGTGGGTCCGCCGGGGGCGGGCAAGACGATGCTGGCGGCGCGGCTGCCCGGCATCCTGCCCGATCTCGACCTCGACGCCGCGCTCGAGGTCGGCAGTGTGCGGTCGCTGGCCGGACGGCCCGTCGACGGCGCGCTCGACCGTCGTCCGCCCTTCGAGAGCCCGCACCACACCTGCAGCGCGGCGTCCCTCATCGGGGGCGGCAGCGGCATCATCCGCCCAGGCGCCGCCTCCCGTGCGACACGGGGCGTGCTGTTCCTCGACGAGGCACCCGAATTCTCGCGGACGGTGCTCGACTGCCTGCGTCAACCGCTCGAGTCCGGCGAGGCGGTGATCCACCGTGCTCGAGCCGTCGCGCGGTTCCCCGCGCGGTTCCAGCTGGTCGCGGCGGCCAATCCCTGCCCGTGCGGGCAGTACGGAGCACGAGACGGCCGCTGCGAGTGCTCGCCGCATCACCGTCGCAGGTATCTGGCGAAGCTGTCCGGTCCTCTCGTGGATCGCATCGATCTCCAGCTGAGGGTCGCCCGGATCGGCTCGGCGGCCTTCCGACTGTCCGAGCAGTCCGTCCGACCGTCGACGGCCGACGCGAGGCGACGAGTCGAGGAGGCGCGGGCGCGGACGGCCGACCGTCTCGCGTCGACCCCGTGGCGGCTGAACTCCGAGGTGCCCGGCGTCTGGCTGCGCGAGCGCGACAACCGCCTGCCGGTCGCCGTGAGTCTGCCCGCCGACCACGCCCTCGAGACCGGGGCGCTCACCATGCGCGGCTACGACCGGGTGCTCCGCGTGTCGTGGACCCTCGCCGACCTCGACGGCGTCGACCGGCCCGAGCGGTCGCACGTGCTGGGCGCCCTCGCGCTCCGGAGATCGTCGTGAACGAGCTGCTGACGGCCTCGAGCTCGGATCTCGCCGCCGTCGTGGGGCCTCTCCGCCGTGACGGCGCACGGGCGGTCGAGGCCTTCGCCCTCGGCGCATGGTCGGCAGTCGTCGAGCCGGGCGATGCCGTGGGAGGTCTCGCTCGGCGCGTCCTCGGGGCGGCCGTCGCCCTGCGTGTCGTCCTCGAGTCGGTCGACCGACGCGTCTCCGAAGGCGATCCGTCCTTGCTCGGGCAGGCGCTTCGGCAGGCCGGAGTCGACCCGGAGGAGATCTCCGATCGGCGGATCGCCCGGGCGCTGTCGCGATGGGAACCGCGCACCGACGACGTCCGCATCCGGTCGTCGTTCCGGGCGGCGACGGCCATCGGGCTTCGACTCGTCGTCCCCGGCGACGACGAATGGCCCGTGGTGCTCGACGATCTGGGCGACCATGCGCCGGCCGCGCTCTGGCTCCGAGGCTCGGCCGACCTGCCGACCGTGGCGTCGACGATCGCCGTCGTGGGGTGTCGGGCGTCGACCGCCTACGGCGAGCAGGTCGCGGCCGATCTCAGCAGCGCGCTCTGCGACCGGGGCTTCACGATCGTCTCCGGTGGCGCGTACGGCATCGACGGGATGGCGCACCGCGCGGCGCTGGTGTCGGAGGGGCCCACCGTCGCCGTCATGGCCGGGGGAGTGGACCGCTTCTATCCGAGCGGCCACGACACGCTGCTGAGGTCGGTGGTCGAGAAGGGGCTCCTCGTCTCCGAGTCGCCCTGCGGCAGCACGCCGAGCAAATGGCGGTTCCTGCAGCGCAACAGGCTGATCGCGACGCTGTCGGCCGTGTCCGTCGTGGTCGAGGCCGGTCGGCGGTCTGGTGCGCTGAACACCGCCGCACATGCCCAGGCCATCGGACGGCCGGTGGGGGCCGTGCCCGGTCCCATCACCTCGCCGTCGTCGGTGGGGTGCCACGCGCTGATCCGCTCGGGGCTCGGCGCCTGCATCACCTCCGTCGACGACGTCCTCGAGCTCGTGCCCGGGCGCGCCGTTCCGACGGGTGCCGCCCCCGATCCACGCGAGCACCCCGAGCGACTCCGCGTCCGTGACGCCTTGAGCACCCGCGTCGATCGCGGCACCGACGAGGTCGCGGTCGCGAGCGGCTTGTCGACGGATCGCGCACGCGAGGTCCTCGCCGAGCTCGAGCTCGACGGTCTCGTGGAGCGTGAGGCGGGAGGGTGGCGGCGACGGCGCCCGGGGTGAGCGAGGGCTGGGCGCGGGGCCGCCGCTGGCGACCGGGTGACTACTCTGGCGTGATGATCGACGTCGAGGCCTTCGTGGAGCACCTGCGGCACGGCCGCGGGCTCAGCGAGCACACGATCAGGTCGTATCGCTCCGATCTCGCCGACCTCGTGTCATTCGCCGCCGTCCACCTCGGTCGCGACCCGCGCGTCGCCGATCTCGACCTCGATCTGCTCCGGGAGTGGCTCTATCGGGCGACCCGCTCCGGTCTGGCACGGGCGACGCTCGCCCGTCGATCGGCCAGCGCCCGCGCCTTCACCCGCTGGTTGGAGGAGACCGGCCGCACGGCCGTCGACGTGGGGGTCCGGCTCCGGGCGCCTAAGGCCGAGAGCCGCCTGCCTCGGGTGCTCACCGAGCCCCAGATCGACGGCGTCCTGCGCTCGCTCGAGCTCCGCGCCGACACCGACGACCCCGGTGCCCGCCGCGACCTCGCGGTCGTCGAGCTGCTCTACGGGTCGGGTCTCCGGGTCTCCGAGCTCGTCGGCGCCGACCTCGCCGACGTCGACCTCGGTCGGCTCATGGTGCGGGTGACGGGCAAGGGGGCGAAGCAGCGCGTGGTGCCCTTCGGGGTGCCAGCGGCCGAGGCGCTCGGTCGGTACCTCGATCGGGCACGGCCCTCGCTCGTCGCGGCCGGCGGCGAGCCGGGCACGACCGCGTTCTTCGTCGGAGCGGAGGGGGGCCGACTCGGCACGCGAGCCGTCCACCGACTGGTCGCGCGCCTCCTCGGCGACATCCCGGGTGCCGGCCCCGCCGGTCCGCACGCGCTGCGGCACACGGCGGCGACGCATCTGCTCGACGGGGGCGCCGACCTCCGGGCCGTGCAGGAGCTGCTCGGCCACGCCAGTCTCGGCACGACCCAGATCTACACGCACGTCTCGACGGAACGGCTCCGCGAGAGCTACCGCTCGGCGCACCCCCGGGCCTGACCGACGGGCGCGCCTCACCCCACGGGGCGGGTCGGCAGCAGCACCGACGGGCGTCCGCCGCCGAGCAGCAGCAGCGGGGAGACGTACTCGCCGTCGCGACGGGCGCCGAGGTGCACGGCGTCGACGTCGGGGGAGTGGCCGGCGACGACGAGACCGACGACGTCGCCGCGGGTGACGGCGTCGCCGGCGGTCAGCTCCGTCGTGACCGGCTCGAAGCTGCTCAGCAGACCGTCGGAGTGCGTGATGGAGAGGACCGGCCGGTCGACCACCGTGCCCGCGAAGCGCACGACGCCGTCGTCGGGTGCCAGCACGGGTTCGCCGACGGCGGCCCCGATGTCGATGCCGCGGTGACCGGGTGACCACGCGTGCTCGGGTGCGACGAACGGGCGGACGACCGGGTGCGGTGGCGCCACCGGCCACGACCAGAGCACCGACCCGACGGTCACGACGGGTGCGCCGCCCACCGGGTCGCCCGCCGCGCCCGCCGTCCCGTCCGCACCCCCGGCCATCACGACGAGCAGCACCAGCAGCGACGCGCCCCCGAGCCTCGGACGCCACCCGACGACCAGGGACCCGACCCCGGCCCCCATCGAGGAGGCGCGGGCACGGTGGCGAGACGAGGCACGGTCGACGAGGCGCATCCGGAAATTCTGCCGAGCGTGCACCTCGCTCCGCCGAGGCGTATCGTTCATCGGTGCACGGACACCCGGTGCACGACGTTGTGGAGGAGTCGAGGCGCGCCCTCCTCCTCCGAGCAAGAAGGAGAACCGTGTCGAACTCGGCAGCAGATCCAGCGGAAGCCAAGAAGCTGAACAGGCGGGTGACGGCGCTCGCGGTGGCCGCGGCCGTCGGAGGCTTCCTCTTCGGATTCGACTCGTCCGTCATCAACGGCGCGGTGTCGTCGATCACCGACGAGTTCGGTCTGACCGAGTTCGCGTCAGGCTTCGCCGTCGCCTCGGCCCTGATCGGCTGCGCGATCGGCGCCTACGTCGCCGGTCGTCTCGCCGACAAGATGGGCCGCATCAAGGTCATGCTGATCGGCGCCGCGCTGTTCCTCGTCAGCTCGATCGGCGCGGCTGCGGCCTTCGCCGTCTGGGACCTCGTTCTCTGGCGCGTCATCGGCGGACTCGGCATCGGCATCGCCTCCGTCATCGCACCGGCCTACATCAGCGAGGTATCGCCCAAGGCCATCCGCGGGCGACTCGCGTCGTTCCAGCAGCTGGCCATCACGCTGGGCATCTTCGTCGCCCTCCTCTCCGACCAGCTGTTCGCGGTCACCGCGGGCGGCGCGTCCGAGCCGTCGCTCTTCGGTCTCGCCGCCTGGCGCTGGATGTTCCTCGTCGGCGTCGTGCCGTCGGTCGTCTACGGCGTGCTGGCATGGCGTCTGCCCGAGTCGCCCCGTTACCTCGCGGGCGAAGGCCGGGAGGGCGAGGCCCGCAAGGTGCTCGAGAGCATCGTCCCGACCGAGACGGTCGACACGAGCCTGAAGGAGATCACCGACTCGATCAAGACCGAGGCGGACCTCGACACGAAGTCGTCCATCCGGGGCAAGCGCTTCGGCCTCCAGCCGATCGTCTGGGTCGGCATCATCCTCGCCGTCCTGCAGCAGTTCGTCGGCATCAACGTGATCTTCTACTACTCGACCACCCTCTGGCAGGCCGTCGGATTCCAGGAGGAGGACTCCTTCCTCATCTCCACGATCACCGCCGTCGTCAACGTGGCCGTGACCTTCGTGGCCATCGGCCTGGTCGACAAGGTCGGTCGTCGCCCGCTGCTGCTCACCGGCTCCGTCGGGATGTTCCTGAGCCTCGCCGTCACCGCGCTCGCATTCAGCCAGGCGACGACCACCGCCTCCGGCGACCCGTCGCTGCCGGGTGCCTGGGGCCCGGTCGCGCTCGTCGCGGCGAACCTCTTCGTGGTCTCGTTCGGTGCGACCTGGGGTCCGCTGATGTGGGTCCTCCTCGGCGAGATGTTCCCCAACAGCATCCGTGCCACGGCGCTCGGCGTCGGCAGCATGGCGAACTGGATCGCCAACTTCATCGTCACGGTGTCGTTCCCGAGCCTCGCCGCCCTCAGCCTCACGCTGTCGTACGGCATCTTCGCCTTCTTCGCCCTCGTCTCGTTCTTCTTCGTCTTCGCGAAGATCCCCGAGACCAAGGGTCGTTCCCTGGAGGAGATGGGCGTCTCGGCGCTCGACGGATCCATCGACGCCAAGCGCTCCAGGGCCTGACGTCCGACACGCCCCAGAACGCCCTGACCGGCTGCCGGTCGGGGCGTTCTCGCGTGGTGCTAGCATGATCGATGCAGCCTGCTCAGCAGGCTGACTTCGCGTGCCCAGTGCGTCTTCGGACGCACCGATCGCGAGCCGGTCCGTCCGGTTCCGTTCGTCACCGGCCTCCATCTCCATTCGGTCCGACCGCATCCCAGGGTGCGAGCGGCGGAGGTGCGCCCGGGCACCAGGCAGCGACGACCGACCGGTCGTCCGACAACCGACAATCCGGTGCACCAGCGTGTGCGCCCAGAAACAGGAGAACGACCATGGCCGTCGTCACCATCCGCCAGCTGCTCGACAGCGGCGTCCACTTCGGACACCAGACCCGCCGCTGGAACCCGAAGGTGAAGCGATTCATCCTCGCCGAGCGCTCCGGCATCCACATCATCGACCTGCAGCAGTCGCTCGGCTACATCGACAGCGCGTACGACTTCGTCAAGGAGACCGTCGCCCACGGCGGCACCATCCTCTTCGTCGGCACCAAGAAGCAGGCTCAGGGCTCCATCGCCGAGCAGGCCAACCGTGTCGGCCAGCCCTTCGTGAACCAGCGCTGGCTGGGTGGTCTGCTGACCAACTTCCAGACCGTGTCGAAGCGCCTCGCCCGCATGAAGGAGCTCGAGGACATCGACTTCGACGACACCACCCAGGGCTTCACCAAGAAAGAGCTCCTGATCAAGAAGCGCGAGCTCGACAAGCTGCACAAGACGCTCGGTGGTATCCGCAACCTCACCAAGACGCCGTCGGCGCTCTGGATCGTCGACACCAAGAAAGAGCACCTCGCGATCGACGAGGCCAAGAAGCTCGGCATCCCGGTCATCGGCATCCTCGACACCAACTGCGACCCCGACGAGATCAACTTCCCGATCCCCGGCAACGACGACGCGATCCGCTCCGTCGGTCTGCTGACGCGCATCGTCGCCGACGCCGCCGCCGAGGGCCTCGTCCAGCGTCACCAGAAGCCCGAAGACGCCGACCAGCCCGTCGAGCCCCTCGCCGAGTGGGAGGCCGAGCTGCTCGCCCAGGGCGAGGCCAAGGCCGCCGACGCCGCGACCGAGGCGCCCGCCGCCGAGCCGCTCCCCACGGAGGAGAACGACGCCGACGCTCAGGTCGCCGCGAAGCCCCTGGGCGAGCCGGTCGCCGAGCCCGTCGCCGAGGCGACCGTCGAGACCGCTGCGGAGCCGGCCGACGCCGACGCCGCCGCCGACTCGAAGTAACGCACCTCTTCACTCCGACTCCACGAAAGGAAGTCAGACATGGCAAACTTCACCGCCGCTGACGTCAAGACCCTCCGTGACCGCCTCGGTGCGGGCATGATGGACAGCAAGAACGCTCTCGTCGAGGCCGACGGCGACATCGAGAAGGCCGTCGAGATCCTTCGCGTCAAGGGACTGAAGGGCGTCGCCAAGCGCGAGGGCCGTCAGACCACCGCGGGCCTCGTGGCCGCCAAGGCCTCCGCCGGCTACGCCACGATCATCGAGCTCGCCAGCGAGACCGACTTCGTCGCCAAGAACGAGAAGTTCATCGCCCTGGCCGACTCCGTGCTCGAGGCCGTCTCGGCCGCGGGTGCGGCGACCGCCGCCGAGGGCAACGCGGCCGCCATCGGCGGCCAGACCGTCGAGGCGTTCGTCAACGACGAGGCGGCTCTCATGGGCGAGAAGGTCGAGCTCCGCTCGGTCGCTCGCGTCGAGGGCTCCGAGTTCGCGATCTACCTGCACAAGACCTCCAAGGACCTGCCCCCGCAGGTCGGCGTGGTCGTGGGCTACACCGGTTCGGATGCTGAGACCGCCCGCTCGATCGCCCAGCACGTCGCCTTCGCTGCGCCGACGTACCTGTCGCGCGACGAGGTCCCCGCCGACGACGTCGCGAAAGAGCGCGCCATCGTCGAAGAGACCGCGAAGAACGAGGGCAAGCCCGAGGCAGCCCTGCCGAAGATCATCGAGGGTCGCCTGACCGGCTTCTTCAAGGAGATCGCACTGCTCGACCAGGCCTACGCGAAGGACAGCAAGCTGTCGGTCGCCAAGGTCGTCGAGCAGGCCGGCATCGAGATCCAGGGCTTCTCCCGGATCAAGGTCGGCGCCTAGCCACATACGCGATGGGGTCTGAGACGGTCATACGTCTCAGGCCCCATTTCCGTGTCCGCCGCCGATCCCGGTCGGGCGGACAGCGTCCAGCGCCGAGTCGCTAACCTGGCTACGGCCATGAACGAAGGAGACCCCACATGACATCAGACATCACCGGACGCCGACGGGTCCTCCTCAAACTCTCCGGCGAGGCCTTCGGCGGCGGCCAGCTGGGCGTCAACCCCGACGTGGTGGGCGCCATCGCCCGAGAGATCGCCGACGCCGCCCAGGACGTCGAGATCGCCGTGGTGGTCGGCGGCGGCAACTTCTTCCGTGGCGCCGAGCTGAGTCAGCGGGGCATGGACCGCGGCCGGGCCGACTACATGGGCATGCTGGGCACCGTGATGAACGCCCTCGCCCTGCAGGACTTCCTCGAGCAGGCGGGCGCGGCGACGCGCGTGCAGTCCGCCATCTCGATGACCCAGGTAGCCGAGCCGTACATCCCGCGTCGCGCCGAGCGCCACCTCGAGAAGGGCCGGGTCGTCATCTTCGGCGCCGGTGCGGGGCTGCCCTACTTCTCGACCGACACCGTCTCCGCCCAACGCGCCCTCGAGATCGGCGCCGACGAGGTGCTCGTCGCCAAGAACGGGGTCGACGGCGTGTACTCGGCCGACCCCCGCCACGACCCCTCGGCGGTCAAGCTCGAGACGCTGACCTACCAGGAGGCGCTGGTCAAGGGGCTCAAGGTCGTCGACTCGACCGCCTTCAGCCTCTGCATGGACAACGGCATGCCCATGCACGTGTTCGGCATGGAGGGCGGCGGCAACATCGCCCGGGCCATCCGTGGCGAGCGCATCGGAACCCTCGTCAGCAACTGACGACTAAGCTCGACAACGAATCAAGGGAGCATTGTGGCGATCAACGACGTACAGAACGAGACGCGCGAGAAGATGGAGCGGGCACTCGAGTCCGCCAAGACCGACTTCGGTCAGGTCCGCACCGGGCGCATCAACCCGGCGCTCTTCCAGAAGATCCCCGTCGACTACTACGGCACCCCGACCCCTCTGGCGCAGCTGGCATCCCTCCAGGTGCCGGAGGCGCGGACGATGATCGTGACCCCGTACGACAAGACGGCGCTCAAGGAGATCGAGAAGGCCATCGCGACCTTCCCGAACCTCGGTGCGAGCCCGACCAACGACGGCACGCTCGTCCGTGTCACGATCCCGGAGCTGACGCAGGAGCGCCGCAAGGAGTTCGTCAAGATCGTGCGCAGCAAGGGCGAGGACGCCAAGGTGCAGATCCGCAACATCCGACGCAAGTCGAAGGACGACCTCGACGCCCTCAAGTCCGAGGTCGGCGACGACGAGGTCGCTCGTGCCGAGAAAGACCTCGAGGCTCTGACCAAGGGGTACATCGACTCGATCGACGAGGCGTTGAAGAAGAAGGAAGCCGAGCTGCTCGAGGTCTAGATGAGCGACGCTCCTGACGGCCCTCGTCCTGACGATTCGGGGCCGACCCCCAAGACCACCCTCGGTAGCCGTCGGGCCGACTTCGATGCCAGGGCGCAGGCCGCTCGTCACGACCTCGAGAACCAGCTCCGCACGCGCCGCGCCGCGCTCGGTGCCCGCAACGAGAAGCTGACCGCCCGCACAGGGCGCAATCTCCCCGCGGCCATCGGCGTCGGCGTCGGTCTCGGCGGCGCCGTGCTCGTCAGCCTGATCTTCGAGCCGGCGTTCTTCATGATCGTGGCGGCGGCCCTCATCGGCTCGCTGTGCTTCGAGCTCGCGAGCGCACTCCGCTTCGCGGGTCGCGACGTACCGCGACTGCCGAGCGTCCTCGCCGGTGTCGCCATCGTCCCCGCCGCCTTCTACTTCGGTGCACAGGGGCAGTGGCTGGCTCTGGTGGGCGGCATCCTCGTGGTGTCGGCGTGGCGGCTCGTCGAACTGGTGCGTCCTTCACACCGGACCAGCGCCTCCTCGGTGGCCCGCGACATCGGCGCCGGCGCGTTCGTGCAGATCTACTGCGCGTTCCTGGGCAGCTTCATGGCGCTGATGGCCGCTCAGCCGAACGGCGCCAACTGGACTCTTGCAGCACTGATCATCGTGATCGCCGTCGACACGGGGGCCTACGCGACGGGCCTGTCGTTCGGCAAGCACCCGATGGCTCCGCGGATCAGCCCGAAGAAGACCTGGGAGGGCTTCGCCGGGTCGGTCGCTGCGAGTCTCATCGCGGCGGTCCTGCTGTCGTGGCTGATGCTCGACGAGGCCTGGTGGTTCGGTCTCATCCTCGGTGGCGTGATCATCGTGACGGCGACCATCGGCGATCTCTCCGAGTCGCTCATCAAGCGCGACCTGGGGATCAAGGACATCTCGACCTGGCTGCCGGGCCACGGCGGATTCCTCGACAGGCTCGACAGCACGCTGCCCTCGGCGGCCGCGGCTTACGCCCTGTACCTCATCGTCACCTGACGCACGGGGCATCCGCTCAGGCGGCCCCAGGGCGTCGGTGCGGCATGATGGTCTGGTGAAGACGACATTCCCGATGGCTCAGCACGGTCGACTCGGCTACGACGTGACCGAGGTCGAGTCGTTCCTGGAGAAGGCCCGCGCGGCGTACTCGGGCGCGGCGCCCACGCGCGCCACGCGGTCCACGTCGATCGACTCCGAGCAGATCCGTCGCACGGCCTTCACGATGGCCAAGGGCGGCTACTCCACGTCGCACGTCGATGCGGCCCTCGAGCGCCTGGAAGACGCCTTCGCGAGTCGCGAGCGCGAACGGTCGCTCGCCGGCGAGGGCGACGCCGCCTGGTTCGCGGGTGCGCGTTCGGCGGCGGAGGAGATCGTGGCGCGTCTCGATCGGCCGACGGGCCACCGGTTCGACCGGGTCGGCATCGTCACGCAGGGCTACCACCCCGCCGACGTCGACCGCTTCGTCCGCAGACTGAAGGGGTACTTCGGCGACGGCGAGGCCCTGAGCATCGACGACGTCCGCGCCGTGGTCTTCCGTGCGAAGCGGGGCGGGTACCGAGAGGTCCAGGTCGACGTGCTGCTCGACGCCGTCGTCGACGTGATGCTCGCCGTCCGCTGAATCGGCCCGTCGAACCTCCCTGCGCGCAGGCCTGCGCACGACGATCCGTCTTCCCCGTGGCCGCCGAGGCGATCGCCTCCCGCTGAGACACGCACGACGTCGTCCTGGCCAGTTCCCGGGACTTCGGTTATTCTTAGTCCACTTATGGGTAGGCACGCTGCAACTCCGACGTCCGGCATCACTCCTCGAGAGCACCCGGCGCTCGTCGCGAGACCCATCGCGGCACGCCGTATGGTCCCCGCGTCGAGTCTGGTCGTGGCCGCTCCGGCCCCTGCGCCTCGGCGCCGTCGGGGGCGGTACATCCTCCCGGCATGCGGCTTCGTCGCGTCGTTCGCATTCGTCTCGGCTTCACTCGTGAACCCGATCTCCGGTGCCGAGGCGACCACCCGCGTCGTCGGCGGCGCCAGCGTGCTGGTCGCGCCCGGGCAGTCGTACTCCGTCATCGGCGCGTCGGCCTCCACGGCCGATCGAGACGGCTACGACGTCACCCTGCCGCCCCCTCCGCCCCCGCCCGAGCCCGAGCCGGTCGTGACCGAAGAGGCTGACGACTCCGTCGCCGCCGACGCCTCCACCGCGTCGACGTCGAAGTCCGCGAGTCCGGCTCCGGCCCCCGCTGCCGGTACCCCCGATCCCGGCAGCGCGAAGGCCATCGCCGCCGGCATGGTGTCCGCCCGTGGTTGGGGCACCGGCGAGTACGACTGCCTCGTCTCGTTGTGGAACAAGGAGTCGGGCTGGAACGTCTACGCCTCCAACGGCTCCAGCGGCGCCTACGGCATCCCGCAGTCGCTGCCCGGCAGCAAGATGGCGACGGCCGGCGCCGACTGGCAGACGAACCCCGCGACGCAGATCACCTGGGGTCTCAACTACATCTCGGGCGTCTACGGATCGCCGTGCGGCGCCTGGTCGCACTCGCAGGCCGTCAACTGGTACTGATCCCGTCCACGTGCACCGGACGGGTCGTCCGGGGCACCAGGGCGGCACCGGCAGCGGCTCAGCCGCTGGAACCCGCAGCCGGACTCTGACGATGCCGACCGCCCCGCCGCGATACGGTGGTGGTCATGCCCCGAAGCAATCGACCGCGACGCCCTCGCGACACACGTCGACCTGACGAGCCCGCGAACGACATCACCAGGGCGATCCGGGGCGGCGCGGTGGTCGAGACCCGACACGGCAGGTCGTTCACCGTCCAGTCCATCGGTGCGTCGTCGTCCGTCAAAGAGTACGTCTG
The DNA here is from genome assembly GCF_034045195.1 of Frigoribacterium sp. CFBP9030. Classification (NCBI taxonomy): domain Bacteria; kingdom Bacillati; phylum Actinomycetota; class Actinomycetes; order Micrococcales; family Microbacteriaceae; genus Frigoribacterium; species Frigoribacterium sp. CFBP9030. The sequence goes on from NZ_JAXCWG010000003.1 coordinate 272,744, forward strand.
CCCCGGCTGCTCGCTGATCGTCGCCCCCGGCACGGCGCACGTCGTCGTGTGGCGCGCCGACGGGCTCTTCGGTGACGCCGACGACCTGGCGTCCCGTCGTCATTGGCACACCCACTGCTGGAGGATCTCGTGACCGACCCGACCCGTTCGACCGACGCGACCGACCCGACCGGGTCCATCGAGGTGCGGGGCGGCGTCCTGCTTCCCGCGCGCCGTCGCGACGTCGAACTCCGCACCGACGACGGTCTCCGCCTCGTCGGCGAGCTGTCCGTTCCCACCGACCGCGCACCGGTCGGCACGCTGGTCGCCCTGCATCCGCTCCCGACGGCGGGCGGATTCATGGACTCTCACGTGATCCGCAAGGCCGCCGCGCGCCTCCCCGCCCTGGCCGACCTCGCGGTGCTGCGCTTCAACTTCCGTGGCGTGTCATCACCGAGGGGGCGGTCCGAGGGCGAGTTCGGCGAGGGGATCGCCGAGGCCGCCGATCTCGCGGCCGCAGTCGCGTTCGTGCACGACGAGGGTCTGCCCACGCCGTGGCTGGTCGGCTGGTCGTTCGGCACCGAGGTCGCCCTGAAGCACGGGCGCGGCGTCGAGACGGCGGGTCTGCTGCTGCTGTCACCGCCCCTCCATCGCACCACCGACGCCGAGCTCGCCGCCTGGAACGACGTCGCGACCCCGATCGTCGCCGTCGTGCCCGAGTTCGACGACTACCTCCGACCCGAGGAGGCGCGGCGCCGCTTCGCCGTCGTGCCCCGCGCCGAGGTCGTCGCCGTCGAGGGCGGCAAGCACCTCTGGGTCGGCGAGAAGCAGACCACACGCGTGCTGTCGGAGATCGTGCAACGGGTCGCCCCGCAGGCGCTGCCGCTGCCCGCCACCTGGCCCTGAGCCGCTGCCCGAGCGGACGTGACCGCAGAGCGCGTGCGACCGCACGGCGCCTGGAGCGGCAGCGGCAGCGGCAGTGGCAGCGGCAGCGGCTTCGCCAGGGTCAGAGCGTGTTCTGCCGGGGGACGAGCACCTCGCGGATGATGAGCAGCACCGACGCGGCGAAGGGGATCGCGATCAGTGCCCCGAGGACTCCGAGCAGCGTGCCGCCGACGAGCGCCGCGATGACCACGATCACCCCGGGCACCCTGACCGCACGGCGCATGATGCGCGGGCTGAGGAGGTACGCCTCGATCTGCATGTAGACGAGGTAGTAGACGGCGGCGGTGATCCACGTCGAGGGCGAATCGGGCAGCAGGGCGACCTGGGCCAGCACGATGATCGCCGAGCCGCTGATGGTGCCGACCAGGGGGATGACCGACCCCACGAAGGCGATGGCCGCGAAGACCGCGGGCTGCTCGGCGCCGATGATGCTCAGGAAGATGAAGCTCAAGATGCCGTTGATCGCGGCGAGGGTGAACTGGCCGATCACGTAGCGACCGACGGAGTCGCCGATCTGCTCGGCGATGACGATGAACTTCGGGCGCTTCGAAGCCGGCACGAGCTGGTAGACCGCGCGCTTGACGCTGTTGATCGACGACGTGAAGTACAGCGTGAGGATCAGCACGACGATGGTCGCGAAGAGCCCGTTGCCGATCGCGACGCCGACCGCCAGGACCCCGCCGCCGATCGTGACCACGTTGTCGGGGTCGCCGAGGAACGCCACGACCGAGTCGAGGCCCTGCTGCACGTCGAAGACGTTCTGGGGCACCAGCTCTTGCAGGTTGTCGACGAACTGCTGCGTCGTGACGCTCTGCAGGTAGGTCACGAGGTTCGTGATCAGCGCCGTGGCCTGACTGACGATCACCGGGACGATGGCGAAGACGACGCCGACGACGGCGCCCAGCAGGGCGACCATGACGAGGGTGATCGCGAGGGTCCGAGGGACGCGCCGCTTCTCGAGCCACGACACGATCGGGTCGAGACCGAGGGCGATGAACAGCGCGGCGCCCACGTACGTGATGATCGTGGACAGCTCGCTGACGGCACCGCCGATCACCAGGGCGACGAGCACGCCGAGCCCGGCCAGGAGGCCCAGCCGGAACGGATTGTGGATCTTCACGCGGGCTTACTCCTCTTGGGCGGCGGAGTCGTTCAGCACGGGACCGCCGCGTGACTACTCTGGCGCAACCTTCGCGGCTTCGCTCAACATGGCGCGGAGGTTCTCGAGGTACGAGGCGACCGCGTCGCGCTCCTCCCGCAACTCCGAGAGTCGGCGCTCGGCGTCGGAGACGAGGTCGCGCGCCCTGTTCTCGGCCTCCGTCACGATGTCGCGACTGCGCACCTCGGCGTTGGTCAGCACCTCGTGCGCGGTCGAGTCGGCCTCGCCGCGCACCGTCTTCGCGTGGTCGTGAGACGAGCGCTCGAGCTCGTCGGCCTCGCGGCGCACGTCGACGGCGCGCTGCCGGGCCTCGTCGAGCTGCGCGTGAGCGTCGTCCAGGTAGTTCTGCGTCTCGGCGACGGCCGCCTGGTGTCGGGCGACGAGGTCGCGCTCGAGCTCGTCGAGTCGGGTCGTCCGTTCGAGCGCGAGAGCCGTCCGGGCCTCGTCCGTCTCGCGGGCGACGAGCGCCTCGGCGCGGTCGCGTTCGGCGGCGAGCCGGGCGCGGGTCGTCTCCGCCTCGTTCTCGAGTCGTGCGCGCTGCGCCTCCTCGTCGTCGAACAGCCGCGCCTGGCTCTCGGCCACCTCGGCGTCGAGGTCGGCACGGGCGTTCGCCGTCTCGGCCTCGACCTGCGCCCGGTGCTCGGCGGCGTCGCGCTCGAGGCGTTCGGCCTGCTGCTGGACGTCGCGGGCCAGGCGCTCACGGGTCTCGACGGTGGTGCGCTCGATCTCGTCGCGGGTCGTGGTGCGGTCGAGCTCGATCTCGTCGCGGGCGGCTCGGGCCTCGCGCTCGAGCTCCGCACGGGCGGTCTCGATCTCGAGCTGGAGCCCGGCTCGCATCTCGAGGGCCTCGGTCGCCAAGGAGGCGCGGGTCGTCTCGACCTCGCGGCTCAGGTCGTCGCGGCCGGCGTCCACCTCGCGCTCGAGCGCCGCGCGCGTCTCGGAGACGTGGCGGGCCAGCTCGGCGCGCTGCTCGGCGATGTCCCGGTCGAGGTCGGCGCGACGGTTCGCGACGTCGTCGTCGAGGTCGGCTCGAGCGCCGGTGATCTCGCGCTCGAGATCGGCGCGACGGGTGGTCACCTCGACCTCGAGCTCGGCGCGGGTGGTCTCGTCGAGGCGGGCCAGCTCGGCACGGAGCGTGTCGCCCTCGCGGTCGAGGTCGGCGCGCTGGCGTTCGCTGTCGCTGATGAAGAGGGCGCGGGTCTCGGCCGTGGTGCGGGCCAGCTCGGCGGCGTCGGCACGGGCCTCGGCGACCTCGCGGCCGACGATGTCGCGCTGCTCGGCGACGTCCCGTTCGGCGTCGGCGCGGAGCGCGGCGGCCTCGTGGCGGGCGGTCGACACGTTCTCGGCGGCCTCGGTCGCCGCGGCGCCGCGCATGGCGGACGAGTCGCGCTGCGCCTCCTGGAGGAGCGAGCGGGCCTCGTTGCGGGCTCGGGCGACCATGCGGTCGGCGTCGGCACGGGACTCGTCGATCTGGGCGGCGGCGCGACCCCTGGCGTCGCCCAGCACGGCGTCGGCGCGCTCGGTGGCGTCGGCGACGAGTCGCTCGGCCTCGGTGGTCGACGAGCGTCGCAGCTCTTCGGCGTCGATGTCGGCCTGGCTGACGAGTCGGGTGGCCTGCTGCTCGGCGAGGCGGAGGGTCTGCTCGAGCTTGCTGCCGAGACCGGCGTAGGTCGGGGTGCCGGCCTCGTCGAGCTCGGACTGCAGCTCGTCGAGGCGACTCTGCAGACGCTTGAGGTCGTCGACCGTCTCGGCGCGGTCGGTGTTCGACTTGATCAGCTCGCGCCGCAGGTCGCCCAACGCGCGGTCGACCTCTTCTTTGCGGTACCCGCGGAGTTCCGTCCCGAATTCCGATTCGTCAGCGGCCACGGTGTCTCCTCTTGCTCGGCGGCGGGAACGAGATCGCTCGGCCCGGACCCGACGATTTTAGCGGGCGAGGGAGTGGTCGCCACCCGGCCTGAGAGGACTTCTCGTCGGTCACGCGCCTCCCAGGTCTTTTCGGATACGCTGAGCCGTCTTAAAATCTGCTGCCGCGCCCGGCCATCCGGCCAGGCCCGCGCCGGCGTGGCCGTCCCGAGCGGTTCGTCGCGACCCGACCGGGATGGTGGCACGGAGGGAGAGAAACGTGCGTTTCATCGTCGCAGTGTTCGTCGTCGTCCTGGCGGCGCTCATGGTGGCCCTGGGCTTCGCTCAGCGGACCGTCTTCGCGCCACCTCCCAGCGTCTCGTCGACGGTCTCGACCTCCGACTCCGAGGCCCGCATCACCGTCGTGCCCTCCGAGGCGCTGCACGGTCACGACGGCCGCCAGACGGTGAGCATCTCGGGTGCCGACACGTCCTTCGCCGCCACGGGCCGCACCTCCGACGTCCTCGGCTGGGTCGGCGACTCGGCCTACAACGAGGTGTCGTTCGACGAGACGAGCGGCGAACTCGTCAGCACGGTGGTCGACGGCGACACCGCCGACGTCCCGAGCCCCGCCGACTCCGACCTCTGGAACGCCGAGTACGCCGGGGCCGACCCGACCTTCTCCCTCGACGCCCCCGACGACGTCTCCCTCGTCGTCGTGTCCGACGGCGCCGCGCCGGCACCCGACACGATCCGGGTGACCTGGCCGCTCTCGACGGCGACGCCCATGGCCGGTCCGCTGATCGCCGGTGGTCTCCTCGTGCTGCTGATCGGCGTGCTGCTCTACATCTGGGCGATCGCCCACCACCGCCGCAACCGCGGTCCGCGCCGGCGCTCCGGTCAAGGCAAGCCCCTCCGTCCGACCCGTCGGACGCGGCGCGAACCGTCGAGCATCGGCGACGGCGGTGCGGGCGACCGTCGAGCGATCCGTCGTTCCGTGGCGATCGTGCCGGTCGTGCTGGTGGGGGCCCTGGCGCTCTCCGGCTGCACCCCCGACTACTGGCCGAGCGCCGTCGGGGGCACCGGGTCGGGTCCGTCCGCGACGCCCACCCCGACGAGCACCGGGGCCGCGTCCGACGACGAGCAGGACGACCTGCAGCCCCCGGTCGTCAGCGTGGCGCAGGCCGAGCGCATCGTGCAGCGCATCTCCGCCGTGGCCTCGCAGGCCGACGGGACCCTCGACGCCGAGCTCGCCGCCACCCGCTTCACCGGGCCGGCCCTGGCCCAGCGCGAGGCCAACTACGCCCTGCGCGACAAAGACGCGGCCGCCGCCGAGCCCATCGCCATCCCCGAGGGCGACGTCACCCTGACCCTGCCCCAGCAGGCCGACACCTGGCCCCGCAGCGTCTTCGCCATCGTCCAGTCCGACGACACGGCCGTGGCGCCCATCGCGCTCACCCTCGTGCAAGAGGAGGCGCGGGCCAACTACCAGGTCGAGTACCTGACCAGCCTCGAGGCCGGGGCCACGCCTCCCACGGTCGCGCCCGCCAGCACCGGCGCCGCCCGGCTCTCGCCCGACGTCAAGCTCCTGACCCTGCAGCCGGACCAGCTCGCCACCGCCTACGGCGACATCCTCGCCAACGGCGACGAGAGCGAGTACGCGCCGCTCTTCGAGCCGGAGGGCGACACCCTGCGCGAGAAGATCGGCAAGCCCTACAAAGACGCCAAGCGTGAGGCCCTGCCCGAGACCGCGTCGATCGACTTCGCCTCGAACCCCGACGACGACCCGGCCGTCGCGTTCGCGACGAACGACGCCGGTGCCATCGTGTCCGTCGCCCTGAACGAGGTCGAGACCGTCAAGCCCACAGCCGAAGGGGCCGAGGTCAACCCGGCCGGTGCGGTCAAGACCCTCACCGGCATCGAGAAGACGACGAAGGGCATCGAGGCGACCTACGGCGTCGAGCTGCTCTTCTCGGTGCCCGCCGTGGGCAGCGACCAGAAGATCGTCCTCCTCGGATTCAGCCAGGCCCTCATCAGCGCTAAGGAGCTGCCATGACCAACGTCCCCCCTCTGCCCGCCGGTCTCCGCGGAGCCGTCGACCTGTCGTCGCTCGTCGAGCGGCCCTCCGCGGGCGGTGCCGGCCGACCGGCGCCCGCGACCGGGGGAGCACCCGGCGCCCCCGACGGCGGGGCCGCTGCCACCGTGGGCGTCCCGTCGCTCGTGATCGACGCGACCGACGAGACCTTCGCGCAGTTCCTCGAGCTGAGCAACACGGTGCCCGTCATCGTCGACCTCTGGGCCGAGTGGTGCGGGCCGTGCAAGCAGCTCTCGCCGGTGCTCGACAAGCTGGTGACCGAGTACGCCGGTCGTCTCGTGCTCGCCAAGGTCGACGTCGATGCGAACCCCCAGCTGACCCAGGCGTTCCAGGCGCAGTCCATCCCCGCGGTCGCCGCGGTGGTCGGCGGTCGACCCGTGCAGCTGTTCGTCGGGGCCCTCCCCGAGGCGCAGGTGCGCGACGCGTTCGAGCAGGTGCTCGAGCTCGCCGCTCAGAACGGCGTGACCGGCCGGGCGGTCGTCGACGGCGCCCCCGACGTGGAGGGCGAGGCGCCCGAGCCCGAGCCCGAGCCGCTGCCCCCGCACCACCAGGACGCCTACGACGCCATCGATCGCGGCGACTACGACGCGGCGATCGCGGCCTACAGGACGGCCATCGCGCAAGACCCCCGCGACCAGCTGGCCGTCGCCGGTCTCGCGCAGGTGTCGCTGATCGCCCGTCTGCAGGGGGTCACTCTGGCCGAGGTCCGCGAGGCGGCGGCGGCCGACCCGGCGGATCTCGACGCGCAGCTCGCCGTGGCCGACCTCGACGTGAGCGGCGGACATGTCGACGACGCGTTCGACCGGGTGCTCACCGTGTTCCCGACGCAGGACGCCGCGGGGCGTGATCGGGCCCGCGCGCGCCTCCTCGAGTACTTCGAGATCATCGGGGCCGACGACCCCCGGGTCGTCGCCGCACGCCGCCGCCTGACGATGCTGCTCTACTGAGCCGACCCCAGACGCCGACCCCAGACGCCGACCAGGGCGCCGGTGCCGTGAGAACGATGAAGGCCCCCGTCCGAGAACCGGACGGGGGCCTTCCGCTGTCGCGAGCGGTTCCGAGGAGGCGCGGGTCGTCACGACCCCGCCGCCTCGGGACTCAGGGGCGGCGCTTGAGCCAGAGCACCCCGAGCGGCGGCAGCAGGACGTCCGCCGAGGCGGGTCGCCCGGCCCAGGGACTGTCCGTCGCGACGACCGAGCCGTAGTTGCCGACCCCCGAGCCGCCGAACTCGACGGCGTCGGTGTTGAGCACCTCGTGCCAGGTGCCCGCCTCGGGGAACCCGAAGCGCATCTGCACGGGCTGACCCGACCAGTTGGCGAGCACGGCCACGCTCTCGCCGTCGCCGGACTTCCGCATGAAAGCGACGACGCTCTGCTGCGCCGCGCCTCCGTCGATCCACTCGAAGCCCTCGGTGTCGAAGTCGTGCGCCCAGAGCGCCTTCTCGGCGCGGTACACGCTGTTCAGCTTCGAGACGAGGTCGAAGATCTGCTGGTGCTCGTGGCGGTCGAGCACCGACCAGTCGAGACCGGCCTCCTGGCTCCACTCGGTGGGCTGGCCGTACTCGGAGCCCATGAAGAGCAGCTGCTTGCCGGGGTGGCCCCACATGTAGGCGAGGTAGGCGCGCAGGTTCGCGCGCTTCTGCCAGTCGTCGCCGGGCATCTTCTCGATGAGCGAGCCCTTGCCGTAGACGACCTCGTCGTGCGAGATCGGCAGCATGAAGTTCTCGCTCCAGGCGTAGTGGAACGAGAAGGTGATCTCGCCGTGGTGATACGAGCGGTGGATCGGGTCCTTCTCGACGTAGTCGAGGGTGTCGTGCATCCAGCCCATGTTCCACTTCAGACCGAAGCCGAGGCCGCCCTCGCTGGTCGGACGCGAGACGCCGGGCCAGCTGGTGCTCTCCTCCGCGATCATCACGATGCCGGGGTGGCGCTTGTAGGCGGTGGCGTTCGCCTCCTGCAGGAACGAGATCGCCTCGGTGGCCTCGCGGCCGCCGTGCTCGTTGGGCAGCCACTCGCCGTCGTTGCGGCTGTAGTCGAGGTACAGCATCGAGGCGACGGCGTCGACGCGCAGTCCGTCGATGTGGAACTCCTCGAGCCAGTACAGGGCGTTCGCGACCAGGAAGTTGCGCACCTGCGAGTCGCCGAAGTTGAAGACGAGGGTGCCCCAGTCGGGCTGCTCGCCGCGACGCGGGTCGGAGTGCTCGTAGACGGCGCGCCCGTCGAAGTTGCCCAGGGCCCATTCGTCTTTCGGGAAGTGCCCGGGCACCCAGTCCATGATCACGCCGATGCCCGCCTGGTGCAGGCGGTCGATCAGGTAGCGCAGGTCGTCGGGCGAGCCGTAGGTGCTCTGCGCCGCGTAGTAGCCGGTCACCTGGTAGCCCCACGAGCCGCCGAACGGGTGCTGCGCGAGCGGCATGAACTCGACGTGCGTGAAGCCGAGGGCCGTGACGTAGTCGACCAGCGGGTCGGCCAGCTCGCGGTAGCCGAGCCCCGGACGCCACGAGCCGACGTGCATCTCGTAGACGCTCATCGGGCCGGCGTGCTGGTCGCTCGCGGCGCGCTTCTCGAGCCACGCGTCGTCCGACCAGGTGTGCTCCGAGCGGGTGATGAGGGAGGCGGTGGCCGGGGGGACCTCCGACCGGCGCGCCATCGGGTCGGCGCGTTCGACCCAGACGCCGTCGGGCGTGAGGATCTCGTACTTGTACGCGCCCTCGGTCACGCCGGGCACGAAGATCTCCCACACGCCGTTGCCGTCGAGGCGACGCAGGGCGTGCAGCGCGCCGTACCAGCCGTTGAGCTCGCCGATCACACGGACGGCGTGCGCGTGCGGGGCCCAGACGGCGAACGAGGTGCCGGTGACACCGTCGTGCTCGCGGACGTGCGAGCCGAGCACGTTCCAGAGCTGCTCGTGGCGGCCCTCGCCGAACAGGTAGAGGTCGAGCTCGGAGACCGTGGGGGAGAAGCGGTACGGATCGTCGGCGACCCAGGGCGCGCCTCCTTCGTAGCTCGCCTCGATCTCGTAGCCGCCGAGCGGCGCGTCGGCGACGCCCTGCCAGAGTCCGTGGCCCACGTGCTCGAGGGTCACGACCTCCGAGGAGGCGCCGGTCACCGTGACCGTGGCGGCCAGCGGTCGGACTACGCGGACGACGGTCACCCCGTCGCGGGTGTGCTCGCCGAGCAGCGCGTGCGGGTGGCCGTGACGACCCTCCGCGGCGGCCGCGACCTCGGCGTCGTCGAGGTCGGGTGCGGTCGGCGCGGACGCGGGCTGGGCGGCGGGCGTCTGCTCGGCGGGCGTCTGCCCGACCGGCGTCTGCTCGGCGGGTGTCTGCTCGACGGTCAGGTCGACCGGGACGTCGGCGGGCGTCGGGTCCTCCGCGGGCGCGGGGGTGAAGGGGGAGGTCATCTCGGGTGCTCCTACGGTGCGCGGTTGAGGTCGACGGTCAAGACGTGCACGGGCTCGACGAAGGCGTCGAGGCGGACGTAGTTGTCGTCGCCCCACGTCCACGACTGGCCCGTGATCAGGTCTCGGACCGTGTACGTGCCGCCGGGGGTCAGGCCGAACTTCGTCACGTCGAGGTGCACGGTGGTCTCGCGGGCCGAGTGCGGGTCGACGTTGGCGACGACGATCACGGCGTCGGCGCGACCGCTTCGGGTGTGGGCCCGCGACAGGTACTTCGAGAAGACGAGCACGGCGTCGTCGTCGCTCGAGTGGACCTCGAGGTTGCGCAGCTGACGCAGCGCGGGGTGCGATGCGCGGATGCGGTTCAGCTGGGTGAGGTACGGCGCGATCGAGGCGCCGGCCGCCTCGGCGGCGGCCCAGTCACGCGGCTTGAACTCGTACTTCTCGTTGTCGATGTTCTCTTCGCTGCCGGGGCGCGCGACGTCCTCGATCAGCTCGTAGCCCGAGTAGACGCCCCAGGTCGGCGACGCCGTCGCGGCGATCGCCGCACGGATCTTGTACGCCGACGGGCCGCCGTACTGCAGGTACGGGGTGAGGATGTCGTGGGTGTTGACGAAGAGGTTGGGTCGGAGCCAACCGCTCGTCTCCTTCGACAGCTCGGTGAGGTACTCCTCGAGCTCCCACTTCTCGTTGCGCCAGGTGAAGTACGTGTACGACTGGTGGAATCCGACCTGGGCGAGCGCCTGCATCATGGCGGGCTTGGTGAACGCCTCCGACAGGAACACAACCTCGGGGTTCGTGCCGCGGATCTCGTGCAGCAGCCACTCCCAGAAGCGGACCGGCTTCGTGTGCGGGTTGTCGACGCGGAAGATGGTCACGCCGAGGTCGATCCAGTAGCGGACGATGCGGAGCACCTCGCGGCTGAGACCGTCGTAGTCGTTGTCGAAGTTCAGGGGGTAGATGTCCTGGTACTTCTTCGGCGGGTTCTCGGCGTACGCGATCGTGCCGTCGGGCAGGGTCGTGAACCACTCGGGGTGCTCGGCGACCCAGGGGTGGTCGGGCGAGCACTGCAGCGCGAGGTCGAGGGCCAGCTCGAGGCCGCTGTTCTTCGCAGCCTCGACGAACCAGCGGAAATCGGCGACCGTGCCGAGCTCGGGGTGGATGGCGTCGTGCCCGCCGTCGGGCGAGCCGATGGCGTAGGGCGATCCCGGGTCGTCGGGCCCGGCCGTCAGGGTGTTGTTCGGCCCCTTGCGGAACGTGGTGCCGATGGGGTGCACGGGCGGGATGTACACGACGTCGAAGCCCATGCGGCTGATCGCGGGCAGGCGGCGGGCCGCCGTGCGGAACGTGCCGCTCTTCCAGCTGCCGTCCTCCTGCTTCTTCGCACCCTCGCTGCGGGGGAAGAACTCGTACCAGCTGCCGAGCCCGGCCCGGCTCCGCTCGACGCGCAGGGTCTCGGTGCCGCTGCGGGTGCGGAGGCTGGCGAGCGGCTTGCTCGCGAAGACGGCGGCCAGGCGCGGGTCGGTGGCGACCCGGAGGCGCGCGCCGGCCGAGAGGGAGGGGTTGCCGAGGGCCGTGGCCGCGTCGCGGACGAGGACCGTCTCGGGGTAGTCGTCGATCGCCGCGGTCAGCAGCTCGCTGCCCAGCGCGAAGGTGACGTCGACGTCGATCTCGGCGGGGATCTTGATCTCGGCCGTGTGCAGCCAGGTGGCCCAGTCGTCGGTGTAGGCCTCGACCTGCCAGGTCCAGTCGCCTTCGATCTCCAGCTGGACCTCGGTCGTCCAGCGATCGGTGCCGGGGATGCCCGCGGTGAGCGGGTGCCTCGTCGTCGCACCGTTCGGATCGACCAGGAGGAGGTCGGCACCGATCAGATCGTGGCCTTCGCGGAACACGGTGGCGCCGAACGGCACCACCTCGCCCGAGAAGGCCTTCGTCGGGAACACCCGGTCAGGGGTGGTCGGGGTCAGTGCCGTGACGGGGATCCGTCCGACCTTGGGCTCGTATGCAGTCGACACGCCAGCGACGCTACCCGGTCTGAGGCGGGGTCGGCCCTGGTGATGGGCGGCGTCCCCCGAGATCACCTGAAGAGGACCTTTCGGGGTACAGAATCATGTCCGCACCGGTGGGGACAGACCGCCGCGTTCGTTTTGCCCCCCGTTCTGGGTCAGTGCATATGCATAAATCGCCGTGTCCGCACTTTGGGGGACCGCTAGTGTCGTACGAGTCAGCACGGCCTGCCCGCCCGGTCATCCCACCGAGAGCCCGGCGCCGCCGACACAGACTCCGGTCGTCACCGACCGGTTCCCCCTCTCACCCGCCCCGCTGGGCGCGTCCTCCCGACGGACGCCGCCCGCGGTGCTCGTCGCGCCCTCCCGAGGGCTGATCGGATCGTCATGAACAAGCTCGTCAAAGGCTCCATCGCCGCTGCCGCCGGTATCGCCCTCCTCCTCGGCGGCGCGGGCACCTTCGCGCTGTGGAACGCCAACACCGAGGTCGCCGCGGCGAGCGTCACCTCGGGCACGCTGGCGCTGACGCCGAGCGGGACGGGCACCTGGACGGACATCACGAACGGCCGGAACGCCGCGATCTCCGACGTGTCGCAGTTCAAGATCGTCCCCGGCAACAAGCTCCGCTTCACGCAGACCATGAAGATCGACGCGTCGGGCAACGACCTCGTCGCCGACCTCACCTACTCGGCCGCCTCCATCACCGGTTCGCTCAAGAACGTCGCCGTGACCACCATGGGCGTCTCGAGCGCCGCCGGCTCGTCGGCCCTGCCCGCCGGCGTCACCGCCGACACCGCGACCGCCGGCAGCTTCGTCGTCCGCCCCGTCGCGGCCGGGAGCACCACCGCCGTCGTCACCTTCGTCGTCGAGCTGCCGCAGGCCACCGACGGCGCCGCGAGCATGAACGGCACCCTCGACCTCAGCAAGCTGACCTTCACGCTCAAGCAGCGCGCCATCGCCTGATCCCATACGATCACGACCACCACCGAGACGGGAGCCGCGCGATGAGCCGACACGGGACGACGCAGCGTCGTCACCGCGCCGAGCCCGTCCGCGGCGCCCGCGGCCTCGGTGGTCTCGTGCGTCCGCTGTGGTCCGCGACCGGGATCGTCGTGATCGGACTGCTGGCGATCGTCGCGACCGCCGGCGGCACCTACGCCCTCTTCGGCACCTCGGCCACCACGTCGGCGTCGGTCGTGACCTCCGGCTCGGCCGGGGTCGCGGTGACCAGCGTGTCGGCCCTCGACGTCGCGAAGCTCGGCCCCGGGCGCTCGGTCTCGGGCACCTTCATCGCCAGGAACACCGGCACCGTCCCCCTCGCCCTGCGTCTCACGGGCACCGCGCCGACGTCGACCGACGCCGCGGTGGTCGGCGAGCTGCGTGCCACCGCCGCCGTGCTGCGGAGCGGCACCGCGTGCACGAACACGACGGCCGGCACCACGGCCCGTGCGGCGAGCCTCGACACGGGCTCGTCCTGGACGACGCTGCCCGCCGGTCAGTCCCTCACGGGGTGCCTCGTCCTCACCCTCGACTCCGACGCTCCCGCCACCGTCCAGTCGAAGAGCGCCCCCGTCGGCTTCGTGCTGGCCGGTACGCAGGTCGCTCCGTGACCGGCCGTCGTGCTCAGCGCCGCCGTCGGCCCGTCGCGGCCGGTCGGCGTCTCGCGCTCGCCGTCGTGGCCGGCGTCGTCATCGGCTCGACCCTCGCCGCCGGGGGCGCCGCCGTCGCCCTCTGGACGACGAGCGCGCCGGTCTCCACGAAAGCGGCGACGGGGGCCGTGGCGCTCAGCACGACCGACCCGACCTCGCTGCAGCGCGACTACACGGCGTCGGTGCCGGCGATCACGGGAACCTGGTCGTTCACGAACACCGGCTCCGTCGACGCCGACTACTCGACCACGGGGTCGCTCGCCTCCGGCAGCTCCGCCGACCTCGCCGCCTCCGTCTCCGTCGTCGCCTGGCCCGTGCCTCGCGGCTCGACCGCGGGCGCCTCGTGCACGGCGTCCGCCGCGGTCGGGTCGGGGTCGGTCTCGGGGACCTGGTCCGCGCCTCCTCGTCTGACGGGCTCGCTCGCCGCCGGCGCCTCGGCCGCCTGGTGCATCCGCTCGTCCACGTCGACGACCTCGCCCCTCGGTCGCGTCACCCCGGTGCTGCGGGCGACCCTCGCCACCGGTTCGTGGACCGCCTCCCCGCAGCAGCGGAGCTTCGTGCAGAACAACACGGTCGCGCCCCGCAAGACGGCGACCTGCTCGACCACCGACATCTACTACGCCCGCCTGCACTTCGATCCGTCCGATCGCCCTCTCGAGACGACGTACGGCTCGTTCGTCGGCTCGACCCGGGTCGGCACGGCGACCGAGACCGGGCACTACCCCGAGTTCGGCTTCACCCGCGAGACCCTCCCGAAGGACCCGTACGGCGATGGGCCGATCACCGTCGACATCCGCGTCGTCGTGAACGGTGCGCCGGGGGCGATCGCGGCCACCGGCGTGGTCGTGGGCGGTTACGACCCGAACGGCCTGAGGAACATCCAGTGCCCGTGATCGGGCGGCGCGCTCTCCGCAGGGCGACGGTCGGGGCGGCCCTGCTGGTGTCGCTCGCCGTCGCCGGCGCCGTCGCGCTGCCGTCTCTCGCCGCGGCACGCGCCGCCGGGGCGGCATCCGCCTCGAGCACGGCCTCCGCGCCGCGGCTGATGGTGAGCGACGACGGGCGGCTCTGGCAGGCCCGTCTCGACTCCGGGCTGTTCGCCGACGGCCTGCCGCTCGTGCCCGGCGGCTCGACCTCGGGCACCTTCTGGGTCAAGAACACGACCTCGGAGCCGGCCATGCTCGGCGCCCGCATCGTCGGGATCACCTCGTCGACGACCGAGTTCGCCCGGGACGTGTCCGTGACGGCGTGGGCCTCGGGGCTCGACGACGGCGATGCGCTCGGCGGCCAGACGTTCGGCGGCGAGGCGGAGCCGGACGGCGTCGCGCTCGACGGCTCGCCGTCCGTGCTGCCGCTGGTCGAGGAGGCGCCCGTCGCCGATGCCGCGCCCGTCGCGCAGGCCGTGCCGCTCGTCACCCTCGACTCCCCGTCGTGCTCGGTGGTCATGCCCTCGACCCTGCTGCCGGCCGGTGAGGAGGCGCCGATCACCGTGGCCCTGCGGCTCGCGGCGGACGCGTCCGAGGCATCGGCGGCGCAGTCCGTCGGAGTCACCGTGCTCGTCACGCTCACCGGTCAGGGCGGCGAAACGCTGGATCCGTGCGTCTCGACCGGCGGTTCGGAGACCGGATCGGGCGCCGGGCCGGCAGGCGACCGGGCGGACGACCAGGAGGCGCGCTCCGCTGCGACCGGCGGCTCGACGTCAGCCGGATCCGCATCGTCGGGCTCCGTGACGAGTGCCGCACGGCCGGCGACCGGGGCGGTCTCGATCGAGGCCGCCTCCGGCGGAGAGGGCGTCGACGGCGGTGCGACGGCGGACGACGGCTCGGATGCCCTCGCGGGAGCGATCCCGTTCGTCAGCGTCCCGCTGCCGGGGGAGTGGCTGCCGATCGCCGTGGGCGTGCTGGCCCTGCTCGGCGGCGGTTACGTCGCCCTCGGGCGTCGTCGCCGCGACCGCGGCGACGCGGACGACGCCGGCGACCGGGCCGACTCGGGCGAGCACCTCGTCGAGGCGCCGAGCCTGCTCGTCGGAGGGCCCCGCATGACCGACCGGAGGCGTCTGTGACCGCGCGCCGCGCCTCCTCGGCGGAACGGGGGCTGCTGCACAGCATCGGCGTCGGGCTCAGCGCGGGGCTGCTGCTGGTGGTCGTCGCGCTCGCGGTGCTGCTCGTCATCGTGCCCAAGGCGACCGGTTCGACGCCTCTGACCGTGCTGACCAGCTCGATGGAGCCGAGCCTCCCACCGGGGACGCTGCTCGTCGTCCGCCCGACGTCCACCGAGGATGTGCGGGTCGGCGATGTCATGACGTACCAGATCGAGTCCGGTCGGCCCGAGGTGATCAGCCACCGGGTGATCGAGATCGTGTCGGCGTCGGACGGCACCACGTCGTTCGTGACGAAGGGCGACAACAACTCCGCCGCCGACGAGAAGGCGGTGCTGCCCGTCCAGGTGCGCGGCACCCTCTGGTACAGCGTCCCGTGGCTCGGCTTCGTGAACCAGGCCGTCAACGGTCAGGCGCGGGCCTGGATCGTGCCCCTGCTGGCCGTCGCCCTCTTCGGCTACGCCGGGTACATGATCACCTCGGGTCTCGTGGCGCATCGCGCGGAGCGGCGGCGCGGGCGGGGTCGCGGGCGGCGGTCGGCCGGCCGGTCCGAGGACGCGTCCGAGGGTGCGTCCGAGGGGCGGTCCGCAGGGTCCTCCGAGGGTCGATCCGAGAGCTGATCCGACGGTCGATCGATGGTCGTCCGAGGGTCGAGTCGGGGTCGTGCCACCGGTCGTCCGAGCTGTCTCGGGGTGACCCCCCGGATTGGGGTGCGAGTGCGCGACCGGACGTGCTTGTCGGCCGTTTGGGGGACCGCTACAGTCGGGGACGACGACGCGGCCTGCCCGCCCGGGGCGACATCCGCCCCGAGAGCCCGGCGCCCGTCGATCGGCGGTGTCGCACTGCTGACACCCCGCCGGATGCATCGACGGCCCGGACCCGAGGCCGTCGCGTGCGACGACGAACACGACGAGCGACGGCGCGCGCCCGGACCCGGCCCGAACCGGTCCGGTCGCCGCCGGTGCCCGTGCGTGCGGTGCTCCCGACCCGGCTCAGGCGATCGCTGCGAAGGCTGCCGCGACGGCCGCCACGGCGACGAGGTTCAGGGCGACGGTCGCGGCGAACACGCGCCGGAACGCGGGCTTGCCCGTCTTGTGCCGCAGCAGCTGCTGTGCGACGACGGCGGCCGGCCAGCCGCCGAGCAGACCGCAGAGCAGCAGGCTCCGCTCGGGGATCCGTCGGAGCCCCAGTCGGGCGGCCCGTTTGTCGACGGCGTAGGCGACGGCGGTCGCGAGGTTCAGCAGTGCGACGGCCCCGACGACGGCGAGCCGACCCGCCAGCACGGGCGGATCGAGCGACCACACGCCGGCTGTCCCGGCCTGCGACCCGGTGGACCACACGCTGGCGATCGGCGACAGGGCGACGACGGTCAGGGCGAGCGCGACGACGACGGCCCCGGCGACGGCGAGACGACCCCGCGAGGAGGGGCGCGCGGGTCGGGCGCGCGGCGCCGACCAGGTCGTGCCCGAGGGAGCCACTCTCACCGCCTCGGGCCCGCGGTCGCCGTGGCTGTCGACCGTGTACGCGTACCGCTCGCCGACGCGCGGTCGCGCCGATCCGCCGCTGAAGGCCGTGATGTGGACGAAGACCCGGCCGCGGCCCGCGTCCGGGGTGAGGAACCCGAAGCCGCGGTCGTCGTTCCAGCTCGTCAGCGTGCCCTCGATGCGACGTTCCGACACGGCCGTCGCCCTAGCCGACGCGGTACACGACGACCGTCGGGCCCGAGATCGACAGCGTCTCGCCCGGTCGGCCGGCGTCGGGCAGTCGACGGTCGTCGCTCGACCAGAGGGGCTCGTAGCCCTCGACGCCGTCGACGGTCGGCAGGGTCACCTCGATGATCGTCTCGGCGCCGTGGACGACGACGAGCACGCTGTTCGGTGCCTCGTGCTCGGGGGTCGAGGTGGCGAGGTACTGGAGCGTGCGCACCGCCGCGTCGTTCCACTCGCCGGGCTGCATCTCGGCGCCCGAGGCCGAATGCCACGACATCTGGGTGGCGCTCAGGGTGCAGGCTCCGTCGACGCCGAACCGGACGGGCCGCAGCGCGGGGTTCTCGGCCCGCAGCCGGGCGAGCGCGGCGACGTCGTCGCGGAGCGCCACCTGCCACGGTTCGTCCGACCAGTCGACCCAGGTCAGCTCGCTGTCGATGCAGTAGCCGTTGTTGTTGCCGTGCTGGGTGCGTCCGCGCTCGTCGCCCGCCGTCAGCATCGGGATGCCCGCCGAGACGAAGAGCGTCGCGAGCAGGTTCCGCATCGAACGCCGGCGGGCGTCCGAGATCCAGGGGTTGTCGCTGTGGCCCTCGATGCCGTGGTTGAACGACCTGTTGTCGTCGGTGCCGTCGCGGTTGCCCTCTCCGTTGGTCAGGTTGTGCTTCGCGTCGTACGACACGAGGTCGAGCAGCGTGAACCCGTCGTGCGCCGTGACGAAGCCGACCCCGGCGAGCGGTCCCCGCTCGTGGGCGAAGATGTTGCTCGAGCCGCTGAGCTTCGAGGCGAAGCTGCCGAGACCCGAGGGCGGCAGGCCGTTCGCCCGCGCGGCCGCGACGTCGGTCAGCCAGAACTCGCGGGTGCGGTTGCGGAACCGGTCGTTCCACTCGATCCAGCCGTGGGGGAACGCGCCGGTCTGCCAGCCGCCCATGCCGACGTCCCACGGCTCGGCGATCATCTTCACGCCCTCGAGCGCCGGGTCGGAGACGATCGCCGTGAGGAGGGGATGCTCGGGATCGAAGACGTGGTCGGCGCCGCGGCCGAGGGTCGCCGCCAGGTCGAACCGGAAGCCGTCGATCTGCACCTCGTTCGCCCAGTAGCGCAGCGAGTCGAGCACCAGACGCGACGCGGCCGGGGTGCTCGTGTCGATCGAGTTGCCGCAGCCGGTGACGTCGACGGGTCGGCCGTCGGCGTCGTGCCGGTAGTAACCGGACCCGTCGAGCCCGCGGAGGCTCGTGATCGGGCCGTCGTCCGCCCCCTCCTCGGCCGTGTGGTTGTAGACGACGTCGAGGTAGACCTCGATGCCCGCCTCGTGCAGCAGTCGCACCATGCCCTTGAACTCGCGGAGGACGGCGGAGGCGCCGGCCAGCTGGGCGTCGCGGCTCGCGTACGCCGTGTGGGGAGCGAAGTACGAGAGCGTGTTGTAGCCCCAGTAGTTCTCGATTCCCTGGGCGACGAGACGCTGCTCGTCGACGTGCTGGTGCACCGGGAGCAGCTGCACCGCCGTGACGCCGAGCGACTTCAGGTACTCGATCGTCGGCTCGGCCGCGAGCCCCGCGTAGCTGCCGCGCAGCTCTTCGGGGACGAACGGCGCCAGGCGGGTCAGCCCCCGCACGTGCGCCTCGTAGACGACCACTCGGTCGAGCGGCGTGCGCGGCTTGGCGACGCCGCCCCAGTCGAACGACTCGTCGACGACGGCCGACTGCCAGCCGCCGCGCCCCGTGCGGCCGAGCCCGCGGGCGTACGGGTCGAGCAGCTCGAGCGACGGGTCGAAGGCGTGGCCGCCGCCCGAGGGGCCGTCGGCGTGGAGCCAGTATCGGCGGCCGGGCGTGAGAGAGGGGTCGGTCGCGCTCCACACGTCACCGTCGCCTCGGGTCAGCGGCACGACGCGGTCGTGCGGCGCGTCGTCGATCACGAGGTCGATGCGGGTGGCCGAAGCGGACCACACCCGGAGGGTCGGCCCCTCGGGGCCCTGGGTCAGGCCGAGGTCGCGCAGGGGGTCGATGTCGGACACGGCACTTACAGTAGATGACGGGTCGGCACCGGCTCGACCCGCGCCTCCTGCCTGCGCCCTCCCGCGCCGGCCCTCGCCCGCCCTCGATGCTCGAAGAACCGACATGACCGTCTACCTCGACCACGCCGCCACCACGCCGATGCACCCGGCCGCCATCGCGGCGTACACCGAGGCCCTCGGCGCGGTCGGCAACCCCTCGTCGATCCACAGCGCTGGGCAGAACGCCAAGCGCGTGCTCGAAGAGGCCCGCGAGCGCGTCGCGGCGACCCTCGGCTGCGAACCCATCGAGGTCGTCTTCACCTCGGGCGGCACCGAGTCGGTCAACCTCGCCGTCAAGGGCCTCTGGTGGGCGCGGCAGTCCGATCGACCCCGCCCGCGCCTCCTCGTCGCCGCCGGCGAGCACCATGCCACGGTCGACACCGTCGAATGGCTCGAGCGCTACGAGGGTGCCGTCGTCACGTGGATCCCGCTCGACGCCGTCGGCCGGGTGCGCCTCGACGCGCTCGCCGAGGCGCTCGACGCCCACGACGACGTGGCGCTCGTCAGCCTGCTCTGGGCCAACAACGAGGTCGGCACGATGCAGCCGGTGTCCGAGGTGGTGGCGCTCGCCGGGGCGCACGGGGTGCCGGTGCACTCCGACGCGGTGGCCGCGTACGGGCAGGTGCCGATCGACTTCGGCGCGTCGGGGCTCGCCGCACTCAGCGTCAGCGCCCACAAGATCGGCGGCCCGATCGGCATCGGCGCGCTCGTGCTGTCACGGGCGGCGACGGTCGTCCCGTTGATCCACGGCGGCGGGCAGCAGCGGCAGGTGCGTTCGGGCACCCAGGACGCCCCGGCGGCCGTGGCCTTCGCCGTCGCGGCCGAACAGCCGCATGTCGACTACGCGCCGCTGCGCGACCGGCTGATCGACGGGGTGCGCGCGGCGGTGCCGGGGGCGGTGCTGCGCGGCGATCCCGCCGACCGTCTGCCCGGCAACGCGCACTTCACGTTCGAGGGGTGCGAGGGCGACTCGCTGCTGTTCCTGCTCGACGCCGCAGGGGTGAGCGTGTCGACCGGGTCGGCGTGCCAGGCGGGGATCCCCGAGCCGTCGCACGTGCTGCTGGCGATGGGGTTGAGCGACGACGAGGCGCGCGGCGCCCTGCGCATGACCGTGGGGCACACGTCGACCGCGGCCGACGTCGACGCTCTGCTCGCGGCGCTGCCGGACGCGGTCGCGCGGGCCGGACGCGCCGGCTACGCCGACCGCGCGCCCGCCCTCGGCGCGCGGTAGCGCTGCGCTGCGCTGCGCTGCGCTGCGCTCCGCGCTTGCTCCATCGAAATGACGCGAAGCGGGCCTCTCACGGCTCGAAGGGCGCGTTTCGCGTCACTTCGACGTGGTGTGCGGGGTGCGCGTTCTGGCGTCGCCGCGCCCCGTTCATCGAAGTGACGCGAAGCGGGCCTTCTGCGGCTCGAAAGGCGCGTTTCGAGTCACATGGACGTAGCGCGCGGGGTACGCGCAGTGCTGCATCGCCGCGCCCCGTTCATCGAGGTGACGCGAAGGGGGCCTTCTGCGAAGCGGAGGGCGCGTTTCGAGTCACATGGATGTAGCGCGAGGGGTGCACGCAGTGCCGCATCGCCGCGGGTTCCGTCGAGGTGCCGCGAAGCGGGCCTTCTGCGGTACGGAGGGCGCGTTTCGGGTCACCTCGACGTGGTGTGCGGGGTGCGCGGTGCCACATCGCCGCGCCCCGTTCATCGAGGTGACGCGAAGCGGGCCTTCTGCAGCTCGGAGGGCGCGTTTCGGGTCACCTCGACGTGGGGCGGGGGCCCGCACCCGTCCTCCACAGGGGGCGCGATGCTCGGGCCATCCACAGCACCGGGCCCCACCCCCCGAGACGCCGCGGGGCGGGAGCGAGCATGGCCCCATGCACCCACGTCCTCTGCCTCCGCCGCTGGCCCGGGGCCCGTTCTCGACGGCGACGGCGCGGTCGCACGGCGTCGCGCCCCACCGCCTCCGGGCCCACGACCTCCGCTCGCCCTTCCACGGTGTCCGGTCGCCGTCTCCGGCCGACGGGCTGATCGGCCGGTGTCGCGAGTTCGCACCCCTGCTGCGCCTCGACGAGTACTTCGCCCACGAGACGGCGCTCGCGCTCGCCGGGCTGCCGACTCCCCGCCGTTCCGAGCCCGGGCCCCTGCACGTCGGCACGATTCGATCCCGTCAGCGTCGTCGGGCCGGTGTCATCGGCCACCGCCTCGTCCCCGCCACGCTCCACGACATCGGCGGTCTCCCGGTGGCCGACCCGGTCGACGCGCTCGTGCAGGCGTCGAACGACATGGGCCTCGACGACCTGGTCCGTCTCGGTGACGCGATGTCCGGGTCGTGGTCGAGCCACGCGTTCGCGCGTGAGCTCCCCGTCACGACTCTGCAGGCGGCGGCGTCGGTGCGGGGTCGCCCTGGCATCCGGCGGCTCAGGGAGGCGCTCGAGCTCGTGCGGCCGGGGGTCGACTCGCCGCAGGAGACGGACCTCCGTCTGCTGATCGTGCGGGCGGGACTGCCCGAGCCCGAGGTCAACGTCAAGCGGTACGCGGCGGACGGGTCGTATCTCGGCAAGCCCGATCTCAGCTACGGGTGGTGCCGGCTAGCCCTCGAGTATCAGGGCGATCACCATCGCACCGATCTGGAGACATGGCGCTACGGCCTGGCCCGCCGCGAGCGCTTCGAGGACGAGGGCTGGCGCGTCGTGCTGGTCAGTCGTGACGACCTGTACGGCGCAGCCGCGGCCGTCCTCACGGCCCGGATCCGTCGATACCTCGCTCGCTGCGAATCGAGGTGACCCGTCGGAACCCCTGCGGGGCGTCGGATGGCCCGGTTGGGTCACTTCGATGGTGGTGTGGTGCCGGGGAGGTGCGGGGCAGTGCGAAGGCGGGGAGGTGCGGTGCGGGGAGGCGCGGTGCGGTGCGGTGCCGGGCGGTGCGGTGCGAGGCGAGTTGCGGCTACCTCGCTCGCCGCGAATCGAGGTGACTCGTCGGGACCCCTGCGGAGCGTCGGATGGCCCGGTCGGGTCACTTCGGTGCTCGGGTGGCTCGCCGCAGGCGCGCGGCGCGCGGAGCGCGAGAGCGCGCGCACGCGCAGGGCGGGCAGACTGGGGCGATGCAGCTCTATTCGGCGTCGACGGCGGTCCGTGCGCGTCAGATCACCTCCGACGTCGTGGCGCTCGCGCTCCTGGTCGCGGCGGTCGTGGCCGGTCTCACGGCGGCGGCGTTCGTCCGCACGTTCGCCGAGCTGGGGCGTCGGGTCGAAGACGCGGGGCTGGGGTTCCAGCAGTCGATGGGCGACGCGGCCGAGTCGATCTCGGGTCTGCCGCTCGTGGGCGAGGCCGCGGGGCGCCCGTTCATCGGTGCGAGCGACGCGGCGTCTACGCTGGTGGCTGCGGGTCGGGACCAGCAGGAGGCGGTGGGCACCGCCTCCCTCGTGGTCGGCCTCCTGGTCGCGGGTCTGCCCGTCGTGGTGATCCTGCTGACGTGGCTGAGGCGACGGATCGCGTTCGTGCGCCGCGCCTCCTCGGTGTCGGCCCTGCTGCGCAGCCCCGGGGGCGACGACCTGCTCGCCCTGCGGGCGCTGTCGACGCTCGACGCGCGCGAACTCGCGGCCATGACCCCGGACCCGGTCGCCGCCTGGCGGGCCGGCGACGCCGACACGGTGAGGCGACTGGCCGACCTGGCCCTGCGAGACGCGGGTGTCGGCCGCGCCCGGTAAGCTCGGTCACCATGATCGCACTGGATTTCTCTGAGCAGATTGCCGCCCTCCGGGCCACGTTCGAAGACATCCGCGCGGTGATCGGGCAAGACCGTCTGGTGGCCGAGATCGCCGAGCTCAGCGAGAAGGCGTCCGCCCCCGACCTGTGGGACGACACGGAGAACGCGCAGAAGGTCACGAGCGCGCTCAGCCACCGCCAGGCCGAGCTGGAGAAGCTCGAGACGACCGAGCAGCGCCTCGACGACCTCGGGGTGCTGGTCGAGATGGCCAACGACGGCGACGATCAAGAGAGCGCCGACGAAGCGCAGGTCGAGCTCAAGGCCCTGCAGAAGATGATGGACACCCTCGAGGTGCAGACCCTGCTCGACGGCGAGTACGACCCGCGGCCCGCCGTCATCACGATCCGCGCCGGCGCCGGCGGGGTCGACGCCGCCGACTTCGCCGAGATGCTGCTGCGCATGTACCTCCGCTACGCCGAGAAGCACGGCATGTCGGCGACCGTGATGGACACCAGCTACGCCGAAGAGGCCGGCATCAAGAGCGCCACCTTCGAGATCGACGCGCCCTACGCCTTCGGCACCCTCAGCGTCGAGGCGGGCACGCACCGGCTCGTCCGCATGAGCCCGTTCGGGGCCGCGGGCAAGCGTCAGACGAGCTTCGCCGCGGTCGAGGTCATCCCTCTGATGGAGGAGACCGAGTCGATCGAGATCCCCGAGAACGACATCCGCGTCGATGTCTTCCGGTCGTCCGGGCCCGGTGGTCAGTCCGTCAACACGACCGACTCGGCCGTCCGCCTGACGCACATCCCCACGGGCACGGTCGTCTCGATGCAGAACGAGAAGAGCCAGATCCAGAACCGGGCCGCCGCCATGCGCGTGCTGCAGTCCCGTCTTCTGCTCCTGCAGAAGGAGGCGGAGAACGCGAAGAAGAAAGAGCTCGCCGGCAACATCACCGCCAGCTGGGGCGACCAGATCCGCAGCTACGTGCTCGCGCCGTACCAGATGGTCAAAGACCTGCGCAGCGAGCACGAGGTCAACAACCCGTCGAACGTCTTCGACGGCGACCTCGACGGCTTCATCTCGGCGGGCATCCGCTGGCGCAAGCGCGACGGCTCCTGACGCACACTCCTGAGCCGCCGCCGCTGCCCGCCGACGGCACCGCGCCTCCTCGGCATCCCAGGGGATTCATAGCCCCCGGGCGTGCGCGTCGCTGCGGTGATCACCGGGGCTGGCGCTTAGGGTAGCCACCGTCATGATTCGGTTTGATGAAGTCACCAAGGTCTACGTCGGCAATCCCCGACCGGCGCTCAACGCGGTCACCCTCGAGATCCTCAAGGGCGAGTTCGTGTTCCTGGTCGGGGCCAGCGGCTCCGGCAAGTCGAGCTTCCTCCGGCTCGTGCTGAAGGAGGAGAAGCCGTCGGCAGGGCAGATCCACGTGCTCGGGCAGCGTCTCAGCACGCTCTCGAGCCGCAAGGTGCCGTACTTCCGTCGCAACATCGGCGTGGTCTTCCAGGACTTCCGGCTGCTGCCGCAGAAGAACGTGTTCGACAACGTCGCGTTCAGCCTGCAGGTGATCGGCAAGAGCAAGGGCTTCATCCAGGAGGCCGTCCCCGACGTGCTGAAGATGGTCGGTCTGGTCGGCAAGCAGCACCGTCTGCCGCACGAGCTCTCGGGTGGCGAGCAGCAGCGCGTGGCCATCGCCCGCGCGATCGTCAACAAGCCCGCCGTCCTCCTCGCCGACGAGCCGACAGGTAACCTCGACCCCTCGACCAGCGCCGGCATCATGACTCTGCTCGAGCGGATCAACTCGGGCGGCACCACCGTCATCATGGCCACCCACGACGCCGGCATCGTCGACCAGATGCAGCGTCGCGTCATCGAGCTCAGCGCCGGCAACATCCTGCGCGACGAGCGCGAGGGCGGCTACCAGACGCAGGCGGTGCCCATCCAAGCCATCGGGGTCGAAGACCTGAGCCTGAGAGGGGCCGACGAATGAGACTCGGACTCGTCCTCAGCGAAGTCGGCAGCGGCCTGCGGCGCAACGTCTCCATGGTCGTCGCCGTGGTGCTCGTGACCTTCATCTCGCTGACCTTCGTCGGCACGGCGGCACTGCTGCAGATGCAGATCAATCAGATGAAGGGCTACTGGTACGACAAGGCCCAGGTGGCCGTGTACCTCTGCACCGACACCGACACGACCGGCAACTGCACGGGTGCGAAGGCCACGCAAGACCAGATCGACGCGGTGCAGGCGCAGCTCGACTCCGAGGTGCTGCAGCCGTTCGTCGACCGTTCGTACTTCGAGACGCAGCAAGACGCCTACGACCGCTTCACCACCCAGTTCGCCGACAGCCCCGCGACCGAGTTCGTGCAGCCGTCGTACCTGAACGAGACCTTCTGGGTCAACCTGAAGGACCCGACCCAGTCGGACGTCCTCACCGAGAGCCTCTCGAGTCTCGCCGGGGTGCAGAGCGTCGTCGACCAGCGGGCCTACCTCGACCCGATCTTCTCGGTGCTGAACGCCGCCAGCTACACGGCCATCGGCATCGCCGTGCTGATGCTGATCGCCGCCGTCCTGCTGATCGCGACGACCATCCGGCTGAGCGCCTTCAGCAGGCGGCGAGAGCTCGGCATCATGCGGCTGGTGGGTGCGTCGAACACGTTCATCCAGACGCCGTTCATCCTCGAGGGGGTGATCGCCGCGCTGATCGGATCCCTGCTCGCGGGCGGTGCGATCGTCGCGATCGTCAACTTCTTCGTCAAGGGCTATCTGGCGGTGAACTTCGTGGGCACCCCGTTCGTCGGCCTGCGCGACACCGCACTGGTCGTCCCGCTGGTCATCCTGGTCGGCATCGTGCTCGCGGGCCTCTCGGCCAACATCGCCATCCGCCGGTACCTCAAGGTCTGATCCGCTAGCGGAGCCCCAGAAGCAGATGCCTGCAGGAGGCGCGGTGCCGGTCCGACCGGCACCGCGCCTCCTGCCGTCGCAACCGCAGGTATACTGACAGGCTGCCTGCTACCGGCAGAACCATCATCCGAACGACCAGGAGGCACCTGTGGCGAAAGAACGCGGCGAGAAGGTCGTGGCCACCAACCGCCGCGCGCGCCACGACTACACGATCGAAGACACCTACGAGGCCGGCATCGTGCTGAGCGGCACCGAGGTGAAGTCGCTCCGTCAGGGCAGGGCGTCGCTGGTCGACGGCTACGCGTTCGTCGACGCCAACGAGGCCTGGCTCGACGCGGTGCACATCCCCGAGTACACCGAGGGCACCTGGAACAATCACGCGCCGCGGCGCAAGCGCAAGCTGCTGCTGCACCGCCAGGAGATCGACAAGATCGGCCAGAAGACCAAGGAGGGCGGCTTCACGATCGTGCCGCTCAAGATCTACTTCAGCGACGGCCGGGCCAAGGTCGAGATCGCCGTGGCCAAGGGCAAGCGCGAGTACGACAAGCGGCAGACGCTGCGCGAGCGCACGGCGACGCGTGAGGCGCAGGCCGCGATCTCGGCTCGCAAGCACCTGGGGGAGTAGCCGAGGAGGCACGGCGTGCCTTACACTGGAAGGCCGCAGAACACCGCGGTCGGCTCCATTGCGACAACTCCACAGAGTGTGACAACGGCCCCTCATGGGGATGATCGGTTTCGACATCGCCTGTGTGCGAACGAGAAGCGGGCCGAGGATCCAGGGTTATCTCGTAAACGATCTCTGGAAAACAATAAGTGCCAATAACAAGCGCACTGACTTCGCTCTCGCTGCGTAAGCAGTAGAGCCACATGGAGTCCGTCAGTCTGGTGACCGCCTTCTAACCAGAGCCTGACGTCATCTAGAGGGCTTGCTGCGTGACTACGCCTGAGGGTCACGCGGGACTTGCACTCGGGCTGGGCCCGTCGACCTAGAAGCCAGTAGCAAAGGTCGGGGCCGAGCAGAACGTCTCATCTGGCTACGCCCGTAGAATGCGTGCAATCTCAGCGATGGACGGGGGTTCAATTCCCCCCATCTCCACCATCGGCCGCTGTCACACTCCGTCGGATCACGAACGCCCCGCCTGACTCAGGCGGGGCGTTCGTCGTCTCGTCGAGAGCTATTCGGGTGACATCTGCAAAGTATGCGTGCCCCGGCTCTCAACTCGCCTGCGCCAAGTCGAGCTGCCACCATGCCCCGTCTTCAGGCGCCAGGATGAGCGACGACGGGTGCAGCGGAGGCACCGAGGCATGCGAGATCTTGGGGTGCACGGGGCGGTCGTCGGTCTCGCCGTCACCCACCAGCTCTTCGTGCAGCTTCTCGCCCTCGCGAAGGCCCGTGTAGACGATCTGGACGTCGCGGCCCGACAACGCGATCATGCGCTGAGCGATGTCGAGGATGCGCACGGGCTCGCCCATGTCGAGGATGAGCACCTCGGCAGGCGACCCGATGCCGCCGGCCTGAACCACCAGGTTGCACGCCTCGGGGATGGTCATGAAGAACCGCGTCACGTCGGGATGGGTGATGGTGAGAGGGCCGCCCGCCTCGATGAGCGACGAGAAGACGGGCAGCATCGACCCGCGGCTGCCGAGCACGTTGCCGAACCGGACCGACAGGTAGCGGGCACCGGTCTCGTCGGCCGCCGAGGCGGTGAGGCGCTCGGCCAGACGCTTCGAGCGGCCGAGGGCGCTGGTCGGGTTCGCCGCCTTGTCGGTCGAGATGTTGACGAACGTCGTCACGCCGACCGACCGACTCGCGTCGAGCACATTGCGGGTGCCGAGAACGTTTGTCTTCCAGGCCTCGTCGGGGTACTGCTCGAGCATCGGCAGGTGCTTGAGGGCGGCGGCGTGGAAGACGACGTCGGGGCGACGGTCGGCGAAGATGCGGTGCAGGCTCGCAGCGTCGCGGATGTCGGCCAGCACGACCTCCTTCGTGTCGAGCAGGCCGTTGCCCGAGATGGACAGCTGCGCCTGCTGCAGCCCGGTCTCGTCGCGGTCGAGCATGATCAGCTCGGCCGGCGCGTAGCGGGCGATCTGCCGGCAGAGCTCGCTGCCGATCGAGCCGCCCGCCCCGGTGACGAGCACCCGGGAGCCCGACAGGTAGCCCGCGATCGACTCGACGTCGGTGTCGACCGGGTGCCGACCGATGATGTCCTCGATGGCGATGTCCCGGACGTCACGGAGGCGCGACCGACCGTCGAGGACGTCGGCGAGGGGCGGCAGCACCAGCACCCGCAGGCCCGCGGTCGCCGCCAGATCGGTGACCTCCTGCAGCAGGGAGGCGTCGGCCCGGGCGATGCCGACGATGAGCGCCTCGGCGCCGGAGTCCGCCGCGGCCCGGATGAGATCGCTCCGCGTGCCGAGCACGCGGACGCCCTCGATGCGCAGACCCGCCCGCGTCGGATCGTCGTCGATGAGGCCGACGGGCACGTACGCCGAGTCGGGATCGGTCAGCATACGGCGGACGAGGTGGTTCGCGAGTCGCCCGGCGCCGAAGATCAGGGTGCGCTGCGCGTCGTCGCGCGGTCGGCTGCGACGTTCGATCAGGAGGCGCGCGAGGTACCGCAGGGACCCCATCAGCACGAACGCCACGGGCGTGGCGATGACGGCGGTGCTGCGGGCCAGGTGGATCTCGGTGCCGACGAGCAGCACGGGGATGCCGACGACGAGACCCGTGAGGACGACGGTGCCCGCGACCGCACGGACCTCGAGCGCACTGCCCGACACGAAGCGCCGACGGTAGACGCCGGTGGCGAAGCCGGCGGCGGCGTGGGCCAGCACGGCCACGGCGACGGCGACGGCGGTCGAACCCCAGGCGATCTGGTGCGCCGCGAAGTCGTAGCGCACGAGCACGGCGAAGACGAGCGCCACGGCCCAGGCGCTGGCATCGGCCGCCATCAGCAGCGACGTGCGCCGGGCCGGCGACCGCATGAACCTGGCCGCTGCCGCGTCGGCGACAGCGGGGGAGTCCCGTCGGGTCGGGCGGCGGCGGTCGTCGTTGCGTGATTCCACGGGAGTCCTCGTCTCGATCGGGGTCGGCGCCGGGCGCGGCATCGAGCGCCGGAGGGAGGCCGTGCCGTCAGCACCCTGATCGACCTCCTGCCACGACGCCGACAGCGATTCTCTCACATTCAACATGTGAAACATAAGGTGACATGCGAAGGGCGGTATCGGAAGGCGACGGGTGATCTTGCTGATGAGCGGCTGCGAAACGCGACCCGCGCCTCCTCGGCGTCCTAGCGTGTGATCACGGGCACGATCCCGTGCCCCGAGTGATCAAGGAGGATCACCATGGCAACGAATCACGCGGTCGCTTACAAGGGTCCGGGCCAGGTCGAGGTCATCGACGTCGACTACCCGACCTTCGAGCTGAAGGACGGGCCGGGCGTCAACCCGGCGAACATCGGTCGCAAGGTCAACCACGGGGCGATCCTCCGCACCGTGGCCACGAACATCTGCGGCTCCGACCAGCACATGGTGCGCGGCCGCACCACCGCCCCCACCGACCTCGTGCTCGGCCACGAGATCACGGGCGAGGTCGTCGAGGTCGGCCCCGACGTCGAGTTCATCAAGGTCGGCGACATCGTCTCCGTCCCGTTCAACATCGCGTGCGGCCGCTGTCGCAACTGCAAGGAGCGCAAGACGGGCATCTGCCTGAACGTCAACCCCGACCGCCCCGGCAGCGCCTACGGCTACGTCGACATGGGCGGCTGGGTGGGCGGCCAGGCCGAGTACGTGCTCGTGCCCTACGCCGACTGGAACCTGCTGAAGTTCCCCGACCGCGACCAGGCCCTCGAGAAGGTGCTCGACCTGGCGATGCTCTCCGACATCTTCCCGACCGGGTTCCACGGCGCCGTGACGGCCGGGGTCGAGGTCGGCTCGACCGTCTACGTCGCCGGTGCGGGCCCCGTCGGTCTCGCCGCCGCGACCAGTGCGCTGCTGCTCGGCGCGAGCGTCGTCATCGTCGGCGACATGAACGCCGACCGCCTCGCCCAGGCCCGGAGCTTCGGCTGCGAGACCGTCGACCTGACCAAGGGCGAGCCCGGCGAGCAGATCGATCAGATCCTCGGCGAGCCGCTGGTCGACTGCGCGATCGACGCCGTCGGCTTCGAGGCCAAGGGGCACGGCGGCGGCTCGGGCGAGGAGGCGCCGGCCACCGTGCTCAACTCGCTGATGGACATCACGGCGGCGGGCGGGGCCATGGGCATCCCCGGGCTGTACGTCACCGGCGACCCGGGCGGGATCGACGCGGCCGCGCAGAAGGGCTCGCTGTCGCTGAGCCTCGGCACGGGCTGGGCGAAGTCGCTCTCGTTCACCACGGGTCAGTGCCCGGTGATGAAGTACAACCGCGGTCTGATGATGGCGATCCTCCACGACCGTACGAGCATCGCCAAGAACGTCCACGCCGAGGCGATCAGCCTCACGGACGCCCCGCGCGGCTACGAGATGTTCGACAAGGGAGCGGCGACGAAGTACGTGCTGAACCCGAACGACTACATCAAGGCCTGACGAGGAGGCGCGGGTCGGCCCGAGAGGGTCGGCCCGCCGCCCCTGCCGGTCGGCCCGTCGCCCCGGGGCGGGTGTATGACGGAACCACCCCATGACGAAGCCACGCGAAGCCCCGAGCCCCGAGCGTCAGAAGTGGCAGGCGTTCGCCGTGTGCGTCGCGGTCGCGGCCCTCACCATCCTCGACCTGTCGAAGGTCAACGTCGGGCTGCCGAGCATCGAGGCGTCGCTCGGCGCCGGCCCGACCGCGCTGCAGCTGATCGTCGCCGGCTACGCGCTCGCCTTCGGGCTCTCGCTCGTCCCCTCCGGTCGTCTCGGCGACCTCAAGTCGCGCCGCCTGATGTTCGTCGTCGGCCTGACCGCGTTCACCGTCGCGAGTCTGCTCTGCGCCCTCGCCCCGTCGATCGAGCTGCTGGTGGCCGCGCGCATCCTCCAGGGCGTCGCCGCGGGCATCCAGATGCCGCAGGTGCTCGGGCTGATCCAGCAGCTCTTCCAGGGGAAGGAGCGGGCGCGCGCCTTCGGCTTCTTCGGCGCCATCATCGGCGTCAGCACCGCCTTCGGCCCCACCCTCGGCGGTCTGCTGATCGCGATCGGCGGCCCGGAGGACGGCTGGCGGCTGCTCTTCTGGATGAACATCCCGCTCGGTCTCGCCGCGATCGTCTTCGCGCTGCGTCTGCTGCCGAAGGCTTCGACGGCTCCGAGCGGTCACAACGAACTCGACCTCTTCGGCATCGTGCTGCTCGGTCTGACGATCTTCACCCTGATGCTGCCGTTCGTGCTGACCACCGGGCAGGGCGACGACCCCCTGCGCTGGCTGTTCCTGATCGGCTTCGTCGTCTTCGGCGCCGCCTTCATCCGGTGGGAGCAGCGCTACAAGGCGAGCGGCAGGTCGCCCGTCGTGCACTTCAGCCTGTTCTCGCTCGCGTCGTACCGGAACGGCACCCTGATCGCGACGGTCTACTTCTGCGCGCTGCCCGCGACGTTCCTCCTGACGACGCTCTACCTGCAGCAGGGGCTGGGGCTCGAGCCCGTCTACGCGGGCATGGTCACCATCCCGTTCGCGCTGACCAGCGCCGTGGCCGCGTTCTACGGCGGGCGGCTCGTCGAGCGGTACGGGCGCAGCCTCGTCGTGCTCGGGCTGCTGCTCGTCGCCGTGGGCTTCGTCGCGCTGCTGCTCGCCGCGATCCTCACCCCGCCCGAGATCACGCCGTACGCGATGGGCGTCGGGATGCTGCTCGCGGGCACCGGCGGCGGTTTCGTGATCTCGCCGAACCAGACGCTGACCCTGGCGGAGGTGCCCGTCGAGATGGGCGGCGTGGCGGGCTCGATGGGCCAGGTCGGCCAGCGAGCCGGCACCGCCATCGGCACGGCGGCCGCGGTGTCGACGTTCTACTCGGTGATCGCCGGCGCCGGGGGAGCGGACGGCGCGGGCCTCGTCGAGTACCACGAGGCGTATCGCAACGGCTTCTTCGTCGTGCTGGCTCTCATCTCGGTCGCCCTCGTGCTCGGCCTGCTCGACCTCCGCGGGCGCAAGACCGGCAAGGTGACGAGCTACTCGGCCGACTGAGCGGTCACGTCGGTCGAGTCGGCCACGTCGCCCGTTTCGCCGGGCCGTTCGGCCCCGTCGCTCGGCCGTTCGGCGACGATCGCGAGCACCTCGTCGTGCAGCAGGCCGTTCGTGACGATCGCCGTGCCGTGCCAGGGGCCGTCACGTCCGTCGGCGCTCGTGAACCGCCCGCCCGCCTCCTCGACGATGGGCACGAGCGCCGCCATGTCGTAGGGCTGCAGGTCGAACTCGCCGGCCATGTCGAGTGCGCCCTCGGCGAGCAGCATGTACGACCAGAAGTCGCCGTAGGCGCGGGTGCGCCAGACCCGGCCGGTCAGGTCGAGCAGCTGGGGCAGACGCCCGGCGTCGATCCAGTACTCGAGCCCGTTGAAGCTGATCGACGCGTCGGCGAGGTCGGCGACGCCCGAGACGCGCAGCGGCCCTTCGTGCTCGGTCGAGAAGGCGCCGCCGCCCTGCGTGGCCCACCACCGGCGGGCGAGCATCGGGGCGCTGACGACGCCGACCACGGGCACGCCGTCGACCACGAGCGAGATGAGCGACGCCCAGACCGGCACCCCGCGGAGGAAGTTGGCGGTGCCGTCGATCGGATCGACGACCCACTGCCGGTGCGACGGGGCGTCGTGCCCGTACTCCTCGCCGTAGAAGGTGTCACCGGGGCGGGCGGACGCGACGCGCTCGCGGATCGCCCGCTCGACCGCCTGATCGGCGTCCGTAACGTGACTGCGGTCGGGCTTCAGCGACACGTGCAGGTCGGCCGACCGGTACCGCTCGGTGCTGATCGAGTCGGCCAGATCGGCCAGCTCGAGCGCGAGCGCCAGATCGTCGGCCCAGGGGGAGGAAGCGGAGGAGGCGGGGGTGGGGTCGGTCACGGTGCCAGCGTACCCAGCGGGGCGGCGTCGACCCGCGCCTCCTCGGCTCGGCCTCGGGGGTCAGCCGCGTTCGTCGTCGCGGGCGTCGTCGGCGGCGGCCGCCTGGTCGCGCGCGGTGACGCCGCCCTTCGACGCGAGCAGCGACTGCAGCGAGGCGAGACGCTCGCGACCGACGTCGCCGAGCTCGCCCGCCTCGACCCGGTCGACGATCTCCCAGTCGTGGGCCTCGGCGAGCGGGATGCCGTCGGCGGGTTCGCCGGCGGCGGGGATGGCGTGCGCGGCGAACGACCGGAGGATGTTCTCGGGGTCGACGTGACCGAGGCCGAACGAGCGCACGCCGGGGGTGTCGACGATCCAACCGCCGGTCGGCACCTTGAACGACACCGTCGACGACGACGTGTGACGCCCGCGGCCCGTGACCGCGTTGACGACGCCGACCTCGCGCTGCGACCCCGTGAGGGCGTTGACGAGCGTCGACTTGCCGACCCCGGAGTGCCCGACGGTGACGGTCACGTGCCCGTCGAGGATCTCGCGCAGCTCGTCGAGCACGGCCGACGGTTCGCCGTCGGGCCCCGCGTCGAAGGCCGAGGAGGTGCTGGTCACGATCCGCAGATCGAGGCACGAGAAGTGCGCGGCGAACGGCGCGGGGTCGGCGAGGTCGGTCTTGGTGATGCAGAGGATGGGCTCGACGCCCGCGTCGAACGCGGCGACCAGGTAGCGGTCGACGAGACGGGGGCGGGGTTCGGGGTCGGCGGCCGCGACGACGATCAGCATCTGGTCGGCGTTCGCCACGATCACGCGCTCGACGGCGTCGCTGTCGTCGGCGCTGCGTCGCAGCAGCGTCGTGCGCTCGCGCACCCGGACGATGCGGGCCAGAGAGCCCTCCGCACCGGAGGTGTCGCCGACCACGTCGACGCGGTCGCCGGTGACGACCGACTTCTTGCCCAGCTCGCGGGCGCGTGCCGTCGTGATCTCACGCTCGTCGGGCGTGCCGGCATCCATCAGCACGCCGTAGCGGCCGCGGTCGACCGTCCACACGACGCCCTCGTCGGCGTTAGCGTAGGCCGGGCGCTGCTTCGTGCGCGGCTTGTTGCCCTTCGGGTTCGGGCGCACCCGCACCGAGCTCTCGTCGTACTGGGCGTAGTCGCCCTCGTCGGCGTCGTCGCCGTCCGTCCACCAGCTCATGCCGCGTGCCTCACAGGAATCCGAGCAGGTCGATGTCGGCCGGGCGCGCAGGCGACCGCCGACCGAGGAGGTCGTCCCAGAGCTCGACGAACTGGGGCAGCGTCTTCGACGTCACGCCGACGTCGTCGATCTCGACGCCGTCGACCGCGAGACCGATGATCGCGCCGGCCGTGGCCATGCGGTGGTCTTCGTAGCTGCGCCACTGGCCCGCGTGCAGCGGCGACGGCTCGAGGTGCAGACCGTCGTCGAGCTCTTCGACCGACCCGCCGAGCGCCGTGATCTCGGCCGCGAGCGCCGCGAGGCGATCCGTCTCGTGCCCACGGAGGTGACCGATGCCCGTGATCGTGCTGGGCCCGGACGCGAGGGCGGCCAGGGCGACGAGCGCGGGCGCCAGCTCGCCGCCGCGCGAGAGGTCGACGTCGACGCCGGGCAGCGAGCCCCCGCCGATCAGGCCGACGCCGCCGTCGACGGTGAGCGTGTCGCCGTCGAGGGTGACGGTCGCGCCCCAGAGGGGCAGCAGCTCGATCAGGTCGGCGCCCACCTGCGTGGTCTCGGTGGGCCAGTGACGGATCGACACGGTGCCCCCGGCGACCAGGGCCGCGACCAGGAACGGCGCTGCGTTCGACAGGTCGGGTTCGATCGTGACGTCGCGGCCCGAGATCGGGCCGGGTGCGACCCGCCAGACCCCGGGTTCGGGCGACTCGACCTCGACGCCGCGTCGGGCCAGGGTCTCGATGGTCATCTCGATGTGCGGCAGGCTCGGCAGCCGCTCGCCGGTGTGCCGGATGCTCAGGCCGCGGCTGAAGCGCGGTGCCGAGAGCAGCAGGCCCGAGACGAACTGGCTCGAGGCGGAGGCGTCGATCTCGACCTCGCCGCCCT
This sequence comes from Frigoribacterium sp. CFBP9030, assembly GCF_034045195.1. NCBI lineage: Bacteria > Bacillati > Actinomycetota > Actinomycetes > Micrococcales > Microbacteriaceae > Frigoribacterium > Frigoribacterium sp. CFBP9030. The sequence continues at coordinate 307,329 of NZ_JAXCWG010000003.1, forward strand.
CGACCTCGCCGGTGCCGTACAGGCTGAAGGGCAGGGCGCCGCGACCGTCGTCGGACACGTCGACGCCCAGGGCGCGCAGCGAGTCGACGGTGGTCGTCATGGGGCGGCGTCGTGCGCTGGCGTCGCCGTCGAATGAGACGGGGCCCAGGGCGAGTGCGGCGACCGGCGGCAGGAACCTCATGACCGTGCCGGCGAGCCCGCAGTCGACGCTCGTGCCGCCGGTCAGCTCGGACGGGGTGATCAGGTAGTCGGGGCCGAACGGCTCGTCGTTCGCGACCTCGTCGATGCCCACACCGAGACCCCGCAGGGCCCGCACCATGAGATCGGTGTCGCGCGAGTGCAGCGGCAGCCGCAGCGTGGAGGGCTCGGAGGCGAGCGCCGAGAGCACGAGCTCGCGGTTGGTCAGCGACTTCGACCCCGGCAGCGACAAGGAGGCGCGGAGCGGCCCGGTCGCCCGGGGCGCGACCCAGCGACCGTCGTCCACCTCGGGGGCGCGGCCCTCGTCGTAGGGACTGAACTCGGGGCCGGAATACCTGAAGACCTGCATCGGTTCACCACCGTAATGCAACGAACAGCGGGAGGACCTGTGCCGACAGCACTTGCACCGAGAGAGATCACCGTGGCCGAACTAGAATCGGCCGTGATGATCACCCTCGAGGGCGACGAGCCCACTTCAGAGCCCACCGGCGCGACGACACGGCCCGCCGTGACGAGCGAGTCGACCGGCGCGACGGCTCCGGCCGCCGAGACCGTCGACGCCGTCGTCGAGGCGGTCGACGAGGCCTCCGCCGGCGAACCCGATCTGCGGGCGCTCTTCGAAGAGCAGGCTCTGCCGTTCATGGATCAGCTCTACGCGGCGGGCATGCGGATGACCCGCAACCCGGCCGACGCCGCCGACCTCGTCCAGGAGACCTTCGTCAAGGCCTTCGCCGCGTTCTCGCAGTTCACGCAGGGCACCAACCTCAAGGCCTGGCTGTACCGCATCCAGACCAACACGTTCATCAACACCTACCGCAAGAAGCAGCGCGACCCCTACCAGGGCACGATCGACGAGCTCGAGGACTGGCAGATGGGCGGCGCCGAGTCGGCGACCCGCGCCTCCGGCAGCACCCGCTCGGCCGAGGCCGAGGCGATCGACCACCTGCCCGACAGCGCCGTGAAGGACGCCCTGCAGAAGGTCCCCGAGGACTTCCGCATGGCCGTCTACTTCGCCGACGTCGAGGGGTTCTCGTATCAAGAGATCGCCGACATCATGAAGACCCCCGTGGGCACGGTCATGAGCCGTCTCCACCGCGGTCGCCGTCTGCTCCGCGAGCTGCTGGCCGACTACGCGCGCGGTCGCGGTATCGAGGTGCCGGTGGGCACGACATCGAAGGGCAGCAAGAAATGACCGACTGCGGTTGCGACAAGGCCAAGGCCGAACTCGAAGAATATCTGCACGACGAGCTGTGCCGCGAAGACGCGGCCGACATCCGTGAGCACATGGCGACCTGCGGCGACTGCGCGGGCGAGCACGAGGTCGGGGTGGTCCTGACCGAGGCCGTCCAGCGGGCCTGCCGCGAGACGGCGCCCGAAGACCTGCGCGGGGCGGTGCTCGCGCGACTGCGCGAGCTGCAGTCGGCTCACCGCTAGAACCCCGCGGGAACCGAGGAGGCCCGGGTCGGCCGGCCTCCTCCACCGCCGGTCGTCACGGGCGCCGGGCCTGCGCTAGCGTCGGTGCATGACCGCACCGGTGCAGCCCCTCGGTACTCCGACCGCTCGCGACCTCGACGACCTCGTGTCGTTGATCCGCCTCCTCGGCTACACCCTCGACTCCGACGTCCTGTCGGCCCGGCTCGGGCGCCTGTCGATCGACGGCGGTCATGAGACCTGGGTCGTGCGCGACGCCGACGACCGCATCACCGCCGTCGCCGGCGGGCGCATCGTCTGGGCCTACAACGACGACTCACCCACGGCCGAGCTGCTGCTGCTGGTGGTCTCCGAGGTCGGACGTCGCGACGGACTCGGCTCGCACCTCCTCGGGCACGTCGAGACCTGGGCCCACGGGCACGGCGCCCGCGTCGTCAACGCCGTCGGCGCCGCCGCGACCGACACCGCCAGCCGGTTCTACCGCAAGCGCGGGTACCACGAGGCCGGCGTCCGCTACTCGAAGCTCATCTGATCGCGCGGCGCTCGCCCGCCGCCGCGCTCGCGAGCCGGCACGAGTCGGCCAGCGGAAGAGGATGTCCGCCGGAGGCATGACGGTGACGAGCGCGTGCAGGGCGACCCCGACGCCGAACGACAGGCCGATGCCGAGCACCGTCCAGCTGAGGCTCGTGGCCCCCACGCGCTCGGTGACGGCCACGGCCATCGCCAACCCGACGAAGTGCGAGAGGTAGTAGACGACGCTGCGACGGCCGACGACGGCGAGCAGTCTCGACACCCGACGGTGCTGGAGGGCCTGAGCCGCCCGCACGATGGCGATCATCCCGACGGCGACCGCGGGCGCCATGCTGGGCAGGTAGTGCACCTCGGCGGTGCCCCGCGCGACGGCGATGGCGACGCAGGCGGCGGCCGCGACGGCGCTGACGACGACGGCCTGCGGCGTCCTCGCGACGGCGACCAGGCGGCTCGGCAGGCGGGTGAGGGCGACGCCGCCCATGAAGAAGGCCAGGAGGACGAAGAAGCGGTCGATCTCAGGGTCGGTGCCGACGCGGGGCGTGACGAGGGCGATGGACCAGGCCCCGACGGCCACGATCGTCGGCGGCAGGCGCCTCGTGAGCAGGGCGATGGCGGAGAAGACCAGCAGATACGTCAGGAACCACACACCCGCCGGCGCGGCCAGTCGCGTGCTGAGCAGTGACTCGACCGGTGAGCTCAGCACTGCCGAGCCGTTCGCCGCGACGACCTGTATGCCCCAGGACATCAGCGACCAGACGACGAGGGGCCACGCCACCCCCGCCAGACGTCGCGTGACGAAGCGCCATGGCCCGTGGCGCAGCGATGCGGGGACGAAGAGGCCGCTCAGCACCATCAGCAGAGGCATGCGGAAGGGCGCCATCGCGTCGTTCAGCCACACCAGCGGAGCCGGCACGAGATGCGCGTTCTGCTGCAGGACGACGTAGTGGAACAGGACGACCAGCACGATGCAGGCTCCCCGCACGGTGTCCGTCCACGTCTCACGCGTCGTGGTGCCGGGATCGCGTCGAGCAGCCTGATGAAACGTCATGTATGCAAAATATCATAGACATAGGAGTTTGTGGTGGTGACAGAGAGACGGGGCGACAGAGAGACGGGGCGCAGCATCGTGCGATGCTGCGCCCCGTCGTCGAGCGATGAACCGTGCCTACAGCGTGAGCGCCTTCTCGATCAGCTCGGTCTGCTGGCGGGCGCTGGCCTTGGTCGACCCGGCAGCCGGAGACGCGGACGCCGGGCGCGAAGCCACCGTGATGCGGCGGTCGAGGTGCTTCTGCAGCTCGAGCACGACGAACGGCCAGGCGCCCTGGTTCTCGGGCTCCTCTTGCGCCCAGAACAGCTCGGCCTCGGGGTACTGCGCCAGCACCTCGCGGATGCGGTCGAGGGCCAGAGGGTAGAGCTGCTCGAGTCGGACGAGCGCGACGTCGTTCTGCACGCCCCGCTTGTCGAGCTCGGCGGCGAGGTCGTAGTGGATCTTGCCGCTGTGCAGCACGACGCGCTTCGTCGTCGACGGGTCGGAGACGCGGGTGCAGTCGAGCACGGGCTCGAAGCGACCGGTCGTGAAGTCGTCGACGCCGCTGGTCGCACCGCGCAGTCGCAGCATGGCCTTCGGCGTGAAGACCACCAGCGGCCGGCGGGGGCGGGCGTAGGCCTGACGGCGCAGCAGGTGGAAGTACGACGCGGGGGTCGACGGCCGGGCGATCGTCATGTTGTCTTCGGCGCACAGCTGGAGGAAGCGCTCCATACGGGCCGACGAGTGGTCGGGGCCCTGGCCCTCGTAGCCGTGGGGCAGCAGGAGGACGACGCTCGAGCGCTGCCCCCACTTCTGCTCGGCGCTCGAGATGAACTCGTCGACGACCGTCTGGGCGCCGTTCGCGAAGTCGCCGAACTGCGCCTCCCACATGACGAGGGCGTCGGCGCGCTCGACCGAGTAGCCGTATTCGAAGGCCATCGCCGCGTACTCGCTGAGCAGCGAGTCGTAGATCCAGAGCTTGGCCTGATCGTCGGAGATGTACTGCAGGGGCAGCCACTCCTGGCCGTTCTCGCGGTCGTGCAGCACGGAGTGGCGCTGCACGAAGGTGCCGCGTCGGCTGTCTTGACCGGCGAGACGCACGGGCGTGCCCTCCGTGACGATCGAGCCCATCGCGAGCAGCTCGCCGAAGGCCCAGTCGATGTTGCCGTTGCGGCTCATGTCGACGCGCTTCTTCAGCAGCTGCTGGAGCTTCGGGTGCACGACGAAGCCCTCGGGCGGGTTGTCGTGCGCGTCGCCGATGCGGTGCAGCAGCTCGAGGGAGATCGCCGTCGACTCGGGCTCGCCGGCGCTGTCGTCGCGCTGGGTCGCCGGGCGCTCGAGATCGGCGACGTCGTGCGCGTCGCCGGTGATGACGGGGATCGACCCGGTCTGGGCGGCGTGCGTCTCGGCGAAGGCCCGCTCGAGTCGATCCTGGAAGTCGCGGTGGGCGCCGTCGTACTCGTCTCGCGTGATGTCGCCTCGGCCGACGAGGGCCTCGGTGTACAGTGTGCGGACGCTGCGCTTCTCCTCGATGAGGTTGTACATCAGCGGCTGGGTCATAGAGGGGTCGTCGCCCTCGTTGTGGCCCCGGCGGCGGTAGCAGACGAGGTCGATCACGACGTCGCGCTTGAACTGCTGGCGGTAGGCGAAGGCGAGCTCGGCCACCCGCGCCACGGCTTCGGGATCGTCGCCGTTCACGTGGAAGACGGGAGCCTGGATGGTCTTCGCCACGTCGGTCGAGTAGACCGACGACCGCGACTCGGACGGCGGGGTCGTGAAGCCCACCTGGTTGTTGATCACCAGGTGGATCGTGCCGCCGACGCGGTAGCCGCGCAGCTGCGACATCTGCAGCGTCTCGACGACGACGCCCTGCCCGGCCATGGCGGCGTCGCCGTGGATCAGGATGGGCAGCGTGCCGAAGACCCCGGAGGCGCCGCGGTCCTGTTTGGCGCGGACGATGCCCTCGAGCACGCCGTCGCCGGCCTCGAGGTGCGAGGGGTTCGCGGCGATGTAGACCGGGATGGTCTCGCCCGTCGCGCTCGTGAACTCGCCCTCGGTGCCGAGGTGGTACTTGACGTCGCCGGAGCCCTGGACGGTCTTCGGGTCCTGGGTGCCCTCGAACTCGCGGAAGATCTGACCGTAGGTCTTGCCGGCGATGTTGGTGAGGACGTTGAGACGACCGCGGTGGGCCATTCCGATGGCGACCTCGTCGAGGCTCTCGCGAGCGGCCTGCTGCAGCACCGTGTCGAGCAGGGAGATGGTCGACTCGCCGCCCTCGAGGCTGAAGCGCTTCTGCCCGACGTACTTCGTCTGCAGGAACGTCTCGAACGCCTCGGCCTCGTTGAGCTTGGCGAGGATGCGCATCTGCTCGTCGTGCGACGGCTTCACGTAGGGGACCTCGACGTGGTCCTGGACCCACTTGCGCTGCGCAGGGTCCTGGATGTGCATGTACTCGATGCCGATCGTGCGGCAGTACGAGTCGCGGAGGATGCCGAGGATGTCGCGGAGCAGGAGGTTCGTCGTGCCGCCCAGGCCGCCGGTGACGAACTCGCGGTCGAGATCCCAGAAGGTGAGTCCGTGGCTCTCGATCGCGAGGTCGGGGTGCGTGCGCTGGCGGTACTCGAGCGGGTCGATGTCGGCCATCAGGTGACCTCTGACCCGGTAGCTGTTGATCAGCTCCTGCACGCGCGCGGTCTTGTTGATGCGCTCGGCGATGTTGACGTTGATGTCGGGGTTCCAGCGGATCGGCTCGTAGGGGATCCGCAGAGCCGCGAAGATGTCCTCGTAGAAGCCGCGCTGACCGATGAGCAGCTCGTGGACCTTCTTGAGGAACTCGCCGGAGCCGGCTCCCTGGATGACGCGGTGGTCGTACGTGCTCGTCAGGGTGATGGTCTTGCCGATGCCGAGCTCGACCAGGGTCTTCGACGCCGACCCCTGGAACTCGGCCGGGTAGTCGAGTGCGCCGGCGCCGATGATCGACCCGGCGCCCTTCATCAGGCGCGGCACGCTGTGGACGGTACCGATGCCGCCCGGGTTGGTCAGCGAGATCGTGTTGCCCTGGAAGTCGGCGGCGGCGAGCTTGTTGTCGCGAGCCCGCTTGACGACGTCCTCGTAGGCCTGGAGGAACTCGCCGAAGTGCATCTCGTCGGCCTGCTTGATGCCGGGCACGAGCAGCGCCCTCGTGCCGTCGGGCTTCGGGATGTCGATCGCGAGACCGACGTTGATGTGCGGGGGAGTGACGATCGAGGGCTTGCCATCGACCTCGTCGTAGAAGACGTTCTGGCTGGGGAACTCCTTGAGGGCCTGGACGAGGGCCCAGCCGATGAGGTGCGTGAACGAGATCTTGCCGCCGCGCGCCCGCTTGAGGTGGTTGTTGATGACGATCCGGTTGTCGATCATCAGCTTCGCCGGGATCGTCCGGACGCTGGTCGCAGTCGGGACGGAGAGGCTCGCGTCCATGTTCGTCGCCAGCGACTTGGCCATGCCCCGCAGCGGTGCGACCGTGTTGACGGGCTCGGGTGTCGGCTGCTCGTCGGTGGACTCGGCCCGTGCCGGCTCCTTCTTCTTCTTCGGAGCCTCGGCCGGGATCGGCTTCTTCGCGGGCTCGACGGAGGTCGTGCGGGCTGCTACCGACTTCTTGGCCGGAGCGCCGTCGCTCGGGGCCTGGTCGGGGGCGGGGGCCGGGGCCGCCGCCGGGGTGGCGGCGTCCGTCTGCGGGGGAGCGGTGGTCGGCGTCGACTCGGACGAGGTCTCGGAGGGGCTGTACGCCTCGAGCACGGGCCACCACGATTCGTCGACCGAGTTCTTGTCGACCACCCACTGCTCGTAGAGCTCGTCGACCAACCACTCGTTGGCCCCGAACTCGGCCGCCGCGCCGTCGTCCGTCGTTCCCGTCACGTGGCTAGTCACTGCCGATCGCCCACTCTCCGTTGATTGTTGATCAGGTGGGGCCCCGAGGGGCCCGCCTCGACCCAGCTTAAACGCTTACCGCGCTCCGGGGGTCTCGGACTCACAGGGATTAACGTTGTCCGCATGAGGTTCTACGAGACGACGCCGACCCACGACCTGACCTACTCCGACGTGTTCCTGGTGCCCAGCCGGTCGTCGGTGACGAGTCGCCTCGACGTGTCGCTCGCCCCCGGCGACGGCACCGGCGCCACCATCCCGGTCGTCTCGGCGAACATGAACTCGGTCACCGGGCCCCGCCTGGCGGCGACGCTCGCCCGGCGCGGAGGTCTCGGGGTCCTCCCTCAGGACATGCCCCTCCAGCAGCTCGACGCCGCCATCCGCTGGGTCAAGAGCCAACCGGTCGAGTACGACACCCCCTACACGCTCGACGCCGGCCAGACGGTCGACGCCGCGCTGTCGACCGTCCCCGCCGTCGAGGGCCACGGCATCGTCCTGCACGACGCGGACGGCGCCTACCTCGGCTGCATCGCCGCCTCCCGCCTCGCGACGGCCCCCCGCGACGCCGTGCTCGGCGACCTCCTCCACGGCGCGCTGACCTCGCTCGACGCCGACGACGTCGAGGGCCCCCGCGCGGCGTTCGACCGCCTCGTCGCCGCCGACCTCGACTTCGCCCCGGTGCTCCGGCACGGCCGCGTCGTCGGAACCGTCAGCCGGAAGAGCGCCCTCCGCTCGACCCTCTACCAGCCCGCGCTCGACGCCGGTGGGCGGCTCCGCGTCGCGGCGGCCGTCGGCATCAACGGCGACGTGGCCGAGAAGGCCAAGGCGCTCGCCGCGGCCGGCGTCGACGTGCTCGTCATCGACACCGCGCACGGCGACCAGGACGGCATGGTCAAGGCCATCGCTGCCGTCTCGGCGCTCGGGCTCGGCCTCCCCATCGTGGCCGGCAACGTGGTCACCGAGCAGGCCGTCCATCACCTGGTCGGCGCCGGGGCGACCATCGTCAAGGTGGGCGTCGGTCCCGGCGCGATGTGCACCACCCGCATGATGACCGCGGTCGGGCGGCCCCAGTTCTCGGCGGTGCTCGAGACGGCGGCCGCCGCGAAGGCCCTCGGAGCCCACGTCTGGGCCGACGGCGGCGTCCGCTACCCCCGCGACGTCGCGCTGGCGCTCGCCGCCGGAGCAGCCTCGGTGATGATCGGCTCGTGGTTCGCCGGCACGATCGAGGCCCCCGGCGATCTGGCGAGCGACGAGCGCGGCCTCTACAAGGAGAGCTGGGGCATGGCCTCGACCAAGGCGGTGCAGGGTCGCTTCGAACGACTCGACCCCTACGAGCTGGCTCGCAAGACCCTGTTCGCCGAGGGGATCTCGTCGTCGAAGATCTACCTCGACCCGCTGCGCCCCGGGGTTGAGGACCTCCTCGACATGATCACGTCGGGCGTCCGCAGCTCGTTCACCTACGCCGGGGCCCGTTCGGTGCCCGAGTTCGCGGAACGCGCCCTCGTCGGCGTGCAGTCCGCCGCAGGCTACGAGGAGGGGAAGGCCCTGCCGGTCGGCTGGTGAGAAGAGGCCCCGAGGGGCGCGCGAGTGCCGTAAGCTCTTCCGTCTATGGACGACCCTCCGTCTCCGACGCCGATCGTGTCGACGACCCCCCTCCCGCACCGTTCCGAGCGAGGTGACCGTTCGTCGTGAACGAGTGGATCCTCCTCGGCTTCGGCCTCCTCCTCACCATCGGCACCGGGCTGTTCGTCGCGAGCGAGTTCTCGCTCGTCAACCTCGACCGGTCCGAGCTCGAATCCCGACAAGGCAAGGGCGAGAAGGGGCTCACGACCACCATCGGGGCCCTGCGCATCACCTCGACGCACCTGTCGAGCGCGCAGCTCGGCATCACGCTGACGACGCTGCTCACCGGTTACACGATGGAGCCGGCGATCTCGCGACTGATCTCGCCTCCGCTGGTGGGCGCGGGCGTCCCCGAGGCCGCCGTGACGATCGCGGCGCCGATCGTGTCGATCGTGGTCGCGACCCTGCTCTCGATGATCATCGGCGAGCTCGTGCCCAAGAACTTCGCCCTGGCCCTCCCGCTCAAGACGGCGAAGCTCGTCATGCCGTTCCAGGTCGGGTTCACCACGGTGTTCAAGCCCGCCGTCGCGCTGCTCAACAACACCGCGAACGGCATCCTCCGCGCGATCGGCGTCGAACCCAAGGAGGAGCTCTCCGGTGCACGGACGGCCGAAGAGCTCTCGTCGCTCGTGCGTCGATCGGCGACCGAGGGCAGCCTCGAGGCCGACACCGCGACGCTGCTGTCGCGCACGCTGGCCTTCAGCGACCACACAGCCTCCGACGTGATGACCCCGCGACCCCGGCTGTCGTCGGTCGCGCGCACCGACAGCGCCGAGACGGTTCTGCAGCTGGCCCGACGGACGGGCTACTCGAGATTCCCGGTGACCGACGACGGCATCGACGACGTCGTGGGCCTCGTGCACGTCAAGCAGGCCGTGTCGGTCCCTCGTGAGCGCCGCGCCGACGTGCCCGTCTCGGCCCTGCAGACCGACGCCGTGCGAGTGCCCGAGACCATGACCCTCGACAACCTGCTGACCGAGGTCAGGGGCAGGGGCTACCAGATGGCGGTCGTCGTCGACGAGTACGGCGGCACCGCCGGGGTCGTCACCCTCGAGGACCTCATCGAAGAACTGGTCGGCGAGGTGTCGGACGAGCACGACCGCAGCCGCGTCGACGTCGTCCGATCACGCAACTGGCTGACCTTCCCGGGTCTGCTCCGCCCCGACGAGCTGCTCGAGCGCGCCTCCGTCAAGGTGCCGGAGGACGGCCCGTACGAGACCGTCGGAGGATGGCTGATGAGCGAGCTCGGACACCTGCCCTCGGCGGGCGACGTCGTCGAGACCGAGGCCGGCGCGTTCCGCGTCGAGCGGCTCGACGGGCGTCGGATCGATCGCATCCGCTTCACGCCCGCCACGGACGACGACCCGGCCGACGGGTCGGGTGCGGTGCCGGTCGACCCGACCCGCGCCTCCTCGGCGACCGCTGCGGCGACCCCTCGCGGGTCGTCCGCCGACCGGAAGGCCGTCCGATGAGCGGCGACTGGTTGGGCATCGTCTGGCTCGTGCTGCTGCTGATGGGCAACGCGTTCTTCGTCGGGGCCGAGTTCGCCGTCATCTCGGCCAGACGGTCGCAGATCGAGCCCCTGGCCGAGGCTGGCAGCCGCGCCGCGCGCACGACCCTCTGGGCGATGGAGCACGCCACGATGATGCTCGCGACGACGCAGCTGGGCATCACCATCTGCTCGCTGCTCATCCTGAACGTGTCCGAGCCGTCGATCCACCACCTCCTGGAGGGGCCGCTCGGTCTGACCGGATTGAGCCCCGAGCTCGTGAGCGTCGTGGGCTTCGTCATCACATTGGTGCTCGTGTCGTTCCTGCACGTGGTGTTCGGCGAGATGGTGCCGAAGAACATCTCGTTCTCGCTGCCCGACCGCGCAGCGCTGATGCTCGCGCCGCCGCTCGTCGCCATCGCGCGCGTGCTGCACGTGGTCGTCGTCTCGCTGAACTGGTCGGCGAACACGGTGCTGCGGGCGTTCAAGGTCGAACCGAAAGACGAAGCCGCCAGCGCCTTCACCGTCGACGAGGTCGCCAACATCGTCGCGCAGTCCCGCCGCGAGGGCACCCTGACCGACGCCAGCGGCACCGTCCAGGCGGCGTTCGAGTTCACCGAGAAGAAGGTGTCCGACGTGGCGGTCCCCATGCCGGGCCTCGTCACCCTGCCCGAAGACGCGACGCCGTCGGACGTCGAGCGGGCCGTCGCGCAGAACGGCTTCTCGCGCTACGTGCTGGTCGACGACCAGGGCGACCCGACGGGTTACCTCCACCTGAAAGACGTGCTCGACCTCGACGACGACGAGTTCGGCGACCCCGTGCCGCCGAAGCGGATCAGACAGCTCATCTCGATCTACCGGGGCACCGACCTGGAGGACGCCCTGGCGACCATGCGCCGCAGCGGCGTGCACGTCGCGCGCTCGTTCGACGAGTACGGCACGACCGAGGGGGTGCTCTTCCTGGAGGACATCCTGGAGGAGCTCATCGGCGAGGTGCAGGACGCCACGCGACGCGGTCGCTGACCGCGCCGCGGCGTCCATGTGACGCAGAAGGGGCCCCCAGCATGGCTGGGGGCCCCTTCTGCGTCACCTCGATGGGGCGGTGGCTGGCGGCGGCGTCGAGGTGACGCGCGGTGGCTGGCGGCGGCGTCGAGGTGACGCGAAAGGGGCCCTCGGGGTGAGTGAAGGCCCTGTTCGCGTCACTTCGATGAACCGCGGGCCGCGGCCGCGGCCGGCGCGGCGGGTCAGCGCGCGCGGAAGGGTGCGCGCTGGTACTGCGCCGGCACGTAGTCGAGCTCGACCCCGAGCTCGGCGGCGGCCCGCAACGGGAAGTGCGGGTCGCGGAGGAACTCGCGCGCCATCAGCACCACGTCGGCCCGACCGCTCGCGACGATCTCGTCGGCCTGCTCGGCCCCGACGATGAGGCCGACCGCGCCGGTCTCGACCTCGGCCTGCGTGCGCACGTGCTCGGCGAAGCGCACCTGGTAGCCGAGGCCGACCGGGATGCTGACCCCGGCGACCAGGCCGCCGGTCGAGATGTCGAACAGGTCGGCACCCGCCTCGCGCGACCACGCGGCCACGGTCGCGGTGTCGTCCTCGTCCCAGCCGCCCTCGGCCCAGTCCGTGGCGCTGAAGCGCACGAGCAGCGGGTAGTCGTCGCCGACCTCGGCGCGCACGGCCCGGACGACCTCGAGCAGGAGGCGCGCCCGGTTCTCGAGGGAGCCCCCGTACTCGTCGGTGCGCTCGTTGCTGAGCGGCGAGAGGAACTGGTGCAGCAGGTAGCCGTGGGCGGCGTGCAGCTCGATCAGCTCGAAGCCGGCGTCGACCGAGCGGCGCGCGGCGACACGGAACGCCTCGACCAGACCGCCGACCTCGGCGGTGGTCAGGGCCACCGGCTCGTCGTAGCCCTCGAAGGCGACGGCGGACGGTGCGACCGTCTGCCAGCCGCCTCGGTCGGCCGCCACGGTGCCCTGCTCGGCGCTCCACGGGCGGAACGTCGACGCCTTGCGACCGGCGTGCGCCAGCTGGACGCCGGGCACGGATCCCTGCGACCGGATGAACGCCGTGATCGGGCGGAACGCCTCGAGCTGCTCGTCGTTCCACAGACCGAGATCCTGGGGCGAGATGCGGCCCTCGGGGGTGACCGACGTGGCCTCCGCGATCACCGCGCCCGCGCCTCCTCGGGCCAGCGCACCCAGGTGCACGAGGTGCCAGTCGGTCGGGACGCCGTCTTCGCGCTCGGCCGAGTACTGGCACATGGGCGCGACCCAGAGCCGGTTGCGGAATCTCTGGCCGCGCAGCGTGATCGGATCGAAGAGTCCGAGGGGGCGGTCGCCGACCTCGTCGCCGTTCTGCGCGGAGGTCTGCGGGGTGGTCGTGGGTGTCGCTGCCGTCTGGGTCACGAGTGGGGTCATCGCCTTTCGATGGTGGATCGTCGTCGGGGTGCAACGGTACGCGGGGGCGGGATGTTCCCTCGGGCGCGGTGCAGCGGGGAAGGGCGCGGCTGACCTCGGGTCGCGAGCGGACTCGCGGCGACGGACTCGCGGCGACGGACTCGCGGCGACGGACGCGCGGCGACCGACGCGCGGCGACCGATGCGCGGCGACTAGCGTCGACGGCATGACCGACTTCGTGCCGTGGACCCCCGCCGACGCCGCCGACTGGATCGCCGTGCCCGCGGCCGACGACGACAAGTACAGCCGCGGTGTGCTCGGCGTCGTCACCGGCTCGAGCGCGTACCCCGGCGCCGCCGTGCTGGGCGTCGAGGCGGCGCTGCACACGGGGCTCGGCATGCTCCGCTACCTGGGCCCGGCGCGCGCGTCGGACTTCGTGCTCCATCGCCGACCCGAGGCCGTCACCAGCCCGGGGCGGGTCCAGGCCTGGCTGCTCGGCTCGGGCGTCGACCCCGACCACCTCGACGACGAGACCCGCGAGGGGTTCGCGACCGGCGCCTCCTCGGGGCTGCCGCTCGTGCTCGACGCCGGCGCCCTCCCGCTGCGCGACGAGGCCACCGGGCCCGTGGTCCTGACACCGCACTTCAGAGAGCTGGCGCGGGCGTCGGGTCGCGAGGTCGCCGACGTGGCCGCCGACCCGGGCGACGCGGCGAGGCGCGCGGCGGGGGAGTGGGGCTGCACCGTGCTGGTCAAGGGGCACCGGACCCACGTGGCCTCGCCCGAGGGCACGCTGCTGGTCGCCGAGAGCGCGCCGACGTGGCTGGCGACGGCCGGTGCGGGCGACGCGCTCGGCGGAGTGCTGGGCGCCCTCGTCGCGACGCACGCCGACGAGATCGCCTCCGACGACGAGGCCCTCGCGCGGTTGGCCGCCACGGCGGCGGTCGTCCACGGTCTGGCGGCGGAGCGGGCGAGCGGCGGCGGACCGATCACCGTGCTGGGCCTGATCGACGGACTGCCCGCCACGATCGCGTCGATCGTGGCGGGCAGAGGGCGGCGAGCCTAGGAGGCGGGGGTCGCCGCCACGAGGAACTCGACGGTGCCCTGGTCCTCGACCTCGACGAAGCCGAGGCTCGGCGCGGTCACGCCGTAGTCGGAGAACGTGACGGGGATCGAGCCGCTGACCTGGACGCCGTCGCCGGAGAGCGCGGCCTGGAGCGGCACCTCCACGGTCTGCGTGACGCCGTGCATGGTCAGCTCGCCGGTGGCCTGGACCGTCGCGACCTGGCCGTCGGACGGCACGGCGGCGTCGATCGGGTCGGTCAGGGTGAAGGTGGCGGTCGGGTAGGTGCCGACCTCCATCGCGTCGTCACGGAAGTACCCGTCGCGGTTGCCGCTGTCGGTGGCGATGCTCGCCACGTCGACGGTGATGTCGGCCGCCGTGACGGTGGTGCCGTCGACGGTCACGGTGCCCGAGACCTGATCGGTGGTGCCGACCACGGTGACGTCGGTGCCGTTCAGCACCTCGTCGACGCGGTAGCCGGCCGAGCTGCCGTCGCCCACCGACCAGTCGCCGGTGAGCTGGCTCTGATCGACCGTGCTGGCACCGGGGGTGAGTGACACGGTGGGGGCGGCGTCGGGCTCGCCGACGATGACGTCGCGGTAGAAGGCGGGGCCGGCGACGGCCGCCGTGACTCCGACGCCGACGACGAGGACCGCCGCCACTCCGATGATGATTCCGGTCTTCTTCTTCATGGTTCGTGTCTCCTGGGTCGGCTCGGGTTGGGCGTGACCACGCCGCGGGGTCGGCTCGGATGCCATGGGCCGGAACGGCTTGGTGGAGATGATGGCGGGTGAGTCTATGGGGTGGCTGGAATCAGCTGGGAGTCACCCGTCAGGCGGTGAAGCGGGTGAGGAACTCTCTCGCCCGCGCGGTTCGCGGCGCCGTGAAGACCTGTTCGGGCGGGCCCTGCTCGGCGACGCGGCCGGCGTCGAGGAACACCACGCGGTCGGCGACGTCGCGCGCGAAGGCCATCTCGTGGGTCGCCATGACGATGGTCGTGCCGACCTCCTTCAGGGTGCGGACCAGATCGAGCACCTCGCCGACCAGCTCGGGGTCGAGAGCGCTCGTGATCTCGTCGAGCAGCAGCAGGGTCGGACGCGGGGCGAGGGCCCGGGCGATCGCGACGCGCTGCTGCTGGCCGCCCGAGAGACGGTCGGGGTAGGCGCCCGCCTTGTCGCCGAGACCGACGCGTTCGAGCAGCTCGCGGGCCCGTGCGTGGGCCTCGGCCTTCGGGCGACGCAGGACATGCCGACTGGCCAGCGACACGTTCTCGAGCACGGTGAGGTGCGGGAACAGGTTGAAGTGCTGGAAGACCACGCCGATCCGCGCGCGCACCGCGTCGGCCTTGACCCGGGGGTCGCTGATGTCGTCGCCGCCGAGCACGATGCGACCGTCGTCGATCGGCTCGAGGAGGTTGATCGTGCGAAGCAGCGTCGACTTGCCCGAGCCGCTCGCCCCGATCAGCGCGACGACCTCGTCTCGGGCGACCTCGAGGTCGATGCCGTCGAGCACCGTCGTGGCGCCGAACGACTTGCGGACGCCCTCGAGACGGAGGACGACCTCGGGGCCGGGGCCGGGGCCGGCGTCGCCTGTGATGCGTGACCCGGTCATACGACGCTCCCTGCCTGTTCGCGACGACGGAGGCGCGCCGACAGCCAGTCCGTCAGCCACAGTGTCGGCAGGGCCAGCACGACGAACAGCAGCCCTGCGAGCACGTACGGCGTGAAGTTCGCGGCGGTCGCCGTCTCGATCTGGGCCGCGCGCACCGCGTCGACCGCCCCGAGCACGGAGATCAGCCCGACGTCCTTCTGCATCGAGACGAAGTCGTTCATGAGCGCCGGCGTCACCTTGCGGATCGCCTGGGGGAAGACCACCAGACGGAGGGTCTTCGCATGACCGAGACCGAGCGACCGCGCGGCCAGCCGCTGCGAGGGGTGCACGGCGTCGATGCCGGCCCGCACCACCTCGGAGACGTAGGCCGAGTAGGTGAGGATGAGCGCGATCGTGCCCCAGAACTCGGCCGGGAGGCGCGGGATGCCGAGCCCGAGACCCGGCAGACCGAAGCCCACGAGGTACAGGACGATGATGAGCGGCAGCCCGCGGAACAGGTCGGTGTAGCCCCGGACGAGCGCGCGGACGGGGAAGAACACGGGGCCCCGGAGGGTGCGGAGGGCGGACAGCAGCGTCGCGAGCAGCGCCACGCCGATCGCCGCCACCACGAGCACCCTGATGTTCAGCCAGAGGCCCTCGACCACGCGAGGCCAGGCGGCGATCAGGGTGGGGCCGTCGAAGAAGCTGAATTTCACGCGCTCCCAGCCCGGGGTGCTGGTGACCGCCCACCAGGCGAGGGCCGCGAAGACGATCGTGCTGACCACGGCGACGAGCACCGAGCGGACCGACTGGCGACGGCGATAGGCCCGTCGCCCCAGTTCGAGATCGCTGATCGGGGCGGACCCCGGGGCGATCGCGGTGGGCGCTACGAGAGGTCCGAGACGTCGTAGTCGGCGAGCCACTGCTGCTGCAGCTCGGCCAGCGTGCCGTCGTCGCGCAGATCGTCGACGGCCTGCGTGACCTCGTCGGTGAGGGCGCTGTCGAGCGGCAGGACGATGCCGAGCTGGTCGCTGGCGCCGTCGACCGCGGCCAGCTGACCGAGGACGATACCTCCCTCGACGAAGTAGGTCGCCGTCGGGACGTCGAGCACGATCGCATCGACCTGCCCCGACTCGAGGGCGGCCTTGGCGTCGTCGTTCGAGTTGTAGGCCTGCACGCCGCCGTCGGGATCGATGACCGACTCGGCCGCGGTGAAGCTCGTCGTGCCGCTCTGCGCCCCGATGTCGAGCCCCGTCAGGTCGGCGACGCTGGTGGCGCCCTCGGCGGCCGAGCCCGGCAGTGTCACGACGGCCTGGCGGGTCTCGTAGTAGGGCGACGAGAAGTCGACCGCCCTGGCCCGCTGATCGGTGATCGAGAACTGCTGCAGGTTGAGGTCGAAGGTCTTCGGGCCGGGGGCGATGGACTCGTCGAAGGTGGCGCGCACCCAGACGACGTCGTCGCGGTCGTAGCCGAGACGATCGGCGACGGCGTACGCGAGCGCGGACTCGTAGCCTTCGCCGGTGGTCGGGTCGTCGTCTTCGACCCAGGGGGAGTAGGCGGGCTCGCCGGTGGCGATCGTCAGCTCGCCCTCGGTGACGGCACCGACGCCGTCCGAGCCCTCGGAGTCGGACGTGGGCGCGCAGGCGGCCAGGACGCCGATCGAGAGGAGGGCGGCGGCGACGGACGCGACGAGTCGCGACGGTGTACGGGTCATGACCCCGAGGATAACGGTGACCGACGACACCGCCGAGCTGTGCGGCGTCGTGTGACGCGCGGCGGCTAGCCTGACCGGATGACCGTCGCCGCGCCTCCTGAGATCCCCGGCGCGCGGACGACGACGGGGCGGATCGTCTCGACGCTGGCACAGCGGCGGGTGGTCCTCTGGACGGCCTTCGCGGTCGTGCACCTCGTGGTCGCCTGGGTCGCGCTGGCCGGCCCCGACCAGTCGCTCGGCGACGTCCGCACCGTCTACCGGTCGTGGATGGACGACTTCGTCTCGGGCGGCGACCGGGTCGGGATCGACGTCGCCTGGGTGTACCCGCTGCTGGCGGCCGTACCGATGCTCATCGCGCGACTCGGCGGCTCGACCGACTACGCCACCGTGTGGCTGCTGGTCGTAATCGCCCTCGACGCGATCGCCTTCGCCGTCCTGCTGCGCCGGGCGACGCGGACGACGGGGACGACGCGGACGACGCGGGCGACGCGGGCGACGACGTCCGCCGCCTGGTGGTGGCTGCTCTTCGTGATCGCGCTCGGCCCGATCGCCTTCGGGCGCATCGACGCCGTCACCGTGGCCCTCGCCCTGATCGGTCTGCTGCTGGTGGCCGAGCGCCCCGTGGCGGCCTCGGTCGTGCTGACGATCGCCGCGTGGGTGAAGGTCTGGCCGGCCGCCCTGGTCGCCGCCGCCGTGCTGGCCTCCCGTCGCGGTATCTCGATCGTCGTCGTCGTCGCCGCGGCCGCGACGACGGTCGTGGTGGTCGCCGTCTCGCTGGCGCTCGGCAGCGGCTCCACCGTGCTCGGCTTCGTCGGTCAGCAGGCGGGCCGGGGGCTGCAGATCGAATCGCCCGCGGCCACCCCCTGGCTGTGGCGCGCTGCGGCGAAGGTGGCCGGCACGGGCGTGTACTACGACCAGCAGATCCTCACCTTCCAGGTGCAGGGCGACGGGGTCGGTCTCGCGGCCAGGGCCGCCACGCTGGTCATGGCTCTGGTGGTGGGCGCCGTGGTGCTGCTCGGTCTGCGGGCGCGACTGGCGGGGGTCGCCGCGCCGCACCTCCTCGGTCCGCTCGCTCTCGCGCTGACGACGGCGCTGATCGTGACCAACAAGGTCGGTTCGCCGCAGTTCGTGTCGTGGTTGGCCGTGCCCGTCGTCGTGGGGCTCGTGACGTCGCGGGCCGGCGGGCCGTCGTTCCGACTCGCGGCGGGGCTGGCGGTCGGCATCGCCGCCCTGACCCAGCTGATCTACCCGTGGTTCTACGACGACCTGCTGCGGGTCGAGCCGTGGATGCTCGTCGTCATCACGCTGCGGAACCTCGGCGAGATCGCCCTGCTCGTCGTCGCGTGCGTCATGCTGTGGCGTCTCGGGGGAGTGCGCCGCGGCCCGGCCGCTGACAGGATGAGCGCATGATCGTCGCCTTCTCGCTCTCGCCCAGCGGCGGTGCCCCCGCCGGAGACCTCGACCCCGACGCCCACGGCGACTCCGTGCACGCCGCGGTGGCCGCCGCCGTGCGGGTCGTGCGGGATTCCGGGCTGCCGAACCGCACCTCCTCGATGTTCACTGAGATCGAGGGCGACTGGGACGAGGTCATGGCCGTCGTCAAGGAGGCCGCGGAGGCGGTGGGCGCGTTCGGCAGTCGGGTCTCGCTGGTGCTGAAGGCCGACATCCGCCCCGGGCGGACCGGCGAGCTCGACGGCAAGGTCGAGCGCCTCGAGCGGGCCCTCGAGGCCTGAACGACGCCTCGCAGTCGGCCCCGTGACGCGTCAGCGCGCGGGACGGCCTCGGAAGTCGGCCAGCGCCTCGGGCGTGTGCCGCTCGAGGTGGTCGAGCAGCTTCCGGTAGTTGTCGTCGCGCCGGTTGGCGATGAAGAGGCGTTTGCGGCGGGCGTCGCGGGCGTCGATGCCCGACCCGTCGATGGCGCCCGGGCTGAGCAGAGGGCGGTACGACGCGATGTCGCTCACCAGGACCCAGCGTGCCGGACGGAACCAGGACTGCACGAGGAGCCCTTCGTCGTGGACGTCGAGGCGCGTGCGCCGGATGCCGCGCCAGAGGAGGACCTCCATGGCCCCGAGGGCGCACAGTGCCCCGGCGATGGCCGAGCCCTCGGCGACGTCGGGCTCGTCGGTGAAGGGGACCTGCAGCGCCAGCACGAGACCGAAGAAGAACGAGGCCAGACCGACGACGGCGAACATGACCGACACGAGGCGCGGGGGGTGCGTGGTGAACAGCGGGGGGGAGTCTGGTGCCGCCGCTCGACGCGACCGGCTGAGGAGTGAGGCGGCGAGCGGCACGCCCACGGCGGCCAGGACCGAGACGGCGGTCACCACGAGCCCGAGGACGGTCCAGTCGATCATCCGGCGATGATACCGACCACTCTGTGGAGAGGATCGCGACAGAAGGCGCCTCTGCCCGTACAGTTGGCATGTTCGAGCCCCGGGGGCGCGTCTTGCGCGGGGGCGGACGCCGGGATCCGTGACGAGTCGTTCGTTGGACACGGCGTCGAGACGACGTATCACCAGGGGGAACGAGAATCGTGGCGAATCCGACCGGCAACGAAGAAGTGACGTTCGACGACGCGACAGCGGACGCTCTCGTCACCGAGGCCAACGCATCGGCCGAGGCGATCGAGGGGCAGGTGGCTTCGCGCCGGTCGTATCGGACCACGGCCGAGCAGGACTTCCTCGGGCGCTTCTCGGAGATCTTCGGCGCGAACCAGGACACCGCGAAGGCGGACGGCGACAAGATCGTCGCCGCGCTCCGCGACATCGCGAGCTGGGTCGGCACGATGAAGGAGTCGGCGCAGAAGGAGAACGCCCGTCGCAAGCGCGCCCGCGAGTGGACGGAGCGTCAGGAGAACCGGTCGGACATCGAGAAGTGGTGGGACGGCATCGTCGGCGGAGAGGACATGCCGACCGAACCGGCCGAGAAGGAGCCGACCTTCCCGGCGTCCACCGTCGCCACCGGTTCCCGGGAGACGCCCCTGCCCGCATCTGGAGGCGGCGCTGCAGGGGGCGGCGCTGCCGGAGGCGCCTCGTCGGCACGACCCGAGAACCTCCGGTCGTTCGCCACGGGCTCGTCGCAGCTCGACACCGAGCTGACGGGCCGGCCGGCCGCGCTGCGGGGCAAGCTCGCGGACTTCGCGTCGCGGTGCAAGTGGGGCGAGATCGAGGCGAGCGGACTCGTCACGGGATTCGAGAAGTGGCTCGAGGCCAACGGCCAGGACGTCGCGTGGGCCAACACCGTGGCCGACGCGTTCGCGGCCGCCGGAGGAGAGGGCGACGTCTCGACCGTATCCGACTCGGCGCTCGCCGCCGCCCTCCAGGCGGCGGGGGTCTCGGCCGACCGGACCGCCCTGACGATCGATCCGCCACGGGCCTTCGGCGAGCAGCCGACCACGGGCTTCACGATGGACCCCGTCAACACGACCACCGGCAACTTCCTCGAACCCGAGCACGACCTGGGCTTCGGGGGAGCCTCGGCGTCACTCGCCATGACGCGCATGTACAACTCGCTCGACGACCGCGTCGGTCTCTTCGGCCCCGGCTGGTCGTCGGTGCTCGAGACGAGGCTGCTGATCGACGACGAGGGAGCGTCGTTCGTCGGGGCGGACGGACGCCAGATCCGGTTCCCCCGTCAGGACACCGGCTGGGGCCGCGGCATCGGCGAGAACCGCTGGCTGACCGAGGAGGACGGCCTCCTCGTCGTCAGCGACAACGAGGGCGTGCGCGTCGACTTCACGCCGTCGGGTCGCTGGGTCGGGCAGCGAGGGAGGCGCGGCACGGCCGTCCGGGTCGAGTACGACGGCGACGTGGTCACCCGGCTCGTCCACGAGCGGGGGCGCTCGATCGAGATCGAGCACCTCGACGGCCGAGTCGTGGTCGTGCGCGGATCGGACGGCCGGCGGGTCGAGTACGAGTACGACCAGGGCCGGAGGCTCGTCGGCGTCACCACGCCAGGGGGGACCCGCCGATACGGCTGGAACGACGAGGGGCTCGTCTCGACGGTCACGAGCGAGGCGGGCGTGATCGAGGTCGACAACACGTACGACGAGCACGGACGCGTCGTGCTGCAGGTCAGCCCCCATGGCCGCCGGGTCCGTTTCGCCTACCTCCCCGGTCGGGTGACGGTCGTCTCCGACGAGGACGGCAGCCGGTCGAACACCTGGCTGGCGGACGCCAAGGGCCGTCTCGTCGGCGTCGTCGACAGCGACGACCGGCGGCAGTCGATGAGCTACGACGCCCACGGGAACCTCGTCTCCGCCACGCAGCGCGACGGGGCGATCACCGTGCACGCCTACGACGACCGCGGTCGTCGGACGCGCACGGTGACTCCGGCGGGAGCCGACATCACCTACGGCTACGACGACCTCGATCGCGTGACGACCGTCGTGACCGAGTCGGGCGGGGTCGTCGCCTTCGAGTACGACGGCGACGACCGGAACCCCTCGGCGATCATCGACCCCGCCGGCGGGCGAACCGAGTCGACGTGGCGGGACGGCCGCCTCGTCCGCGTCGTCGACGCGACGGGCGTGCCGCTCGAACTCGAGCACGACCGCTTCGGGGACATCGTCGCGGCTCGGAACGCGGACGGCGGCGTCGTGCGTCTGGAACGGGACGCCACGGGTCACGTGGTGGCCTCCACGACCCCGTCCGGAGCTCGGACCGAGTACCGCTACGACGGCTCGGACGAGCTCGTCTCGCGGCGCGATCCCGACGGCGCGCTGTGGCGCTTCGAGCGCGGCCCGGCGGGTCGACTCGAGGCGGTCGTCGATCCCCGTGGTGCGGTGACGCGGTACGGCTACGGTCCGGCCGGCGATCTGGTCTCGGAGACCGATCCTCTCGGGCGCACGACCACCCGCACGATGGACGACCAAGGCGACGTCTCGCGCCTCGAGCTGCCCGACGGAGCCGCCTGGGCCTTCGAGCACGACGCCCTCTCCCGCCTGCGGGTCGTCACGGATCCGACGGGCGCGCGCTGGGATCGCGAGTACGGGGTCACCGGGGACCTCCGGTCGATCACGGACCCGACGGGTGTGCGGCGCCTGGCGGAACGCGACGAGACGACCGGACTCTCGTCCCTCCGAGACGCCTTCACGACGACGACCGTGCGGACGGACGAGTTCGGGCGGCCCGTCGAGATGACGTCCGACGAACGCGGGCACGAGCTCGTCACCTACGACGCCTGCGGTCGTCCCGTCGAGCTCGTCGACGGGGAAGGCGGACTCACGCGTCTCGAACGCGATCCGGCCGGCCGGGTCGTCGCCGTCACGACGGCGACCGGGGCGCGATCGACGTACGAGTACGACGCCTGCGGACGGGCCGCCGTCGCGACCGACGCCTCCGGCGCGCGGACCAGCCTCTCGTACGACGCCGACTCGCGCGTGTCCACGCGCACGTCGCCGACGGGCGAGGTGGAGCGATTCGAGTACGACCCCGTGGGTCGTCTCGTGAGTCGCACGATCCCGGGCGCCGGGACGGCACGGTACCGCTGGGACTCCGTGGGTCGTCTCGTCGGCAGCCACGACCTCAGGTTCGGACGGAGGAGCTTCCGATACGACGACGCGGGGCAGCTGATCGCCGTCGTGAACGGCCTCGGCGGCGTGACCTCGTACGACTACGACGAGCGCGGTCGCCCCGTGACGATCACCGACCCGGTCGGCGGCGTGACCCGGCGGGCCTACGATGCCGCGGATCGCGTGGCGGCCGTGACCGACCCTCTCGGACGGACGACGAGGTACTCGTACGACGCCGCGGGGCGTCTCGTGGCACGGACGGACCCCGACGGGCACCTCCTCGAGAACGGGTACGACCGCGCGGGCCGGCAGAGCAGCGTGAGCGTCGACGGCGCGGTGGTGCTCGAGATCTCCCGCGACCCCTTCGATCGAGCGGTCGTCGTGAGCGATCACAGCAGGGGTGAGGGGCGTTCGATCGAGCACGAGCTGCGGCACGACCGACGTGGACTGCTCGTCCGTCGATCGCGGGGTGCCGAGTCCATGACATGGGAGCGCGACGCCGACGGCGCCGTCGTCACCCGTACCGGCCCCACGGGTTCGCGGACGGAGTATCGACGTGATGCGAACGGTCGGGTCGTGGGGGTGGCGCTCGACGGTGCGCACCTCGGCGGCGTCTCGTACGACCGGGCGGGCCGCGTCGTCGAATCGATCGCGAGCGACCTCGTGCAGACGTGGTCGTACGAGGGCGGCGTCGTGGTGGAGCACACCGCGACCCGGGCGAGCGGAGTCGACCGGACCCGCGTCGAGCACGACGCGGATGGGCGCATCTCGGCGGTGGAGCAGGGCGGCGGTCGGGTCGAGTACCGCTACGACGACGCCGCGCAGCTCGTGGGCGCGCAGGCGAGGGGAGGCGCCGGGCGCACCTGGCGGTACGACGTGGCCGGCCGGCTCGTCGTCGAGACCGCCGACGGGGTCGAGACCCGACGGGAGTACGACGCGGCAGCCCAGCTGGTCGCCACCGAGACGCTCGGCGTCCGTGTGGAGTACGTGCACGACGGCCTCGGGCGGCGGATCCGCCGCACCGAGCCGGACGGCACGACGCGGCAGTACGCCTGGTCGGACCTCGGGCGTCTCGGCGGCATCGTCGACCGCGACCGCGACGGCGCGGAGATCGGACGGATCGACGTCTGGGTCGACGGCCTGGGTGAGCTCGCCGAGGCAGGAGGAACGTCGATCTGGTGGGACTCCGCCGCAGCCGTGCCGGCGCTGGCCTGCCTCGGGCCAGCACCCGTGCTCGCACTCCCCGGCGGGGTCACGGCGATCGACGACGCGGTCCTGTCCAGCGGGTGGCGCGCGGCGCGCGCCACGGACGTCGACGACCCGTGGGAGGCGCTGGCCGCCGTGTCGAGTCCCGGTTCGGGTCTCGGACTGCC
Source organism: Frigoribacterium sp. CFBP9030 (assembly GCF_034045195.1). Taxonomy (NCBI): domain Bacteria; kingdom Bacillati; phylum Actinomycetota; class Actinomycetes; order Micrococcales; family Microbacteriaceae; genus Frigoribacterium; species Frigoribacterium sp. CFBP9030. The sequence continues at coordinate 331,176 of NZ_JAXCWG010000003.1, forward strand.
CGACGGCATCGGCCTCACGGCAGGCGGCGGTCTCACGATCGGCGGCCTCGACTGGCTCGGCGCCCGTGTCTACGACCCCTCGGCACGGGGCTTCCTGTCGACGGACCCGATCGTGGCGACGCTCGGCGCAGGATGGGCGGCCAACCCCTACTCGTACGCCGGCAACGACCCGCTGCAGGCGCTCGACCCGCTGGGCCTCAAGCCCGCCACCGACGCCGACCTCAAGGCCTACAACGATGCGAACCAGGGGTTGCTCGTCGATGCCTGGGACGAGGTCAAGTCGCACAAGGAGGCGATCCTCGCCGGAGCCATGATCGCGGGGAGCATCGCCCTGATGTTCGTGCCCGGTGTCAACATCCTCGCGCTGGCTGCAGGCGGTGCCCTCATGGCGGGCGGGTTCAGCATCATCCAGCAGGGCCCGGACAGCGGGAACGTCGACTACAAGCAGGTCGGTCTGCAGATGCTGATCGGAGGCGCCGCGGGTGCCGCCGGCGGAGCCGCTGCGATCGCGGCGTCGAAGGCCGCTCCGGCGGTGACCCAGGCCGTGGCGCCGGTCGTCCAGCGGATCGCGTCTCCGATCGGCCAGCGCGTCGCGACGGCCGCCGTGGGTCGGGCCGGCCAGGGCGCCGTCGCCGCCGGTGTCGAGGGGGCCACGAGCAACGTGCTCGACTACGGCCTGGACCCGAAGCAGGACCACTCGTTCGCGGGCTACGTCGGCCAGGGAGTGAACGGCTTCGTCGCCGGGTCGGCCACGAGCGGGATCTCGAGCATGATCCCCGCTCCTTCGTCGACGAACATCCTGTCCGAAGCCCTGCCGTCGCTGAGCCCGCGGTGGAACGCGGCGGGCGAAGGGCTGCTCGACATGGGCCAAGATGGCTTGGTGGGCGGGACGTCGGGGCTCGCGCAGTACGCGCTGGATCCCGACCCCGAGACGACTGCCGGGCAGGCGTTCTCGAACGGCTTCTTCTCGGGAGCCGAGGGACCGAGCCTTCCGCGACACTGACCGGCCGCATCACGAGCCGTCTGACGAGAGAGATGAATGACCATGTCGAATTCGCACCGTTCCGCGGCAGCACCACCGAGAAAGCGTTCGGTGCGTCGCGCGCGGCTCATCCTGGTCGGTGGGCTCGCAGTTTTCGTGGTGCTCGTCGGTACGTTCGGCGTCGGACCTCATGTCCTCGAGTCGTACGACTCCTCTCACCGAGAAGAACTCACCTGCAGGGTCGACTCGGTGGACGCCCTGTCGGGGCGGAGCTCGAGCCGGACCGGGATCGGCGGTGCCTCCGCGCTCGTGAGGGTGCAGACCGACTCCTGCGGCGTCCTCGACATCCGCGACGGGGTCACTCCCGAGAACGTCGACGGCATAGCGGCCGAGCTGACCGAGGGCGAGACCTACGTGTTCTCGGTCGGCGCCGGCTCGCTGCAAATCGAGGGCCTGCTCGGATTCTTCAAGCAGGAGCCGCCCATCTACGACTTCCGCCCCGCTGCGTGACGACGGCGCCCTCGGGGCTGTCACCGCGCCTCCTGAGGTCGTAAGCTCGTCGGTGGTCTCGCGCTCATCGAATCGATTCGGTGATGCCCCGACCGGCCGGAGGCGCGGGTCGCCTCCGACGCCCCACCCGGCCCGTTCGACGGAGAGCCCCGGGCCACCGCCGCCCGACACCTCCCACCCCAGCGAAGGCAGCCGCCCGTGAACACCCTCTCCACCCGTCGCAAGACGTTCGCCCTGATCGCCCTGGCCCTCGGCGGCTTCGGCATCGGCTCGACCGAGTTCGTGGCCATGGGGCTGCTGCCCAACATCGCGCAGGATCTGCTGCCGGGGCTGTACGCGCAGTCGTCCGACGAGGGCATCGCCCGCGCCGGCTGGCTGGTCAGCGCCTATGCGCTCGGCGTCGTCGTCGGGGCGCCCACCATCGCCGCGATGTCGTCGCATCTGCCGAAGAAGAAGCTGCTGATGGGCCTGCTCGGGCTGTTCGTGCTCGGCACCGTGCTCTCGGCCGTGCTGCCCTCGTTCGGCTGGGTGCTCGGCGCCCGGTTCTTCGCCGGTCTGCCGCACGGCGCCTACTTCGGCATCGCGTCGATCGTCGCCGCGACCATCATGGGGCCCGGCAACCGCGGCAAGGGCGTCGCGCTCGTGCTCAGCGGGCTGACGATCGCCAACGTGATCGGCGTGCCCACGATCACCGCCCTCGGCCAGGCGCAGGGCTGGCGCGTCGCGTACCTCGCGGTCGCCGCGATCTTCGCACTCACCTTCGTCGCGGTCGCCCTCGCCGTGCCGCACCTCGAGGGCGACTCGTCCGCCTCGATGAGGCGCGAGCTCAGCGCGTTCCGCAAACCCCAGGTCTGGCTCGTGATGGGCATCGGCGCGATCGGCTTCGGCGGGTTCTTCGCGGTCTACAGCTACATCGCCAACGCCGTCACCGAGGGTGCGGGCGTCGACGAGGGCGTCGTGCCGTGGGTGCTCGTCGGCGTCGGGGTCGGCATGACCATCGGCAACGTCATCGGCGGATGGGCCGCCGACAAGAACCTCAAGGCGGCCCTGACCGTCGGGTTCGTCGGGCTCATCGCCGCTCTCGTCGCCTACGCGCTGCTCGTCGACGGCATCGTCGGCATCTTCGCGACGACGTTCCTGCTCGGGCTCGTCAGCTCGATGATCGGCCCGTCGGTGCAGTCGCGCCTCATGGAGGTCGCCGGCGAGAGCCAGGTGATCGGCGCCGCCCTCAACCACTCGTCGATGAACCTCGGCAACAGCGCCGGTGCCTACCTCGGCGGGGCCGTCATCGCCGCGGGCTTCGGCTTCGCCGCCCCGGGCTGGGTCGGAGTCGCCCTGGCCCTCGCGGGCGTCGTGCTCACGGTCGTGAGCTTCCGTCTGCAGAAGAGCGGCGACGCCCGTCAGGCGGCGCTCTGCGCGGCGGCCGCCGAGGCGGACCACAAGGAGGACACCGATAGCGGCTCGATCTTCATCGTGCAGAACTGACGGAGGCGCGGGTCGGCGCGAGAGCCGACCCGCGCCTCCGGCAGGGGGACGCTAGAAGCTGGTCTGCGTCGGCAGATCGGTCTGCAACAGGATGCCGTCTTGGATGGCCCGCTTGCGGAGCGCCACCTTGGTGCCCACGTCGTAGCCGGCGACGCGGTACTTCTCGCGGATCCGCTTGAGGTAGCTCTTCGCCGTCTCCTCGCTGATGCCGAGCTGGTACGCCACGGCCTTGACCGGCTCGCCGCCGCCGTAGAGGGCCATGACTCGTCGCTCTTGAGCGCTGAGCTTCGGCACGCCCCCGACCTCGGCCGCGTTCAGGGCCAGGTCGAGCTCGGCCGAGATGTACGACTCGCCCTGCGACGCCGAGCGGATGGCCTCGACGATCATCTCGGCGTCCTCGCTCTTCACGAGGTAGCCGAGCGCGCCCGCGGCGAGTGCCTCGCGCACGACGTTCGGCTCGGAGTACGTGCTCATCAGCACGGTCTTGACGCCGGTGGTCTTCAGCGTGTTGATCTTGAGCGAGATCGGGATGCTGTCTTTCAGATCGAGGTCGAGCAGCACGACGTCGACGGGGAACTCGGGGTGCGTCAGCAGCTCGGGCCACGAGGCCACGGCGGCGACGACGGAGATGTCGCCGGCCGCCCCGCGGATCCACTCGCTGAGCGCGCCGAGCAGCATCTTGTGGTCGTCGACCAGGGCCAGGCGGATGCGATCGTCGGTGTTCGTCACGGGGTCCTTCTTTCTGGGGAGCTTGACCATCATGCTAGATGCCGGGGGAGGAGCGGTGCCGGCGACGCGGAGCGGCCACGCCGATCACAGTTCGGCCGGGTTGTCGACCAGGCACGAGACCTGCAGCCGCACGCTCTGCTCGTGGGTCGAGACGGTGTACTCGCCCACGCGCTCGAGTGCGCTCCAGGTGGCCGGGGTGACCCGGTTCCGGCGGATGCCGGTCGTGGCGACCACCACGGGGATCTCGACGCTGCGCCCGGCGAGCGAATGCGCGGTCGCGGTGACGGGCCCGAGGGTCAGCGTGATCGTCGTGCCGGGGGTGCGGCTCTTCGAGTCGCCGAGCAGCAGCCAGACGGCCTGCAGCAGACCGTCGCGCTGCGGCGGAGCGAGGAGGCCCGCGAGGGACGACGGGTCGGCGAGCGTGACCGATCGGCCCAGGTACTCGGACTCGGTGACGGCGTGGTGCAGCCAGGTCTCGCGCCGACCCTCGATGAGGTGCAGGCGCAGCTCGGTCGCGAGCGACGCGGCCTGCGACGCGACCTTGGGGGCCAGCGGCAACGGCACGTCGCCGCCCGCGACGCCGTCGAGCAGCTTCTCGGCGGCGAGGTCGAGTCGGGCGAGCTCGTCGCTCGCGAGCATGCCGACCGCGAAGCGCGGCTGCGAGACGTTGCTCTGCACCAGCACGCGATCGAGCTCGACCTGCACCATGCGGCGGAACCTCTGCAGCACGAGCGTCGCGACGGCGCTCGGCAGCACGGCGAGCGAGATCATGGCGATCTGCTGGGGCCCGGTGTCGGCGGTGATCGGGGTCGTCGCGAGGGTCATCGCGACGAAGGCGGCGAAGAGCAGGGTCGTGGCGACGACGATCTCGCGGGCGGGTCGCAGCGTGACGATCGGGAGGAGGCCGAAGCCGACGGCGACGCTGACCGTCGCGTAGGCGCCGACGTCCCGCAGCGGGGCGATGGCCACGAAGTCGAGCGCGACGACCAGGGCGAGCACCACGGCGATGGCGGCGAACAGGCGACCCGTCAGTCGTTGGCCGCGGATGGTGACGAGCGCGGTCGTGACGACGAAGACCGCGATGTAGAGGAGCCATGCGGTGAGGACGGGGGCCACCGACGGGTAGTCGTCGAGGTGGCTGAAGAAGAAGATGAGGCCGTAGACGGCCTGCAGACCGGCGAGGACGGCGGCGCCGATGCCGAGATGGCCCGTGCCGAGGGTCGCCCCCGCGGCCCGGGCCTGACGGAGCGAGCGGGCCCCGGTCGAGCCGATCGGCAGTCCACGGGCGGCGCGACGCCCGCGGGTGACGCCGAGGGTGTTCTCGTCGACGTTCATCGCGGGGCCTCCAGGACGACGGTGGTGCCCGCGCCGGGCGACGAGAACAGGCGGGCGCTGCCGCCGACCTCGCGCAGGCGCCCGACGACGGACTCCTTGAAGCCGAGTCGCTCCTCGCTGACCCCGGCGAGGTCGAAGCCGACGCCGGCGTCGGTGACCATGGCCCGGACCATGCTCTCGTCGTGGATGATCGTGACGTGCGCCTCCGTCACGCCGGCGTGCCGGCGGACGTTCTCGAGGCACTCGGCGAGGGCGAGCAGGAACGCGTCGAGCACGTGGCTCGGCAGCAGCACCTGACCCGTGCCGTGCCAGCTGACCTCGAGGCCCATGCGGCCGAAGCGCTGCTTGACCGACTCGAGGGTCTGACCCAGAGGGTCCTCCTCGACGGTCTCGAGCGAGTACTCGCCCGACGCCTGCGGCTGCGGCGTACCGCCGAGTCGGAGGTGCCTCAGCAGCCGCGCGTCTTCGGCGGCCTGGGCCTGCAGCGCCTGGGGCGTCACCCCGACCCCCGAATGCGCCAGCAGCGTCAGCGTCGCCAGCACCGTGTCGTGCAGCAGTCGCGCCCCCTGTCGGCGCTGCGCCTCGGTCTCACTGGCCTGACGCTCGGCACGGTGCGCGTTGCCGATGCTGTAGATCCGTCGCGCGGCGAGCGGCACGCTGCGGCCCAGCCAGACGCCGGTCACGAAGACGAGCACCCAGCCGAGCACGACCGCCGCGACCGGGTACGTGAGGAAGGATCCGGTGGCCGAGGCCACCAGTGCGACGGCGACGACGAAGGCCACGGCGGCGACCGCGACGCGGACCCGGCTCGACGAGAGGACGACGCAGAACGACGCGGTCGCCCCGCCGACGAGCGGGATGACGGCGGTAGCGAGGGCGGGGTCGGTCGGGTCGCCCGACGGCAGCAGGGCGACGAGGCTCACGGCGATGCCGGAGACGAGCCCGATCAGCACCCAGCGCGGGGCCGCCGACCGGCCGACCATCCAGAGGGAGGCGATCAGGAGAGCGGCGAGCGGCACGATCGCGGCGAGGTGGAGGGGCTCGGTGACGCCGGGGATGGCCAGGGCGACCAGCGAGACGACCGCGCAGGGGATGCCGAGGGCCCGGGCGGTGCTGCCGAGCAACCGGTCTCGCTCCTGCGCGAAGATGTCCATGCGGATCCCAGGTGTGCATCGGGTGTCGTTCATCCTGTCGGTTGACAGCAGACCCCATGCTTCCACACAGGACCCCCCGCCGGGGGGCGTACGCGCCGTTCAGTCGACGAGCAGTCGTCTCAGGTGACCGCCGACGGCTTCGTTCTCGATGAGGAACCCGTCGTGGCCGAACTCGCTCACGATGACCGCGGGCTCGTGCCCGTCGATGCCGTTCGCGAGATGGCGGGCGATGATCCGCTGGTCGGACACCGGGAACAGCCTGTCGCTGTCGATCCCGAGCACGAGCGTGCGGGCGGTCACGCGGTCGAGGGCGGCGGCGACCCCGCCCCGACCTCGGCCGACGTCGTGCGAGTTCATGGCGCCCAGCAGGCCCGCGTAGCTGCCGGCGTCGAACCGGCGCGTGAACTTGTTGCCGTGGAAGTCGAGGTAGCTCTCGACCTGGAACCGGCCCGGGCCGCCGAGGGGCGAGATCTCGCTCTGCCAGCTGCGGCCGAACCGGGCGTTGAGCTCGTCGGGTGAGCGGTAGTTGAGCAGGGCCATGCGCCGAGCGAGGGCGAGACCCCGGTAGGGCCCCTCGCCGTCTGGCGCGTCGTAGAAGTCGCCGTCGTGCCACGCGGCGTCCATGCGGATCGCCTCGTACTGCACCGTGTTGAGCGCGATCTGGTCGGCGCTGACGACCGGCGGGGCGGCGAGCACCGCCAGCCGATCGACCCGGTCGGGGTGCGACACGCCCCATTCGAGGGCGTGCATGCCGCCCATCGAGCCGCCGACGACGGCCGCCCAGCGTCCGATCCCGAGACGGTCGGCGAACGCCGCCTGCGCCTCGACCTGGTCGCGGATGGTCAGATGCGGGAACCTCGAACCCCACTCGACCGCGTCGGGTGCGAACGACGACGGCCCGGTGCTGCCCTGGCAGCCCCCGAGCATGTTCGGGGCGACGACGTGCCAGCGGTCGGTGTCGATCGCGAGACCGGGGCCGACCACGCCGTTCCACCAGCCCGCGGTCGGATGCCCCGGACCGGCGGCACCGCGCACGTGGCTGTCGCCGGTGAGGGCGTGCAGCAGCAGGATCGCGTTGCCGCGGTCGGCGTCGAGCTCGCCCCAGGTCTCGTAGGCGATCCGGGGGCGGGGGAGCACCGAGCCGCTCTCGAGCCCGAGATCGCCGAGGGTGACGAAGCGCCGGTCGCCGGGGTCGTCGCCGTCGCGCCACGCGCCGGTGACCGGCGGCCGCCCCAGCATCGCCAGGCGGGTCCGCTCGCTGACGACGCTCGATGGGACGGTGTCCTCGGGTGTGCTCTGCCAGTCCATCGATCCCCATCCTGGTGGACCCGAGGAGGCGCGGTGCGATTGTTACCGCACCGCGCCTCCTGCAGGGTCCGGGTCAGCTGCTGCGGAGCGACTCGCGGGTGACCGCCTGGGCCGCGGCGAAGCCCGCCTCGAGGTCGGCCTTGAGGTCGTCGATGTTCTCGAGTCCGACCGAGAGACGCACGAGACCCGGGGTGACGCCCGTGGTCAGCTGCTGCTCGGGGGTCAGCTGCGAGTGGGTCGTCGAGGCGGGGTGGATGACGAGACTGCGGACGTCGCCGATGTTCGCCAGGTGGCTGAAGAGGCTCAGCCCGTCGACGAGCGCGCGACCGGCGTCGACGCCGCCCTTGAGCTCGAACGAGAGCACGGCCCCGACGCCGCGGGGGGCGTACTTGTTGGCCGCTGCGTACCAGGGGCTCGTCGGCAGGCCGGCGTAGTAGACGGCCGCGACGTCGGATCGGGAGTCGAGCCACTCCGCGATCTCCTGCGCGTTCTGCACGTGGCGCTCGATCCGGAGGCTGAGGGTCTCGATGCCCTGGATCAGCGAGAACGCCGTGTCGGGGCTGTTCGAGGCGCCCAGGTCGCGCAGCAGCTGCACCCGCGCCTTGATGATGTACGCGAGGGGGTCGCCGACGGCCTGCGTGTAGACGGCGCCGTGGTACGACGGGTCGGGCTGCGTCAGCCCGGGGAACCTCTCGGCGTTCTCCGACCACGCGAACGCGCCGCCGTCGACGATGAAGCCGCCGATGACGGTGCCGTGCCCGCCGAGGAACTTCGTCGCCGAGTGCACGACGATGTCGGCGCCGTGCTCGAGGGGGCGGATCAGGTAGGGGGTCGCGATGGTGTTGTCGACGATCAGCGGGACGCCCTCGGCGTGGGCGACGCCCGACACCGTCTCGATGTCGAGGATGTTGATCTTCGGGTTGCCGATCGTCTCGGCGAAGAACAGCTTCGTGTTCGGGCGGACGGCGCGGCGCCACTCGTCGGGGTCGTCCTGGTTCTCGACGAACGTCGTCTCGATGCCGAGCTTCGCGAGCGTGTACTTGAAGAGGTTGTAGGTGCCGCCGTAGATCGACGACGACGAGACGATGTGGTCGCCCGCCTGCGCGATGTTCAGCACGGCGAAGGTCGACGCGGCCTGACCCGAGGCGACGAGCAGCGCGCCCGTGCCGCCCTCGAGCGCCGCGATGCGCTGCTCGACCACGTCGTGCGTGGGGTTCATGATGCGCGAGTAGATGTTGCCGTTCTCGGCGAGGGCGAAGAGGTCCTGTGCGTGCTGGGCGTCGCGGAAGACGTACGACGTCGTCTTGTAGATGGGGGTGGCGCGGGCGTGCGTCGTCGGGTCGGGCTGCGCCCCCGCGTGGATCTGCTGCGTCTCGAACTTCCAGGTGGACGTGTCGTCGCTCATGCTGTGCTCCTGCGGTCGGGGTCTGCGGCGGCCGAACGGCCGGACTGCGGTGCTGCAACGCTACGCAGGGCGCGCTGGGGCTGTCCACGCGGGCGGACACGCGACGTAACCCGGCGCGCTAGCGTCGACGGATGCCGGGTCGACCGGCGGAGCGTCGGCCGTGGCCGACCCGACGACGAGGAGCAGTGGATGACGAAGCGTGTCGTGGTGACGGGGGCCAGTTCGGGGATCGGGGCGGCGACGGTGCGGCTGTTCCGGCGACGCGGCTGGGACGTGATCGCCGTCGCCCGACGCGAGGAGCGCCTCCTCGACCTCGCCGCCGAGACCGGGGCGACCGCGTTCAGAGCGGATGTCACCGTGGACGCCGACGTGGCCGCGCTGCGCGAGCACGTCGAGTCGACCGGTCCGCTGCATGCGCTGGTCAACAACGCCGGAGGCGCGTTCGGGCTCGACAGCGTCGAGTCGGGATCGATCGACGACTGGCAGCGGATGTTCGACGTGAACGTGCTCGGGACGAAGCGGATGGTCTCGGCGCTGCTGCCGGCCCTCCGCCGGGGCGCCGACGCCGAGCGGGCGGGCGGCGCCGGGGGCGGCGCCGACATCGTGACCGTGACCTCGATCGCCGGTCACGTCGCCTACGAGAACGGCGGCGGCTACAACGCCTCGAAGTTCGCCGAGCACGCCCTGGTGGCGGTGCTGCGCCTCGAGCTCGCCGGAGAGCCGATCCGCGTGATCGAGATCGCACCGGGCATGGTGCACACCGAGGAGTTCTCGGTCAATCGGTTCGGCGGCGATCAGGGCCGGGCCGACGCCGTCTACACCGACGTCGAGGGGCCGCTCGTCGCCGACGACGTCGCCGAGGCGATCGTGCACTCGGTGGAGCTGCCGGCGCACGTCAACCTCGACCTCGTCACGCTGAAGCCGGTGGCCCAGGCCGCCCCGCACAAGGTCGTGAAGGGCCCGCTGCAGACACGGTGACACGCCGACGGCGGTCGTCGAGGGTGATCGAGACGGGTGATTCGCGGACGATACGACGGATCACCCGTCGGTCTCCCGAGCAGTTTCGAGGCGTTCGCAGCCGGGTCCCGACCGCCCCCGGAGGGGGCTCGGCGACCCCTGGACGGGGGGCACGCGAGCGGCTCCCGTGCCTGGTCAGGCGGGTCCGCTCATCTCGAACTGAGTACCACTCAGTCGGATTCGGGGGACAAGCCGTGTCCCCCCGATGTGCCCCGGCCGGGTCGACGATCGGCGCGGAAGCGACGGCATCCGGCCGCGCCGCACAGGGCGCAGTCGCTGCCGCGGCGGTAGTGCTCGTGCGCCTCGCGGGCGTGCCCGCAGACGCAGAGCGTGCTGTCCTCGTCGACTTTCCGCGCCATGGGGCTCCTCCGAGCATCGGTCCGATGTGCCGTCGTGCGACGGCGCCTCGGCGTGCCCTCGACTGTACCCACGACACCCGGGCCAGGGGCGTCGACTCTCGTCGCCGACCGCCCGAGCGGGGGACAGCGGGCGGACGGGCCGTCGGTCGAGGGTGCGACGAGCGCCGTCCGGGTGAGGCGGCGGCCCGGGCACGACCGACGGAGGCCGACGGGCGACACGACGCGATCCCGGGTACTTGCGCTGCCTCGGATCGAGCGTAGGTTTGGTCTCACCCGACGGCGACGTCGTTCAGCCCGAAACTGATCGACCGAGCCCAGCTCTCCTGGCGTGAACCCGAAACTCCGCCCGTGCAGAGCTCCTCTCGCAACACCCCTTTGCCAGTTCGCTTACCCCTGCAAGGACCCCATGAACCAGGTGTTCCCCACGCCCGAAAACGGCGCCGCTCCCCGTATCTCCATCGTCGTCCCGGCACGGAACGAGGCCCGCAACCTCGAGATCGTCCTGCCGATGCTCCCGCTCGTGCACGAGGTGATCCTCGTCGACGGCAACTCGGTCGACGACACCATCGCCACGGCGCAGCGCGTCATGCCCGACATCAAGGTCGTCCGTCAGACCCGCAAGGGCAAGGGCAACGCGCTGGCCTGCGGCTTCGAGTCCGCGACCGGCGACATCATCGTCATGTTCGACGCCGACGGCTCGGCCGACCCGGCCGAGATCCCCCGCTTCGTCGAGGCGCTCACCTCGGGCGCCGACGTCGCCAAGGGCAGCCGCTTCGTCCACGGCGGCGGCAGCGAGGACATCACGCGCTTCCGTGCGCTCGGCAACTGGGGCCTCAACGCCCTGACCAACCTGCTGCTCGGCACGAAGTACACCGACCTCTGCTACGGCTACAACGCCTTCTGGGCCCGCATCGTCCCGAGCCTCGACCTGCTGCCGGCCGACCTCGCACCGCGCGCCGACGGTCAGATGCACAACGGCGACGGCTTCGAGATCGAGACCATCCTCAACTGCCGCATCGCCGCCCTCGGCTACGACATCGTCGAGGTCCCGAGCGTCGAGAAGCTCCGCATCCACGGCGTCAGCAACCTCAACGCGATCTCCGACGGATTCCGCGTGCTGCGCGTCATCCTGGAGGAGCGTCGTCGTCGCCCCTCGGCGGCCGCGCGTCTCCGTCGGTCGATCCGCGAGGCCGCCCTCACGTCGGCCGAGGCCACGAACGAGCCGGCGCCCGTCTTCGCCGTCGTCGACGGCGCCCGTCTGGACGCTCGACTCGGAGCCCGCCAGGACGTCGCGTGACCCAGCAGCCGACGACGGTCTCCGTCGTCGTCTGCGCCTACACCGAAGACCGATGGGACGACCTGGTCGCCTCGGTGGAGTCCGTCCGCGGGCTCCCCGAGGCGCCCGAGGTGCTGCTGGTCGTCGATCACAACGATGGCCTGCTCGCCCGATCGCGCGATCGGTGGAGTGACGTCGTCGTGGCCGCCAACGAGTCCCGGCAGGGGCTCTCCGGCGCCCGCAACACGGGGGTGGCCCTGGCCTCGGGCGACATCGTCGCGTTCCTCGACGACGACGCCTCGGCCGACCCCGCGTGGCTGACGCACCTGCTCGGCCCGTTCGCCGACCCCCGCGTGGCCGGGGTCGGCGGGCATGCGACGCCCGTCTGGCCCGAGGGCGGCAACACGCTCTACCCGGCCGAGCTGCTCTGGATCGTCGGCTGCAGCCACCGCGGTCTGCCGACCCGGCTCTCGGACGTGCGGAACGTCATCGGCTGCTCGATGGCCTTCCGCCGCGACGCGGTCCTGTCGGTCGGCGGCTTCAACCTCGACACCGGGCGCGTCGGCACCATCCCCCTCGGGGGAGAGGAGACCGATCTCTGCATCCGGATCCGGCAGGCCGACCCGTCGGCGCGAATCGTCCTCGAACCGCGGGCCGACGTGCGTCACCACGTGACCGCCGGTCGGGTGACCTGGGCGTACCTCCGTCGCCGCTCCTTCTACGAGGGGGTGTCGAAGGCGGCGCTCAGCCGTCAGTTGGGCGCGTCCGACTCGCTGTCGAGCGAGTCCGCCTACCTGCGTCGCGACATCCCGCGCGCCGCGCTGCGCGAGCTCCGCTCGGTCGGCAGAGGAGGCGCGGGTCGTCTGGCCGCGCTCGTCACCGCGGTCGTCGCCACCGTCGCCGGCTACGCCCTCGGCAGCCTGCGCCGCGCCTCCCTGGCTCCCGTCGATCCCTCGGCCGGCCAGGTCCTCCCCGCTCGCGGATCGGCCCGTCCGGCGTCCGTCGGACCGACGGACGGCGCCCCGTGACCGATCTCCAGCTCGTCCGGCCGATGGCCGGCTCCGCCGCGCCCTCCTGGGGCGGTGCGCTCTGGGTCGGCGAGGTCGACGTCGACGAGCTGACCCGTCCCGGTGTCGGCGACGTCGTGCTGGCGGCCCCCGAGGGGCACCGGGCCGCCCGGCTGCTCGTCCGTCGCGGTCGCGCAGTGCTGGGCTTCGTCGAGGCCCCCGTGGTCGACGGGCGGGTGCCGCTCGAGCTGCTCCGCTCCGAGGTGGCCGCGCTGGCGACGGTCGTCGTGCCCGTCGAGCCGATCCACCTGCCCTCGGTCACGGTCGTGCTGTGCACCCGCGACCGTCCGGGTCATCTCCGCGGCGCCCTCCGCAGCGTGCTCGAACTGGACTACCCCGAGTTCGACGTGGTGGTCGTCGACAACGCCGCCGCGACCACGGAGACCCGCGACCTCGTCCGCACCGAGTTCGACGACCCGCGCGTGCGCTACACGGCCGAGCCCGTCGCAGGCCTGTCGAGCGCGCGCAACGCCGGTCTCGCGGCCGCCACAGGCGAGATCGTCGCCTTCACCGACGACGACGTGATCGTCGACGGGCAGTGGCTGCACGGCCTCGCGTCGGGCTTCGCCCAGGGAGAGGACGTCGCCTGCGTGTCCGGGCTCGTGCCGAGCGGCGAACTGCGCACGCCCGTCCAGCGCTTCTTCGACGACCGGGTGTCGTGGTCGCAGAACACCACCACGCGCGTCTTCCGTCTCGACGAGCCGCCGGTCGACCTGCCGCTGTTCCCGTTCTCGGTCGGCGCGTTCGGCACCGGCGCCAACTTCGCCCTCCGTCGCCCGGTCGCCCTGCTGCTCGGCGGCTTCGACACCGCGTTCGGCGTCGGCACGCCGACAGGCGGAGGAGAGGACCTCGACGTCTTCACCCGCGTGCTGCTCGCCGGGCACGCCCTCGTCGTCGAGCCGTCGGCGCTCGTCTGGCACCGGCACCGCTCCGACCTCGGGGCCCTGCGCGTGCAGGCGAAGGGATACGGCACCGGGCTCGGCGCCTGGCTGACGAAGATCGCCCTCGACCCCGTGACCCTGCGGCTAGCGCTCCGCCGCGCCCCCGGGGCGATCCGGGTGCTGGCCGCGAAGCGCCGTGTCGAGGGGGCGCCCGCCGACGTCGCCGGACCCTCGCGCGCCTCCTCGGCTCCGGTCGACGCCGACCTGACCCGCGAGATCGCCCGCACCGCCCGGCAGGAGCTGCTCTCCGTCGCGCTGGGGCCGATCCTGTACCTACGTCAGCGGCGTCGTGGAGCCGGGCTGATGGGCCGTCGCAGCGCGGGCACCGGGCCGCGACGCACGACCGGCGCCGACCCCTCGGTCGCACGGCGGTCCGCATGACCGCCGTGACGAACGGCGCAGGGGGCTCCGTGCCGGCCTCGGTCGCCGACGTGCGCGTGCCCATCTCGGCCGTCGACCGACTCGGAGCCGGCGGATACATCGTCTCGGTCTTCGGCCCGATGACGCTGCCGTCGCGCGACGCGATCGCCGACGCCCTCTGGCGCATCGCCGCCGTCGGCCCCGACGCCCGGCTCGGACTCGTCGCGCTCGACGACCGCACCTGGGGCTTCGGTCTCGAGTCGCTCCGTGAACGATGCGACCTGATGGTCGTCGAAGCGCCCGAGTTCGCGAGCGGAGACGCGGGCGACGCGCTCGAGCGGCTGATCGGCCGGCTCGAGCCCGGGCCGCCCGTGCGCATCCTGCTGGCCGGCGACCGCCTCCTGATGATCCTCGACCACGGCGTCGTCGACGCGCGCTTCACGACCCGCCTGCCCCTCGCCCTGATCGAGGTCGCGACGGGTGGGGACATCCCGGCGTGGCTGACGGCCGAGAACGCCCGGAGACCGCTCTGGTCGGCGTTCGTCGAGACCTTCGCCAAGCACCCCGCCCGCGTCGCGACGCTCCTGCGGGTGCGCCGCGTCGAGACCCCCGTCGTGCCGCAGCGGGTGCCCGTCGAACGCCCGCTGATCGGCTGGACCGGCTCCACCGCCGTCGTCGTGGCGAACGGGACCCGCGAGACGTTCAAGGGGCTGCACGCCTGGCTGCGTCGGCGCGACGAGCCGGTGGCCTTCGGCGCGGGCGTCATCGTCGCGCTGCGGGCCGCCCTCGCCGCCGAGGGGCTGCGTCTTGGGCCGGACAGCGAGATGGTCTACGACGTCCGCGGGTACCTGCCCACCGGGGTCGAGGCCACGGGCAGCTTCGTCACGGGGATCCCCGTGACGGGCGGCGACGATCTCGTCGCGGTCGACCAGAGCCTGGCGCAGACAGCGGCGTCGGGGCGGCCCCTCGCCGCGCTGATGGCCGGTGCCGTCAAGGAGGCGCTGCGCCCGGCGCGTCGCCGTGCGCCCGGAGCCACGCCGGCCAGGGCGAGGGCCAGGGTCGTCGTCAGCAACCTCGGGGTCAATCGCTCGCTGCAGTCCCTCCCGTGGGTGCGTGACGGGCGGGTCGTCGACACCGCGTCGGCCGTGCACCCCATCGCGCCCGAGACGGTCGCCGTGCAGCTCGTCGTGCTCGACGGACGGCTGCACGTGGCGGTGTCGTACAACGACACCTCGTTCGACCGCGACGCCGTGCGCCGCGCGGTGCAGGCGTTCGTCGACGACCCGGTGGGTCTGCTCGACGGGGTCGTCTCCCGCTAGTCGCCCTCGGGGCGGAGCAGCGCGGCGATGTCCTCGTCGACGAGCGTGCGGATGCGCTCGTCGCGCCCCTCGTCGTAGTCGGGCAGAGGCGAGGCTGCCCAGCCGAGGCGGTCGACGACCGTGCTGCCGACGTCGTCCCAGGCCCGGGCCCTCGCAGCCGCCACGAGCGACGCCACGAAGTCGTCGTCGGCGGCGCTCTGGGCTATGCGCGCCGCCAGCTCCTTGTGGGTGGCCTCGCGGAGGCGCAGCGCGTCGATGTCGTCGACCCGGTAGTCGAACTGGTGCCGCGACCGGCCGTACGACCGGTGCGTCCGCCGTCGGAGCGTCTTCAGCCGCGCGACCCCCTCGCGCTGCTCGGCCTCGAGCCGCGCCAGCTCGTCCCGGGCCGCCGTCGTCGCGACGTCGTCGTCGAACGGCAGACGCTCCTGCAGCGCCCTGACGATGACGGTGTTCGCGACGGCCACGACCGCGGCGGCGCGGACGATCAGGAACCCGTCGTCGACGGCGCGCTCGAGCGGGGTCGGGTCCGCTCGGCGGACGGGAAGGCCTGGCAGGTCGGGGAGCACCGGTGTCGGATCCTCTCGGGTCCCCTCCGACCCTACCCACGCGGCCCGCCGCACGTAGGGTGAGGCGATGACCGCCCGCGACCCCGATCCCGTCTCCGACGTCGCCCCCGAGCTCTCCCGTCGGCCGTTCATCCGGCAGCACTGGGGCGGGCTCGCCTTCGCGCACTGGAGGGTCGAGCCCGACCGGGTCGCCCCGCTGCTGCCGCACGGCACGCGGCCCGACGTCTTCGACGGGTCGACCTGGGTCGGTCTGATCCCGTTCGAGCTGTCGCGGAGCGCGTTCGGGCCCTTTCCGCCGGTGCCGGTGCTGGGGACGTTCCTCGAGACCAACGTGCGGCTCTACTCGGTCGACGAGCAGGGGCGGCGCGGTGTCGTCTTCCGCACGCTCGAGGCGGAGCGCCTGCTGCCGGTGCTCGCCGCGAACGCGGGGCTGGGGCTGCCGTACCGCTGGGCCTCGATGACCCGCAGGAGGCGCGGGGGAGTCGTCGAGTACGCCTCGCGCAGGCACGGACCCGGCCCGCGACCGGCCACCCGCCTCCACGTCCGTCCGACCGACGAGGTCGTCGTCGGCGACCCCCTGGTCGACTTCCTCACGGCGCGCTGGGGCATGCACGTCGAGCGGGGCGGGACGACCCGGTTCTGGCCGAACGAGCACGGCGCGTGGCCGCTGCGGCGGGCCGAGCTGGTCGACCTCGACGACGAGCTGGTCGCCGACTCCGGTCTGCCCGGGGTCGCCGATCGGGAGCCCGACTCGCTGCTCTGGTCGGACGGCGTCGACACCGTCTTCGCGCCTCCCGGGGGTCGGTGGGTCGGGCCCTGACCGGCCGGTCTTCGCGGTCCGCGCGCGGGCGCACTACGGTTGCTGGCATGGTTTCCTCACCCGACGACTCGACCGACACCGCCGCAGCACCACCCGAGGCGCCGCCGGCGACGGGTGACACGGCGGGCGGGTCGACGGGCGCCCCCGAGCGCGAGGTGCTCGGCTGGCTCGAATTCGGCGAGGCGGCGCGGCATCTGGCGAGCGACGTGGTCGCGGCCGACTTCACCCCCGACGTGATCGTGGCCGTGGCCCGCGGCGGGCTGGTGCTGGCCGGCGCCATCTCGTACGCCCTCGACACGAAGATGTGCGGCTCGATCAACGTCGAGTTCTACACGGGCATCGACGAGCGCCTGCCCGAGCCGGTGCTGCTGCCCCCGACCCTCGACGCCCCGTCGCTCGAGGGCAAGCGCGTGCTGATCGTCGACGACGTCTCCGACTCGGGTCGCACGCTCGTGCTCGTCCGCGACCTGCTCGCCGCCGTCGCCGCCGACGTCCGCACCGTCTGCCTCTACAGCAAGCCGCGCACCCTGCTCGAACCGGACTTCGTCTGGAAGCGCACGTCCCGCTGGATCACCTTCCCGTGGAGCGCCCTCCCGCCGGTCACCCGCGACAGCGGCGCGGTGGTCGAGGCGTGAGCATCCACCTGGTGGGCGGCGGCTGGTCGCCCGACTCGCCCGAGCTCTACGACCTCTTCGTCGCCGAGGCGGCCGTCCGCGGCGGCGCCGTCGGGCGCGCCGTGCCGCGCATCGCCCTGCTCGTCGTCGTCGCCGACGACTCGCCCTCGGCCGAGTTCCGCACCGGCTACCCCGCGATGATCGCGTCTGAGGGGCGCTGCGAGGTCGTGACGAGCGTCATCGAGGCCGGCGAGTCGTTCGACACCCGGGTGCTGAGCGACGTCGACGGCCTGATCGTCGCCGGCGGGCTCACCCCCGCGTACCTCGAGGCCGTGATCCCGCTCGTCGACCAGGTGCGCCTCCTGGTCGCGGACGGGCTGCCGTACCTGGGCTTCTCGGCCGGCGCGATGATCGCCGCCGACCGGGCGCTGCTCGGCGGCTGGCTGATCGGCGACGTGCCGGTCTGCCCCGAAGACGCGGCGGAGGACCTCGACGAGGTCACCCTGAGCGGCGGCCTCGGTCTCGTCGACATCGCCGTCGACGTGCACGCCGCCCAGTGGGGCACCCTCACCCGGCTCATCGCCGCGACCGAGGCCGGGCTGGTCTCGGGCGGCGTCGCGATCGACGAGAACACCGCGCTCGTCGTCGGCGACGGGGCCCTGACGGTGCTCGGCACGGGCAGCGTGTGGCGGGTCGAGCCTCAGGTCGACGAGGGCGGCGAGATCGTCGGCGTCTCGGTCGGCACCCTGGGCCCGGCGTGACCGACGCCCCCGGTGGCGCGTCGCCCGAGTCGGCGGCCTCGGCCGAGTCGCCCGCCTCGCCCGAGTCGGCCGAGTCGCCCGCCTCGCCCGCCTCGCCCGAGTCGGCCGCGCGCCGGCCCCTAGCCGAGCAGATCGACGCCGGCTGGGCGGAGGCGCTCGAGCCGGTCGCCGACCGCATCGCCGACATGGGCGAGTACCTCCGCGCCGAGGTCCGCGCCGGTCGCGGCTACCTGCCCGCGGGCGAGCACGTGCTCCGGGCGTTCAGGGCGCCGCTCGAGAGCGTGCGCGTGCTCATCGTCGGTCAAGACCCTTACCCGACGCCGGGGCACCCCGTCGGGCTCTCGTTCTCGGTCGACCCCCGGGTCCGCCCCATCCCGCGGAGCCTGGCGAACATCTACCGCGAGCTGCACGACGACCTCGGAGTGCCCCCGGTCGCGCACGGCGACCTCACGTCGTGGTCCGAGAACGGCGTGATGCTGCTCAACCGCGTGCTGACCGTCCGCCCCGGCGAGACCGCGTCTCATCGCGGCAAGGGCTGGGAGCCGGTCACGCAGCGGGCGATCGAGGCCCTCGCGGCCCGGGGCGGCCCTCTCGTCGCCATCCTCTGGGGGCGCGACGCCGCGGCCCTGAAGCCGATGCTCGGCGACGTCCCGACCATCGAGTCGGCGCACCCGAGCCCACTCTCCGCCTCGCGGGGGTTCTTCGGCTCGAAGCCGTTCAGCCGGGCGAACGCGTCGCTGGTCGAGCAGGGCGGCGACCCCGTCGACTGGGCGCTGCCGCCCGCCTGAGCCGCGCCGCGCCTCCTGAGCTTCAGGTACCCCGGCCCTGGGGTGAGCGGGCGTCTCCGGCGAATGCGGGCGTGGAGACTCGCCCGTCGGCGTCGCACTCGCCCGTGTGCGCAGGTGTAGGAGCGTCCGCCTGGGCTGCGCCGCGCCTCCTGGGGTGCCGGGCGGCGTAGCCGCGGCCCGGGCGGGCGTGTTCGTCGCGGGCGGGCGTGGAGACTCGCCCTTCGGCGTCGCACTGGCCCGTCTGCGCAGGCATACGAGCCTCCGTCTGAGCTGCGCCGCGCCTCCTGAGGTGCGCCGCGCCTCCTGGGCTGCGCCGCGCCTCCTGGGCTGCGCCGCGCCTCCTGGGCTGCGCCGCGCCTCCTGAGCCGCGCCGCTCCTCCTGGGTGCCGGGCGTAGCCGCGGGCGGAGCGGGCGTCTCCGGCGCGTGCGGGCGTGAAGACTCGCCCGTCGGGGTCGCCCTCGCCCGCCTGCGCAGGCGCAAGAGCGGCCGCCCGCATGGCAGAGTGGCACCGTGCTCGAAGAGGAATACCAGCCCCGTCGTCGCCTGCCCCGCGCCCTTCAGTCGCCGGCGCCCGTCGAGCCCGCGTTCCGGTTCGAGGTGCGTGCCGCCGCCCCCGCCGATCTGCCCTACGTGCGCGAGATCTACAACCACTACGTCGCGAACTCGTCGGTCACCTTCGACGAGGACGCCATGACGCTGGCCGAGTGGCGGCGCAAGTTCTCGTTCGTCACGTCGCTCGGCATGCCGTTCCTCGTGGCGGTCAACCCGAGCGGCGAGGTGCTCGGCTACGCGCTGGCCTCGCCCTGGGGCGGCAAGGCCGCCTACCGCTACACCGTCGAGACCTCGATCTACCTGCGGGCCGCGTCGACGGGCAAGGGGCTCGGTGCGGGGCTGCTCGAGGCGCTCGTCGAGGCGTGCCGCGACGCCGGGATCCGCGAGATGGTCGCCGTGATCGCCGACAAGAACGCCGAGGCGTCGGTGGCCCTGCACGCCCGGCTCGGCTTCGTGGAGGTCGGGCGCATGGGCCGGGTCGGCTTCAAGTTCGGGCGGTGGCTCGGCACCATCACGATGCAGAAGTCGCTGAAGAAGCGACGCGGTCGACTCGGGCGCTGAGCACGGGCACGGGCGCTGCCCGGCACGAGCTCGGCCCGGCACGAGCTCGGGCGGGCCGACCGGGGGAGTCGAGGAGGCGCGGCCAGGCCTAGGCTCGACGGATGCCCGAACTCCACGACCTCACCGCCCACGAGCAGTGGAACCAGCTGCGGCACGGCAGGGTGACGCCACGCGAGCTGACCGACCACTACCTCGAGCGGATCGAGCGCCTCGACGGCGGCGGCACCGGTGAGCCCGCAGGCGGCGGCCGCCCCGGCATCGGCGCCTTCACGACGGTCACGGCCGACGCCGCCCGTGCCCGCGCCGACCGGCTGACCCGGGAGGGGCCGACGGCCGCGCCGCTCTGGGGACTCCCGTTCGCCGACAAGGACCTCACCGACCGGGCCGGGGTGCCCACCCGGTCGGGCTCGCGCCTGGCCGACGGCAGGGTGCCGTCGACGTCGTCGGAGATCGTCGACGTGCTCGACGAGGCGGGCGGCATCAGCCTCGGCAAGACGGCCACCCCCGAGTACGGGCTCACGGCCTACACCGAGACGCTGATCGGGCCCCCGACCCGCAACCCCTGGCGGCCCGAGACCGGCGCGGGCGGTTCGAGCGGCGGGGCCGCGGCGGCCGTCGCGGCGGGCCTGCTGCCCTTCGCCCCGGGGTCCGACGGCGGCGGCAGCATCCGCATCCCGGCGGCGGCGACCGGTCTCGTCGGTCTCAAGCCCTCGCGGGGCCGAGTGCCGTCGCAGTCGGGGCTGTCCAGTCTCGGCGGACTGGCCGTCGGCGGGCCTCTCGCCCGGACGGTCGCCGACGCCGCGATGCTGCTCGACGCCATGGTCTCGCCCGACGGCCGCCCGCCGCGGCACGGGCAGGCGCTGCACGCTCCGACGTCGCCCGACGGGGCCTACCTCGGCACCGCGCTGCGCGGCGAGGGACGCTTCCAGGTGGCGGTGATGACGACCAGCCCGTGGGACGACGCGTTCGACGTCTGGGTCGACCCGCGCCTCCTCGGCGTCGTCCGGCACACGGCCGATCTGCTCGCCGACCTCGGGCACGGCGTCGACGAGACCACCATGCCGGGCTCGGACTACCCGACGCTGTTCCGCACCCTGTGGCAGGCCGGGGCCGCGGGCATCCCCGCCGAGACCGAGGCCGAGCTGGCGAGGCTCGAGCCGATCACCCGCTGGCTGGTCGAGCAGGGGCGGCGGGTGACCGCGCGCGAGCTGGCCGCGACCCTCGTCGGGCTGACCGCCTTCGAGCGCGCGGTGATCGAGAGCTTCGTGCCGTACGACGCCGTGCTGACGCCGACGCTCGCCCTGCTGCCGCGCCCGATCGGCTGGTACGACGACGTCGACGCCGAGCGCAACTTCGAGCAGCAGTGCCTCTACTCGCCGTTCACGTCGTTCGTCAACGTCGCGGGGCTGCCGGCCATCACCCTGCCCGTGGGCGAGATCGACGGGCAGCCGGCGGGTGTGCAGCTGATCGGCCGTCCGGGTCGCGAGGACGTCCTGTTCGCCCTCGGTGCGCAGCTCGAACGGCGTCTGCGGTGGCAGCGTCGGCACCCGCCCGGGTGGTGAGCGGCGCCGCTCAGTCGAGTGTCGGCACCGACGCCATGAGGCCGCGCGTGTAGTCGTGCCGCGGGTTCCGCAGCACGTCGTCGACCGCCCCCTGCTCGACGATGCGCCCGTCGTGCAGCACGGCGACCCGGTCCGCGAGATGCTGCACGAGTCCGATGTCGTGCGACACGGTGAGCAGCGAGAGCCCGAGGTCGTCGCGGAGCTCGCGCAGCAGGGCGAGGATCTGCGCCCGCACGGTGACGTCGAGGGCGCTCATCGGCTCGTCGCCGACGAGCAGCCGGGGGCGGTGCACCACGGCCCTGGCCACCGCGACGCGCTGCCGCTGCCCTCCGCTCAGCTCGTGCGGGTAGCCGTCGCCGTGCTCGCGCGTGAGTCCGACCCGTCCGAGCATCTCGTCGACCAGCGCCCGGTGGTCGCCGTCGATCGACAGCGCCCGCAGCGGCTCGGCCACCGTGTCGCGGATCCGCATGCGGGGGTCGAGCGAGCTGTACGGGTCCTGCAGCACGACGCCCGTGTCGCGGCGGAACCAGCGGAGCGCCGCCGCCCGACCCGGTCGCACCGGGCGCCCGTCGAACGTGACGGACCCCGCGGTGGGCGCGTCGAGCGCCAGCAGCAGCTTGACGAGCGTGCTCTTGCCGCTGCCCGACTCGCCGATCAGCGCCACGCTCTCGCCGGCGGCGACGTCGAGGTCGGCGTCGATCAGGGCGTGCCGCACGGCGCCCGGCTGGAACGGCGAGGGCCGCGGCAGCCGGTAGGTCCGGGTCAGACCGCGACCGGTCAGCAGCGGAGCCGAGGAGGCGCGGGTCGGGTCGTCGACGGTCACGTCGTCCTCCAGGTGGTCGCCTCAGTCGCCGCCACGAGCCCGCGGGTCACGGGGTGGGCGGGCCGGGTCAGCAGCTCGCGCACGGGGCCCTGCTCGACGAGGCGGCCGGCCGACAGCACCGCCGCGTGGTCGACGACACGGCGCAGCACGGCCAGATCGTGGGTGACGAACAGCAGCGAGGTGCCGCGTTCGTCGACGAGGCGGCGGAACAGGTCGAGCACCTCGGCCTGCGTCGAGACGTCGAGCGCCGTGGTCGGCTCGTCGGCCAGCAGGAGGCGCGGGCGGGCGATCAGGGCCGTCGCGATCACGACGCGCTGGCGCTGACCCCCCGACAGCTGGTGCGGGTAGCGGTCGACGATGCCGGCCGGGTCGGGCAGACCCACCTCGGCCGCGGCCTCGATCGCCCGGGCGCGGGCCTCGCGGCGCCCGATGCCCTCGTGCAGACGGAGCGGCTCGGCGATCTGGCTGCCGATGGTCCGGATCGGGTCGAGCGAGGTGCGCGGATCCTGGAACACGACGCCGATCTCCGCGCCCCGCAACGGCGCGTGGTCCCGGTCGGACAGGCCGACCAGCTCGCGGTCGTCGAGTCGGATGCTGCCGCGGACGGTCGCGGCGTCGGGCAGCAGCCCGAGCACGGCGAGCAGGGTCATCGACTTGCCCGAGCCGGACTCGCCGATCAGGCCGAGGCGCTCGCCGTCGCCGATCGACAGCGACACGCCCTCGATCACGGGTCGGCCGCCGAGGTCGACGTGCAGGTCGTCGATGGAGAGGCTCACGAGACGACCCCCGGTCGGTCGGCGGGCGTCGCCGCACGCGGACGGAGGCGCGGGTCGGCGGCGTCGCGGACGGCGTCGCCGAGCAGGTTGAAGGCGAGCACGGTCAGGGTGATCGCGGCGCCCGGCCAGACGATGCTCCACGGGTGCACCCCGATGAACTTCTGCAGATCGCTCAGGAGGCGCCCCCACGACGCGGTCTCGGCGGACGCGCCGTAGCCGAGGAACGACAGCCCCGCCTCGGCCAGGATCGAGGTCGCCATGGCGAGCGAGAGCTGCACGGCGAAGAGCGGGGCGACGTTCGGCAGCACGTGCCGGGTGACGACGCCCAGGGCGCCGACGCCCGCGGCTCGGGCGGCGAGCACGTAGTCCTCCCGCCCCACGCGTCGGATCTCGGCGCGCGAGACGCGGGCGATGTTCACGCCGTAGCCCGTGCCCGCGGCGATGACCACGACGCCGAGCGATCCGCCGAAGGCCGCCGCGAGGGCCATCGCGATGAGGATGGTGGGGAACGCGACGAGCACGTCGATCAGCACCGCGACGGAGTCCCTCGCCCACCGCGGGGTCAGCGAGCCGAGCACGGCGAGGAGCACCCCGACGACGAGGGCGGTCGCGCCGGAGGCCAGGGCGACGAGCGCGGTCGTCGTCGACGCGCGGGCGACGTAGCTGAAGACGTCGCGACCGACGGAGTCCGTGCCGAACAGGTGCTCGGTCGAGGGCGGAGCCCAGGCCGCGTACGGGTCGGTCGCGAACGGATCGAGCGGGGTCCAGAACGGACTCGCGACCGCCGCGACGGCGACGAGCGCGAGCCAGCCGACGCCGAACGCGCCCGTCGGCGAGCCGACCACGGCGCGCAGCCACGACCCGCGCCTCATTCGCCGCGCTCCCGTGATCGGGGGTCGACGCTGCGGTGCACGACGTCGACGACGAAGCCGACGGCGAGGACGATCGCGGTCAGGGTCATCAGCTCGCCCTGCACCTTGGTCAGATCGCGGCGGCCGACGTCGGCGACGAGCATGCGACCGACGCCGGGCAGGCTGAAGAGCTGCTCGACGAGCACGGCGCCGACCACGAGGCCGGCCACCTGGATGCCGAGCACGCTCACGACGCTCAGCATGACGTTCGGCAGTCCGTGGCGCACGAGGGCCCGGTCGCGGGTCATGCCCTTGGCCGCGGCGGCGCGGACGTAGTCGGCGTCGAGCGCCCCGAGCGCGGCGGACCGGGTGAAGCGCAGCAGCACGGCGCCCTCGACGAGGCCGATGGTCACGGCGGGCAGCACGAGTGATCGCAGAGCCGCCGCGGGGTCCGACCACCCGTCGATCGGGAACCCCTGCGTGGGCAGCCAGCGCAGGGTGACGGCGACCAGCGCGATCAGGAGCATGCCCGCCCAGACCGCCGGCACGGCGGCCAGCACCTGGGCGCCGACCGACACGGCGGTGCCGAGCGGGCGACGCCGACGGAGCGCGGCGAGCACGCCGAGGGGCACCCCGATCAGCAGGCCGATCACGAGCGACAAGCCGGCGAGCGGCAGCGTGACGGCCAGCTTGTCGGCGATCTCGTCGCCGACCGGGGTGCCCGTCACGAGCGATCGGCCGAGGTCGAGTCGCAGCAGCCCGCCGGCCCAGTCCAGGTACTGAGAGACGATCGCCCGGTCGAGGCCGAGCTCGGTGCGGAGCGCGGCGACCTGGGCGGGCGAGCCGGTCGTCCCGGCGATGACCTGGGCCACGTCACCCGGCAGGAGGCGCAGGGTGGCGAAGATCAGGACGCTCGCGACGACCAGCCCCAGCGCGAAGAGGACCAGTCGACCCGCCGTGAATCGGATCACTCCGTCGCGGCCAGGTCGGACAGGTCGAGACGGGTGGTCGTCGACGAGGTCGGGAACCCGGTGACGCCGTCGCGCACGGCAGTGAGGGTCGTCGACGTGTACAGCCACTCGGCGGGTGCGTCGGCGGAGACGATCTCGGCGGCCTCGGCGAGGGCAGCGTCGGCGTCGGCCGGGTCGGTCGCGGCCAGAGAGGCCGCGTAGAGCTCCTGGACGGCGGGGGAGTCGTAGCCGAAGTAGTAGTCGGGGTCGGCCCAGTTGCCGAAGTCGTGGGTCTCGGCGTGGTTGACCATGCTCAGCTGGAAGTCACGGGGCGAGCCGTCGGACGGGGCGACGAAGACGTCGGTCAGCCAGGTCGAGAAGTCGACCTGGTCGACCGTCAGCGTGATGCCGACGGCCTTCAGCTGGGTGGTCAGGACGTCGCCGATGGCCGCGGGGTAGACGTTCGCGTACTCGAGGGTCAGGTCGAGGTCGGACAGCCCGGCCTCGTCGAGCAGTGCCCGGGCGGCGTCGGGGTCGTACGCGTCGACGTCCGTCAGGTCGCGGTACCCGGGGTCGAGCTCGGGGATCGGTCCGCCCTGGTCGACCGCCGACCCGCCGGTCGCCGCGATCAGCGCGTCGTTGTCGACCGCGAGTCGGATGGCCTTGCGCACGCGGGGGTCGGTGAACGGCTCGACGGCGTTGTTGAAGGCGAGCGTGTACTTGTCCGTCGTCTTCCCCTCGTCGACCGTGAGGCCGTCGATCCCGTCGAGCTGGCTGCGGAGGGTGGCGTCCACCGCGGTCTGCACGTCGATCTCACCCGAGATCGAGGCGTTGATCCGGGCGGAGGGGTCGGGGATGTACCGGAAGTCGACGCCGCCCACCCCGGCGGGCGTGCCCCAGTAGTCGTCGTTGCGGCTGAGACGGAGGTTGTCGCCCTGGGTCCAGCTCTCGAGCGTGAACGGGCCCGTCCCGTTCGCCGTCGTCGACAGGTCGTTGTCGGCGGCCTGCTCGAGCACGAGACCGGCACGACCGGTGAGGGAGAACAGGAGCGCCGAGTCGGGGCGCGACAGCGTGAGAACGATCGTCGAGGGGTCGGGGGAGGCGATCGATTCGACGGCGTCCAGGTCGCCGTGGTTCGCGAGGGTGTCGTCGTCGGCGACCTGCTGCAGCGACCAGACGACGTCGTCCGCGGTGAGCGCGGCCCCGTCGTGGAAGGTCACTCCCTCGGCGAGGGTGAAGGTGTAGGTCAGTCCGTCGTCGCTCACCTCGTGCGAGGAGGCGAGGACGTCGACGATCTCGTTGTCCTGCGTGCGGCCGACGAGACCCTGGTAGACGTTGTCGATCAGCACCTGGTCGAGGGCGATGCCCGCGGTCCGCCGGATGTCGAGGTCGGTCGGCTCGAGGACGAGACCGACGGTCACCGTGGCGTCCGGATCGGGTGCGCCCGACCGGTCGGAGTCGGTGGACGACGAGCAGCCGGCGGTGACGAGCACGAGAGCGGTGACGGCGGCGAGGAGGGGCAGGGTGCGCACGCGGAGGGGCCTTCCGGGGGAGGGCCGGGGCGTCGATGCCCCGGCGAAGGATGCCGAGGTGGTCTCGGCTCTGCTGCGGGGGATCTCCGGTCGCTGGCGGAACGGTCGTCACGATCCGCCACCGTGGTGCTGTCGGACACGGCGCGGCCCCTCGCCGCGGGTCGCTGACGGACTCGCGGACGCGTCAGAACCTACCACCAGGGTGTGAATCAGGTGGACGCGTCGCGAGATAGGTGAGGCTTACCTATACTGATTCCGACATGTTCCTCGAATACAGCGACCCGCCCCTGCAGCACGACGCCACGCGCGTGCTGTTCGCCGGCGACGCCACCTCGATCGACCACCTCCGCGGCATGCTGGCGGCCCTGCCGCTCTGCGCCAGGGGGCAGGTCTTCGTCGAGGTCGACGACAGCAGCCAGATCGTGCCGCTCGCCTCGCCGGGCCGGGTGTCCGTCACCTGGCTCGCCCGTGATCGCCGGTCGGGTGCGCCCGGCTCCGGCCGGTCGTGCGACCGCGGCGAGGCGCTCGAACGCGCCGTCCGGGCCTGGCTCGCCGAGATGTACGTCGACACCGAGTCGCTCGTCGGGGGCGAGCACGTGATCTGGATCGCCGGGCCTCCGTCGTTCGCCTACGACCTGCGCCACGATCTGCACCGCGTGTTCCACGCGGTCGACGGGGCCGTCGCGCTCTGATCTCCTCCCGGTGGGCCTGTCGCCGCTCAGGTAAGGCATGCCATACTTAGGGTGTGCTTACTTCATCGCTCGACGCCTCGCCCGTGACCGTCGAAGGCGATGTCGTCGAACCCGAGGCCGCCTCCAAGCCGGCGCACCGTCCCTACCGGGCTCGCATCGTGCGTCGGGTCCGGCTCTCGCCGTCGTTCGTCCGGCTGACCTTCGCGGGGCCCGATCTCGTCGACTTCGGCGCCGACGGTCTCGATCAGCGCATCAAGGTCGTCCTCCCGCTCGAGGCCACCGGGTTCGACACCTTCCCGTCGGGCGACTGGTGGGGCGGGTGGCGGGCGCTGCCCGACCACGAGCGCAACCCGTTCCGCACGTACACGGCCCGTGCCGTCCGCCCCGCGCTGGGCGAGGTCGACGTCGACTTCGTCGTGCACGCCGACGGCGGCCCCGCGGCCGCCTGGCTGGCCGAGGTCTCGGTCGGCGACGATGCGATGCTCGTGGGGCCCGACGCCACCAGCGGCGTGACCGGCAGCGGGGTCGAGTGGAACCCGCGGGGCGCCTCCTCGGTCCTGATCGCCGGCGACGAGACGGCCGTCCCGGCGGTGTCGTCCATCGTCGAGAGTCTCCCCTCCGACGCACGCGGCTGCGTGTTCCTCGAGGTGCCGACCGCCGACGACGCCCTCGCGCTCGTGGCCCCGGCCGGGGTGAGCGTCCACTGGCTGCCCCGATCGACGTCGGGTGCCGAGCACGGCGCCCTGCTGATCGACGCCGTCCGCGGCTGGACGAAGCGCTACGTCGCCGCCTGGCACCACGGGGTCGAGGTCGACGAGGTCGACGTCGACCACGACATCCTGTGGGATGTCCCTCAGGGCGCGGCGCTCCCCGGGCAGGCCCTCGAAGGCGAGCTCTACGCCTGGCTCGCGGGCGAGGCCGCGGCCATCAAGACCCTCCGCCGGTTCCTCGTCGCCGAGGTCGGCATCGACCGGCGCCAGGTCGCCTTCATGGGCTACTGGCGACTCGGCCGAGCCGAACTCTGACCGCTCCTCAGACCGCCGACGGCAGTCCGACGATCTCCGAGCTGCGGTCCCACAGGGCGGCGGCGAGCGAGTCGTCCTTCGCCTGGGGCACGACCAGCCCGTTCGGCTTGAGCTGGTCGAAGTAGGTGCCGCTCGGCACGCCGACCGTGCTGGGGCCCGCCAGCTGGATCAGGGGCAGTGCGCCGGCCGCGGCCGAGATGCCGTAGTGACCGTTCGTCAGCACGTTGGCCATCCGCCACATCGGCGAGTCCGCGCCGAAGTTGGTCTTGACGATGCCGGGGTGGAACGAGAACGCCTCGAGACCGGTGCGCTTCGCCAGCTCGCGGATGAACAGGATCGTCTCGATCTTGCTCGTGCCGTACTGCCGCCAGCCGCCGAGCCACGGGCGCTTCGCCCAGTCCAGGTCGTCGAGGCGGACACGACCGAACAGGTTCGCGACGCTCGCCGTCGAGATGACCCGGGCCCGGCTCTCGACCAGTCGGGGCAGCAGCAGCCTGGTCAGCAGGAACGGCGCGAGGTGGTTCGACTGGAGGATCCGCTCGTGCCCGTCGGCCGTCAGCCCCCGCGGGTTGACGAGGCCGCCGGCGTTGTTGGCGAGCACGTCGATGCGAGGGTACCTCTCGAGGAGGCGCTCCGACAGCGAGCGGACGTCGTCCAGTCGGTCGAAGTCGGCCACGAAGGCCGTGCCGCCCACCTCGTCGGCGACGGCGCGCGTGCGCTCGGGGTTGCGACCGACGATCGCGAGATCCGCGCCGCCCTTCGCCAGGGCCTTCGCGGCCTCGCGGCCCAGACCGCTGCTCGCTCCGGTGATGATCACGGTGCGGGTCATCGGTAACCGCCTTCCTCGAGGCCGGCCTCGATCTCGAACCTGTTCGTCAGCGGGTCGCTGCCGGCCAGGAAGTACATCAGTGGCATCAGCATGCCGTATCGACGCCACTGCGTGACGTGCACGGCCTCGTGGCGGAGCACCCGCGGGCCGTCGTTGTGCCGGGTCAGGTAGACCCGGCCGACGCAGGTGCCGCCGCGACGGAAGGCCCACCGGGGCAGGCCACGGCAGACGATCAGGTCGCCGACCACCCGGATGCGACCCGAGCTGAGGGGCACGCCGACGGCGAGCCCCACCAGGGTCGCGAACGAGCAGCCCAGCCGCGACACGGGGGAGTCGAGCAGGATGCCCGTCACGGACGCCCGTAGACGTCGAGCAGCCGGAGCCACACCTCGCTCACGGTCGGGTACGACGGCACGGCGTGCCACAGGCGGTCGATCGGCACCTCGCCGACGACCGCGATCGTCGCGGCGTGCAGCAGATCGCTGACGTCCGGGCCGACGAACGTGGCGCCGACGACCACCTTGCGGCTCTCGTCGACGACGAGCCGGGCCCGGCCCTTGTACGAGTCGGAGTGCAGGGCGGAACCGGCGACCGAGGCGAGGTCGTAGTCGACGACGCGGACGTCGAGCCCGCGCCGGCCTGCGGCCTCGGCGGTCAGGCCCACGCTGGCGACCTCGGGGTCGGTGAAGGTGACCTGCGGCACGGCGGCGTCGTCGGCCGTCGCGACGTGGGTGCCCCACGGCGCGGTGGAGAGCTCGGTGCCCTGCGCGCGGGCGGCGATGACCTCTCCGGCCGCGCGGGCCTGGTACTTGCCCTGGTGGGTGAGGAGCGCGCGGTGGTTGACGTCGCCGACCCCGTACAGCCAGTCGGTGCCGTGCACCAGGAGGGTGTCGTCGACCTGCAGCCAGTCGCCCGGCTCGATGCCGACGTTCTCGAGACCGAGGTCCGAGGTGCGGGGCACGCGCCCGGTCGCGACGAGCACCTCGTCGGCGACGATGGTGCTCCCGTCGTCGAGGGTGACCTCGACGGTGTCGTGCTCGGTGCGGACGACCGACGTCGGCGAGACCCCCAGGCGGAGGTCGACTCCGAGCTCGCGCAGACCGTCGCCCACGAGCTCGCCGGCGAAGGGCTCCTGGCCGCCGAGCAGGCCGCTGCGGGCGATGAGCGAGACGGTCGCGCCGAGCCCCTGGTAGGCCGTGGCCATCTCGGTCGCCACGACGCCGCCGCCGATCACGACGAGGCTCTGCGGGATGCTCTTCGCGCTGGTCGCCTCGCGGCTCGTCCACGGGCGCGCCTCGGCGAGCCCCGGGATGTCGGGCAGCAGGGCGGTCGAGCCGGTGGCGGCGACGACGGCGTGGGTCGCGGTGTGGACGACGCCGTCGACCGTGACCTCCTTGACGCCGGTGATGGTCGCGTGACCGCGGATGAGATCGATGCCGGCCCCCGACACCCAGTCGGCCTGGCCCGAGTCGTCCCAGCCGCTCGTGAAGGAGTCGCGACGGCGGAGGACGGCGGCGACGTCGACGTCGCCGGTCACGGCCTGGGCCGCCCCGTCGACGGCCCGGGCCGCACGCACGACGGCGGTGGAGCGCAGCAGCGCCTTCGACGGCATGCACGCCCAGTAGGAGCACTCGCCGCCGACGAGCTCCCCTTCGACGAGGGCCACCGTCAGCCCCTTGCGCTTGGCGTAGTCCGCCACGTTCTCGCCGACTGCGCCGGCGCCGATCACGATGAGGTCATATGTCGTCATGCCCTGACCGTAGTCCTCGCCCCCGAGCATCCGTCCGGCCGTGCCCTGGCCGTTCCACGCGGCGATCCTGAACGCCGGATGTGCGTTCGGTCGATGTGGACGCGGTGCTCGATACCGTGCAATCACCACGCGCTGACGCGCCAAGCAGAGGAGGTCTTCATGGGACTCGACGACAAGATCAAGAACGCCGCTCAGGACATCGCGGGCAAGGCGAAGGAGGCGGTCGGCGACCACAAGGGCGACGACAGCCTCAAGGCCGAGGGTCAGAAGGACCAGACCGCCGCGAGTGCCAAGAAGACCGGCGAAGACGTGAAAGACGTCTTCAAGTAAGACGCGTCATCACGCCCGGAGCCCGCTCCCCTCGGGGGGCGGGCTTCGTCGTGCGCCCGGCCCGTCGGTCGTGCGCGTCAGTCGTGCGCGCCGGTCGTGTGCGCCGGTCGTGCGCGCGCGTCGCGCCGGTCAGGAGCCGGAGAAGCGCGCCTCGCGGCGCTCCGTGAACGCGGCGAGCCCCTCGCGGGCGTCGTCACTGGTCAGCAGCCGCACCAGTTCGGGTTGCAGGCGCGCCTCGGCCGCGGCCTCGCCCTCGCGCAGCGCGAGTCGCGCGTTCGCCAGAGTCGCCTGCACCGCGAGCGGCGCCTGCGAGGCGATCCGCTCGGCCAGGGCGAGGGCCCGATCGAAGGCGGCCCCCTCGGGGACGACCTCCTGGACGAGCCCGATGCGCCGCGCCTCCTCGGCGTCGAGGAGATCGCCCGTCAGCAGATACCGCATCGCATCGCCCCAGCCGACCCGGCGGGGGAGTCGCGTCGTGGCGCCGCCGAAGGGCAGGATCGCGCGGCTCACCTCGATCTGACCGAAGCGCGTCGACGAGTCGGCCACGACGATGTCGCTCGCCAGCGCCAGTTCGACCCCCAGGGTCAGGCAGGTGCCCTGCACGGCCATGACCACGGGCTTCGTGAGCGAGCTGCCGTCGACCTGCCACGGGTGCAGACCGCCCTCGGGGACGATGTCCAGCCCGGCGTCCGTCACGGCGGGCATGACGTCGCCGAGGTCGAGCCCGGCGGTGAAGTGGTCGCCGTGGGCGAACACGAGACCGACGCGCAGCTCGGGATCGCGGTCGAGGCGGCCGTAGGCGAGCGAGAGCTCGCGCAGCATCCGCAGGTCGGCCGCGTTGCGCTTCTCGGGTCGATCGAGCCCGATGAGGAGCACGTGGCCGCGTCGTTCGACGCTGACCCGGGGGCGGTCGGCGGCGCCGGTGCCGCCCGTCGCGTCGGCGCCGCTCATCGCGAGAGGGCCCCGACGATGCGCAGGATGGTGCCCATGTCGTCCGATGCGCTGGCCGCGTCGACGGGTGCGAACGAGCAGAGCCCCGCGCCGACCAGGGTGAAGCGCGACTTCAGGGCCGTGATGGTGGCGATCAGGGTCGCGAGGTCGATGCCGAAGGGCTGCGGGGCGAGCAGGCCGTCGAGCGTGCCCGGGTCGAGCACGTCGAGGTCGACGTGCAGATACACCTCGGTGGCGCCGGTCTCGGCGACCGCGGCGACGACGTCGTCGGGCGACAGGTCGAGCGACGAGATGGTCGTCACGCGCCGGCTCTCGACGTAGCGGTCTTCGGCGTCGTCGAAGGTGCGCGCGCCGGCGAGCACGATGCGGCTCGGGTCGAGGGGCGTCTCGGCCGGGTCGAGGGTCGGGAGGTCGTCGGCGACGTCGCCGACCAGGGCACGGAGGACCATCCCGCTGAAGGCGCCGCTCTCGCTGCTGCGGGGGCTGTGCAGGTCGGGATGGGCGTCGAACCAGACGACCGCCGTCGAGGGGGTGAGCGCATGCCGCACGGCGCCGAGCTCGATGCCGCAGTCGCCGCCGACGACCAGCGCGGGCGAGTCCGCCGTCGCGAGCTCCTGCTGCAGCGCGTCGGCGACGGTCAGCACCGACGAGAGCCGGTGCACGGGGCTGCCGAGGGAGTCGCCGGCGCCCACGGGGACCTCGACCAGGGTCGTGGCGGACGCGGGCAGATCGCCGAGCACCGCGTAGGCGCCCTCGGCGAGCCGCATGGCCCTCGACGACGGAGAACCCTGCCACTGCGGAACCACGACGAACCTCACGCGCGTCAGTCTGGCACAGCCCGGGGGCGCCGTGGCGGATGATCCGGTGCGCTGCGGAGGCGGCGACGCCGTGCCCCGAGGAGGCGCGGGTCAGCGGGCGAGGGCGGCCTCTCGGGTCTCCCAGGGCCGGCTCGCCCGAGCCACCAGACGTTCGAGCGGACCGCGTCCGACGAACCGGCGCCACAGGGTCGCGTAGACGAGGGTGCCGATCACGGCCGCGACGAGCCAGCCGAGGGGGAGCCCGTACGACCCGATCGTCGACCGGTACGCGGTGAAGAGCGGCGCCGTGATGAGCAGATGCAGGGTGTAGACGGTCAGCGGTTGGGCACCCGTCGCGGCGAGCGGAGCGAGGAGCGCACGGACGACGCGGGTCGCGCTTCCGTCGGGACGGGCCGCGCCGGTGATCACGAGCAGCAGCCCGACGACGGCGAGGGCGACGCCGCCCGAGCCGACGATCTCGGCCGGCATGCCCTCGTGATCGGCGGGGTCGAGAGCCGCGACGGTGGCGGCCCCTGGCAGGAATCGCGCGCCGTAGCCGACGACGGCGGCGATGACGCCGACGATGATCAGCAGTCGCGCCGTCTTCGGCCGGGCCAGGTCGCTGCGGGCGGCGACGAGTCCCGCGATGAGGAACGGCAGCCACACGAGGGCGGGGTAGGCCCCCACGAGCAGGGCGTCCGCCGCGAGACCGGGAAGGCCCGACAGGGTGGTGTCGCCGACCGGGCCGACCGGCACGAGGGTGGCCGCGAACGGGGCCGCGACGGTGACGACCGCGGCGAGGGGGACGAGGAGGCGCCGAGGCAGCCAGAGGACGCCCAGCAGCAGGAGGAACATCACGCCGTAGTAGGGGAGGATCACGAGCACGTAGACGTTCCAGGCCTGCAGCAGGAGTCCGAGCACGATGAGCAGCGCGGCCCGGATGGCGATCGAGGCGGAGACCCTCGCCCGTCGACCGGGCGGCGTCGCGCGGGCCCCGCCGGAGACGAGACCGAGCGAGATCCCGGCAAGGGTGGCGAACAGGATCGCGGAGCGGCCGTCGAAGACGCGCTCGTCGAGCAGCTCCCGCGGCCACATGTGCGCGGCGAACATGCCGAGCACCGCGACACCGCGGGCGACGTCGATCCCGACGAGTCGACCCGACGACGCTGCGGGCGCCGACCGGGGTGACCCGCTCGAGGGGCTCGACGCGCCCGCGGTGCCGACGGTCATGCTCCGAGCTTGAGCGCGGCCAGGCGCGCCTCGATCTCGGTCTGCTCGTCGAGGTCCTCGAGGCCCTCGAACTGCGCGTCGAGACTGGAGGCCGCGAGCTCCTGCTGGCCGAGCACCTTCGCCTCCTCGCGACGCACCTTGTCCTCGAAGCGGCTGATCTCGCTCGTCGGGTCCATCAGGTCGATGCTCTTGACGGCGTCGGCGACCCGCGACTGCGCCTCGGCCGACTTCGCCCGCGCGTTCAGCTCGTCGCGCTTGCTGCTCAGCTGGTCGAGCTTGCCGCGCATCTGCGTCAGACCCGTCTTCAGCTTGTCGACGACCTGCGTCTGCGAGGCGATGGTCGGTTCGGCGTCCTTCGCCTCCTTCTCGGCCGACAGCTGCTTGCCGAGGGCGACCTTCGCCAGGGCGTCGAACTTGTCGGCGTCGACCGTGTTGCCACCGGCGCGCAGCTCGTCGGCCTTCCCGCTCGCAGCGCGCGCCTTGCGCTCCCAGTCGGCGGCGGCGGCGACGTCCTCGGCATGGTCCTGCTCGATGAGACGCAGGTTGCCGATGGTCTGAGCGACGGCGCTCTCGGCCTCCGAGATGCTGCTCGTGTAGTCGCGGACCAGCTGATCGAGCATGAGGCCCGGGTCCTCCGCCTGGTCGAGGAGGCTGTTGATGTTCGCCCTCGTCAGCTGGGCGATGCGACCGAAGATTGACTGCTTCGACATGGGGTGGTCCTTTCGAGTGGGTGGTCGTGGGTCGTGAGTCGTGTCTGGTTCGAAGAGTCCGGGCCAGAGCCGGCCGCCGCCGGAGCGCCTGCCGCCACCGCCGCCACCGCCGCTGCCGCCGGTATCGCCCTCCTCCTCGGCGGCGCGGGCACCTTCGCGCTGTGGAACGCCAACACCGAGGTCGCCGCGGCGAGCGTCACCTCG